>JALWSS010000121.1 GCA_026993525.1 Saprospiraceae bacterium
ATTTCAACACCTCTCACTCCGTCGTTGCAAGTGTTGAGCGAAGCGGCACTTGCAACCTACCTTACCTTTGGACGGCAGGTGACATCTCGCCATGCTCGACTTAACACTTGCCGGAACGGAGCCTGTCCGGCTGGCGCCAGGCCAGACGGGGAACCGAGGATTTGACCAAAACATCCTCTACCCTTTTATACATTTCAACATTTCAACAATTTCAACACCTCTCACTCCGTCGTTGCAAGTGTTGAGCGAAGCGGCACTTGCAACCTATCTTACCTTTGGACGGCAGGTGACGTCTCGCCATGCTCGACTTAACACTTGCCGGAACGGAGCCTGTCCGGCTGGCGCCAGGCCAGACGGGGAACCGAGGATTTGACCAAAACATCCTCTACCCTTTTAAACATTTCAACATTTCAACAATTTCAACACCTCTCAAACCACCTCAATCAGCTTTTCGCCTCTGGCTTTCATCTTGCCGATCGGCTCCAGGTTCAAGCCAGCTTTTTGCGTTACCGAAAGGAAATCCTGCACCTGGCTGGGATCCACGCCCACCAGCAGGCCGCCGCTCGTTTGCGGATCGCACAGGATGTATTTCTGCTCTTCGGAAATGCTGCCTACCACGTCTCCGTAGCTGCTCCAGTTGCGATGGGTGCCGCCGGGAATGCAGTTTTCAGATAGGTAGTACCTAATAGCCTCATCGTCGAGTAAAGGCACCTTCTCAAAATGTACTACCGCTGTGGTTTCGGAGGCTTCACACATTTCCCGAAGGTGCCCCAGCAGGCCGAAGCCCGTCACGTCGGTCATGGCGTGAACGCCGTTGAGCCGGGCCAGTTTTTCTCCGATGGCATTGAGTTTCACCATGTTGTCCCGGGCCAGGGTGGCGTGTTCGGGTTTTAGCTTACCCTTTTTCTGTGCCGTCGTCAAAATACCCACGCCGACCGGTTTTGTCAGAAAGAGGAGGTCTCCTTCCCGGGCGCCGCCGTTTTGTTTCAGGTGCCCGATGTTGACCCTGCCGGTGACGGCCAATCCGAAAATTGGTTCGGGGCTGTCAATGCTGTGGCCACCGGCCAGCGGGATGCCGGCTGCGTCGCAGGCCTTGCGGGCACCTGCCAGCACATCGCCGGCCACCTCTGGCGGCAGTTGGTTGACGGGCCAACCCAGGATGGCAATGGCGAGGATGGGAGTGCCGCCCATGGCGTACACATCGCTGATGGCGTTCACACTGGCAATGCGACCGAAATCCTCCGGGTCGTCCACGATGGGCATGAAAAAATCCGTGGTAGAGATGATGGCTGTTCCGTCTCCGAGGTCCAGTACGGCGGCATCGTCCCGTTGGCCGTTTCCGACGAGAAGGCCTTTAAAGAAGGAGGCCTCCCCTGCCCTTTTGAGGATATCGTCGAGCACGCCGGGAGCTATTTTGCAGCCACAACCGGCGCCGTGGCTGTATTGGGTTAGTTTCCAGGTTTTTGTTTCAGAGTTCGTGTTCATTAGCAAATTGAATCAGCGCCAGGGCAATTTCCCGGCTGTTAATGGTATCGAAAGCGGGGTGGAATTCCCGGCTGAAATTTCCTTTGGCGGTAGCCATCAGGTAGGCCTTGTCGTAATACTTGAGCGCCAGTTCGGTGGCGGTTTTCAGGTCCCCGGTTTCGCAGGCCTCTTTGGCGGCTTTCATGTTTTGAGGCCCCATGCGGCGTTCAATTTTCCGAAGGGAAGCCAGCAATTGTTCTTTTGGAAAAGAGGCATAGTCATTCATGAGCCGTTCCACCCTGATGTGAAAGGGTACCTCGATGTGGATGAGCGGACTGCTTTTCATGTTGTCCCAAAAACCCTGGGGGATGAAGATTTTACCGATGCTCCGGCTTTCGTTTTCCACCCATATCCTTCGGGAAAAATCCATTTGCTTCAGTTCGGAGAACAGCTCATTTTCAAAATGTTCAACGCTGGGCTGTGGATCCTGCCCCAGTGCACCGAAGGCCGACCCCTTGTGCCTGGCCAGGCCCTCCAGGTCCAGCACCTGTTCACCTTCGCTTCGCAAATGGTGGAGTATTTCGGTTTTTCCGCTGCCGGTTTTTCCGCCCAGTACCACAATCCTGTAATCCCATTCTTTGAAAGCACACAGCACAAAATTTCGAAAGGCTTTGTAGCCTCCTTCCAGAACCGACACGTCAAAGCCTGAGTAAGCCAGCAACTGAGCAATGCTCGAACTGCGCTGACCGCCGCGCCAGCAATGCACGCCTACTTTATTGCCGGGGGCATATTGCGCGGCCTTTTCGATGTACTCCGTCAGCCTGGGCCCGACTACCTCGAGCCCCCGTCTGAAAGCATTCTCTTTGCTCACCTGTTTGTAAAGGGTACCGATTTCAGCCCGCTCTTCGTTGCTGAAAAGCGGCATGTTTCTGGCACCGGGGATGTGTCCCTGAGCAAATTCGGCAGGCGTTCTCACATCGAGGATCACCCGGCCATCTGCTTCATCGAGGAAGTCCATCACACCGACCTTTTGTACAGGCTCCATTATTTGAGTGGTTCAGAAAAGTTTAGCGGACAGGTTCCGAAAAGCGCTGCGAAATTAGGAAAATAGCACCTGGAACACTCCCCTGCCAAGAGGTATAAGTTCTGCTGTAAAATTTTGCAGAAGAAAAACACGGCTTCATCGAATCATTAAACGTACCTGGGATAGTATTTTGATTTTCGCTGCGCAATTCCTGTTACCGGAAATCACCATACTGCGCAAATAAATCAACCACCATGCGGGTTATTTTACGAGTCATCAACGAGAGCATCCTTCAGGCCCTTCACCAGCTTACCTCCAACAAGTTGCGCACTTTTCTGTCCCTTTTGGGAATCATGATCGGCATTTTCTGTATCGTAGGTGTTCAATCGGCTGTTGATTCCCTGAAGGACAACATCATGGGCAGCCTGGAAAAACTGGGCGACGACACCGTGTACATCTCCAAAATGCCCTGGACCGAAGACCCCCACAACAACTGGTGGAAGTACATGCGCCGCCCCAGCCCCGATTACAATGACTTGCTGGCCATTAAGAAGAAAGTAAAATCCGCATCACTGGCTGATTTTCACCTGTTTATCGGAGCCCGTACGGCAAAGTATCGCTCCAACAGTGTTGAAAGGGTGTTTACGGTGGCAACAACCTACGATTTTGAAAAGCTGTTCAACGTAGAATTCGAGAAAGGAAGGTATTGGACTCCCTCCGAATACCACTATGGCTCCAATAAGATCTTCATTGGCCACAACGTGGCCGAAAAACTTTTCGGCAACCTCGATCCCATCGGGAAAACCGTAAAGATGTTTGGCAGGGACATGATCGTCATCGGGGTTTTTGAAAAATCCGGCAAAGACCTCCTCCAGATCATGAATTACGACAACATTGCAGTGGTCAGTTACGAATATGCCAAGAGTTTCGCCAACGTGAAGAATACCAGCTTCTGGGGTGGTTCTGTGAACGTAAAGGCCAAAGAAGGCGTCAGCGTTGAGCAACTCAAAGACGATCTCACAGGGGTTTTGAGGGCAGCCCGAAGACTGAAACCCCTCGAAGAAAACAACTTCGCCCTGAACAACCTCACCATCCTCGCCAATTTGTTTGAACAGTTTTTCGGCGTGTTGAACATGGTGGGATGGGCCATCGGGGTTTTCGCCATTCTGGTCGGCATTTTTTCCGTCGCAAATATCATGTTTGTCTCCGTCCGTGAACGCACCAACATCATTGGCATCAAAAAAGCCCTGGGTGCACGCAGAAGCATCATCCTTTTGGAGTTCCTCATCGAATCCGTCATTCTGTGTATCATCGGAGGCTTGTTTGGCCTGGCGCTCGTTTACGGCGTTTTGCAGTTGCTGAGCGCCGCATTGCCTTTCCCCATTTACCTCAGCACCGGCAACATGCTCTTCGGAATCGGGCTTTCTGTTGCCGTCGGTGTTATTTCAGGGCTTATTCCCGCCATGCAGGCCTCCCAACTCGACCCGGTAGAAGCCATCCGGTTTGGCGGCTGATGATGACTTTGCTGAAGCAAATCACAATTCCTATTAAAAGATATTGGTAAAAAAAAGCACTTCCTGATCAGGAGGTGCTTTTTTGCACGTCACATTGCGATGGGTGGAAAAGCAGTGTTATCGCTGTTTTAAATCACCCTTCTCCTGAATCAATGCCTTTGGCTCAGATTTTGGCTTCGCCTGATTACCTGCCCACAATTACTTCCCTCCCAACGAAACATCCATGGAATCCAATTGCAAACACAGCTCAGGCTATCAATGTGTCAATGCACTTTTCCTGGCGATTCACTCACTCAAAACACTTACTATGAAACATCTCACACTCCTTCTGTTGTGCTCGATTCTGACGATTTCCTCCTCCTTAATGGCCCAAGACCGCACTACCCAATTCGGGCAATTCGCTTTCAGTGCCGGCATCGGCACCGTTCCGACCTACGTTGCCGGCGATGCCAAAACACATGTACCGGCCATCAGCCTGCGCGCAGGAGTGATCGTAGGTAAGCGATTTACCTTCAGCACATTTTTGGGATATACAGATATCACATCCGCTCCCAGAGAATTCCTGGATGGATACACCACCGTGGTCAACAACAGAACCTTCATGTTCGGTTTGCGCACTGAGATGCACAAAGAAATCACGGAGAAAGTGGATTTCTACGGAGGACTTACTTTTGGCTTTGCCAACTCCAACCGCACAGAGAAAGATGCAGCGACCGGAGTTCCCATGGAGCGCGATGCAGAAGGACCCACCCCGTACAATCCAAATGCGCCCAACAACAGTTTTCTTTATTCGGGATATGTCGGAACCACCTATTACTTCAGCAACAAATTCGGTGCTTATGCCGAAGCAGGCTATGGCATCTCTCTGATCAGCATTGGCGTGACGATGAAGATGTAACCAAATCAAATCAATCATAACATTTCGCAAAAGGCTGCCGGTGCGTTTGCACCGGGGCCTTTTGCGCGTTGGGTGCACAAGCTACTTTTGCGACGAAAAAAAAACACGGTATGCAAAAAACCTCCATTCTGAAATCACCGGGTCCCAAAGAACCTGACTCCTTCCTCCTCATCGCCGGACCCTGTGTGGTGGAGAGCCGGGACATGACCCTCGGTATAGCAGAAAAACTGGCTGCCCTTTCGTCGAAACTCCACCTCCCGTTGGTTTTCAAAGCCTCTTACCGCAAAGCAAACCGCTCCAGCCTGGGTTCCTTTACCGGCATTGGCGATGAAAAAGCCCTCCGCATTCTCGAAGAGATAAAAACACAGTTCAACCTGCCCCTCACCACCGACATCCACAAAGACGAAGAAGCAGCCATGGCCGCCGAAGTGGTTGACATCCTGCAAATACCGGCATTCCTCTGCCGGCAAACCTCTCTGCTCATCGCTGCCGCAAAAACCGGTAAAACCGTCAACATCAAAAAGGGCCAGTTTGCCGGGCCCGAAGCCATGAAACATGCTGTGGATAAAATCCGGAAGTCCGGAAATGAAAACGTGATGCTGACGGAAAGGGGAACTACCTTCGGTTATCATGATCTGGTCGTTGATTTCCGGAGCGTGCCCATCATGCAGGCATTTGACGTGCCGGTCATCGTGGATTGCACCCATGCCCTTCAACAACCCAATCAGGCCCGGGGCGTTACCGGCGGCCAGCCGCGCTTCGTTGACACCCTTGCCGCTGCCGCCATAGCCTCCGGTGCTGACGGCATCTTCCTCGAAACCCACCCCGAGCCTGCGAATGCGCTCAGCGACGGGGCCAACATGCTGCCCCTTCATCAGCTCGAAAACCTGTTGGTGAAACTTGTTCGCATCAGGGCAGCCATTGTCGGCTGATTGCCATTTGTCCATTCCGCTTAAACCACTACCCAACCCGGGTGTCAGAGCTGCCGTACAATTCAGTGAGTGGTGCCCCGATCCGAAAGAAAATCAGGCAATAACTTGACTGGCAAACATAATTCGCCTATTTTGTGTTATCCTGACAGATGTAAAAAAAGTTCATTGATGACGAGCACCATGAACGAGCCAGGTTTCTGAACAGAATTTGGCTCATTTGAACACTACGCACTTGCCCCCTTGCGATCTTTAACCGGTTCATCCAATGAAAAACCCTTCGTTATGAAAATCAATCTCGCATTCTTCGCCCTCGCCCTGCTCGGCATCACTACCTCTGCTCTTGCTCAGGGAACTGAGAAAACCCTCGTCAAATCCTTCCGACTGGACGACATCTCACAAGTCAGTTTTGGGGTCAATGCCAATGTTGAAGTGAAGCATTGGAACGAACCACACCTCCGCATCCTGATCACCATCAAGCTGGAAAACGGCAACGAATACCTGCTTAAAAGCCTGGTAGCCAACGGACGTTACAACTTGAAAGGAACCGTTGAAAACGGAATTTTTTCGATCTTCGCACCGGCGCTCACAAAAGAAATCAAGTTTAAAGACGGTCAGAAACTTCATGAGGTAATATCTTTTGAAGTGTACATTCCTGAAAGTGTGGAAGTTCAAATCGAAGAATTGGCATACGAATCGATAGGTGATAGTTTGGGATCCCATTAAAGCCGGTTTTTCCGGAAACACAAAAACACTGTCAACCCAATGAAACATATCCTTGCAACCTCGCTTGTGGCCATTTTCTTTTGCGCATCAGCCTATGGCCAGGTAGAAAAAACCATTCACCAAACCTTTGAACTGAACAAGGTATCATCCGTGAAACTGGAGATTCCCGGTGAATACGAAATCATACCCTGGGCCAGCTCTTCCATTCTGACAGAAACCCACATCCAGCTCTTCCAGGCATCCCCTGCCATTCTCAAACACTTCGTAGAAGAAGCCGGGCGCTACAACTACACCCTGGAAATACAAGGGGAAACCGCCGTCTTAAAAGCGGAAGACATGAAGCGGGAACCCATCAAAATCAGGGGTGTAACCCTTACCGAGGTTGTGGTTCAGAAAATTTACCTGCCTGACAATTACGTCGCCACAGCCTCTGCCGACCAGGAAAGCTTGTTGATCAAGCGTTCAGAAGATTAAATGACTTTTTTCTCTCAATTCTGTTTTCTTTTGCCCTTCCGGGAAATGACACCCAGAGAAGCCTTTATCCTGTTGGAATGCAAAAGACCATTGAACTCACACTGTTGCCGCATGAACTGGAAAACTCCAGACTGATCAGAAAAAGGGCCATTGCCAGGGCGCAGGCCAGCGAACAGGACGTGACAATGGTAAAAGTGGTGAAACGCTCGCTGGATGCCAGGGGCCCAAGGCCGGTTTTCCGACTCAAGGTTGAAGTTTATGAGAGGGAAGCCCCTGCCCCCGAGCCGGTATTCCTGGATGGTTTGAAAGATGCAAGCCGAAAACCTGCTGTGATCATCGTTGGTGCCGGGCCGGCGGGTTACTTCGCCGCTCTGGAGCTGATAGAGCTGGGGTATAAACCCATCGTTCTGGACAGGGGAAAAGATGTGAGGCAAAGAAGAAGAGACCTGCGAGCCATCCAGCAGTTCGGCAGGGTGGACCCAAATTCCAACTATTGTTTCGGCGAAGGTGGTGCCGGTACCTATTCCGACGGAAAACTCTATACCCGCTCCCACAAAAGAGGCCATATCTACAAAGCCATGAAACTCCTCGTGGAGCACGGCGCCAAATCAGACATTCTGGTGGATACCCACCCGCACATTGGTTCCAACAAATTGCCACAAATCGTTGCCAACATCCGGCAAACCATTCTGGAACACGGCGGAGAGGTGCATTTCAACTCCAGGGTTACCGACTTCATTTTGCGGAACGAAGTAATGGAAGGCGTCATCGCAAACGACAAACTGGAGTTCAGGGCCAAAGCCGTGATCCTGGCAACCGGACATTCGGCACGGGACATTTACCGGCTCCTGCACAGAAGGCACATCGTCATCCAGCCAAAACCCTTTGCCCTTGGCGTCAGGATTGAACACCCGCAGCCGCTGATTGACAGCATCCAGTACGGCGTTGAAAAAAGGGGCATGCACCTGCCGGCATCCTCTTACCGGTTGGCCTGCCAGGTAAACGATCGCGGGGTGTTCTCTTTTTGCATGTGCCCCGGGGGGCTGGTCGTACCGGCGGCCACCAGCCCGGGTGAAATTGTCGTAAACGGCATGTCCATGTCTCGCCGTGACAGCCCCTTTGCCAACTCCGGCACAGTGGTACAGGTTGAATTGGAAGACCTTCACGAATACGATGCACACGGCGTTTTCAAAGCCATGATTTTCCAGAAGGAAGTAGAACAAAACCTGTTTAAATACGGTGATGGCAGCCAAAAAGCACCCGCCGTGCGATTGACAGATTTCGTGAAGGGCAAGGTCTCCACTACCCTGCCCCCTTCCTCTTACATTCCGGGGTTGTACCCGGCACCATTGCATGAGCTTCTGCCCGGCTGGATTTATGACCCTCTGAAAAAAGCGGTTCGTGTCTTCGGAAAAAAAATGCCGGGATATTTCAGCGAAGAAGTCAACGTCATTGCGACGGAAAGCCGCACCAGCGCACCGGTCAGAATTCCACGAAACAAGGCAACGTACATGCACATCAGCACCCCCGGGCTCTTTCCTGCCGGAGAAGGCGCCGGATATGCCGGGGGTATCATATCAGCTGCAATGGACGGCCAGAACGTGGCCCGGGCTGTGGCGCAATACATGGAATCAAGAGTGCCCGGATAAGGGCTCAATTTGTCATCACATCGCAAAGTAAGTTGAAGCATTTTGGCCGATCGTCGAAAGAATTGCAAATTCGCAGGTGAGACGAAATTCGATCCGCTATGGCAAAACGAAACAAGAAAACCAAAGTTACCCGACCGCTCACTCCTCACAGCAGACGGCCAAAATCCCCGAAAAAAATAATTGAACCCTGGTCAACAAAGTGGAAATTGATCATTGCAGCAGGGATGGCAGCCCTCGCCATGCTGGTTTACGCTCCCAGTCACAATTTTGACTTTGTCTATGACGACGACGCCGTTGTAAAGGAAAACCGCTTCGTGAAACAGGGCCTCGACGGTTTGGATGAAATATGGACCACGTCCTATTTTGAAGGGTACAGTGAAAACATCAAAGCAAGGGCGTACAGGCCCGTGCCCCTAACGACACTTGCCATAGAGTACGAGTTGTTTGGATTGGATTCGAAAGCCAACCACATCTCAAACATTCTGATGTATGGCCTGACGGGTTTCCTGCTCTTTCTCTTCCTTGCAACATTATTGAGGAATTACCACCCTGCCCTGCCGGTGATCGTCAGCCTTCTGTTCGTACTCCATCCCATCCACATCGAGGTGGTGGCCAACATCAAGAGCCGGGATACCATGCTCGGATTTCTGGGTTTTTTAGGGGGCGCCCTACTCCTGCTGAAATACCACGACAAAAAGAAATTGTGGTTGATGGGCCTGGCTGTACTCACCTATGGCATAGGTCTTTTCTCCAAAGAATCGGCCCTCACCAACCTGGCGGTTTTCCCGCTGCTGTTCTGGTTTTTCAGAAAAACAAGTGTTGCCAAATCACTGGCTTATACACTGCCTTTTATTGCCGCAGGGCTCATTTACCTGGCCATCAGAAGCGCTATCCTTGGTGGCATCAACGAAGGTGTCACCCTGACACCACTGGACAACTCGCTGTTGGCGGCAGAAACATTTGACCAGCGAATCGCTTCCAATATCCTGGTATTGGGAGTTTACCTTTTCAAAACCGTGTTCCCGCACCCACTGCTCAGCGATTATTCCTACCTGACCATACCCCTGGTTGGCTGGAACGACTGGCGGGTGTATGCCGCCCTTCTGGCAAACCTCGGCCTGCTCTTCATCGGGCTGAAGGGCTTGCCAGGCCGCAAACTTTACAGCTTTGGTGCCTTGCAATATTTTATTACCGTCTCAATATTTACCAGCATCATCGTCACCAATGTAAGCGCCTACAACGACCGCTTCCTCTACGAGCCTGTATTGGGTATATGCATCCTTCTGGGTTGGCTGATTTCCAGGTTGATCAAAGAGCAGGAAAAAGATAAATACAGTGCCGTCAAATTTTTCAAAAATAACTTTGCAGCTGTTGCAATAACGGTAATACTGGCTGCCATCGCCCTTGTCAAGGTTGAATCCCATTTGCCGGTTTGGAAAGACAGGTTTGCACTCTTTGAACACGATGTGA
The DNA here is from genome assembly GCA_026993525.1 of Saprospiraceae bacterium. Classification (GTDB taxonomy): domain Bacteria; phylum Bacteroidota; class Bacteroidia; order Chitinophagales; family Saprospiraceae; genus UBA6168. The sequence goes on from JALWSS010000121.1 coordinate 10,149, forward strand.
AACTGGCCCCTGACAATGCAAGGATGCGCAAAAACCACGGAGGATCTTTCGCCCGAAAAGCTGTGGAATTTCAAAAAACGGATATAGTCAAAGCCAGAGAATACGCCCGGCAAGCCATCGAGGAACTAAAAAAAGCACTGGCGATTTACGAAGATATTCCGACGGGCCATATCCACCTCGGAAATATGTACATCATCATGGGCGACTACGACAACGCGGAAAAGAGCTTGCTGAAAGCCCTGGAATATGCCCCGGAAAATTATTTCGCCCGCTCATCGCTGGCAAATGTGTATTACCGGCTGGGGCGATATTCAGAATGCATCAACATGCTCGACACGATCAGCCGGACCTACCTAAAACCCAACGACTACTACCTTTACTCATTGGCTTACAGTAAGTTGGGCAATGAAGTAAAAGCTGCTGAATACCGGAATCTATCGGGAAGATAGGTGCCTGCTAATTGGACAACAGGATGTCCTTTTCTTTGTAATAAGGGGTGCCGTCGCCTTGCCAATCCACTTTCACAGTCCAGCGGGCACCCAGGTATTTATTTCCGGGTATGAGCATTTGATTGTGCTCATTCACTGAAATATCAAAGCGGGCGTCTTTTGCCTTGTCATCGGCCCGGTATAGCAACACCGTGCCCTTGATGTTTTTTATTTGCTCCGGGAAACTGAGCAGCACATCCAGGTTTTTTGTCGTCAAAATATCCAGGTCTTTTTCCAGCTTCGCTGAATTTTCGAGCTTGTCAATTTTCTCCTGGAATCTCAAATCTTCATCGTAATAATTCTCCACCACAAGACTGTTGTCCAGGGTCTTGCTATACACCACCATTCCAACCATAACGACGACGAAGGCGATGTAAAAAATTGCAATGCCGGTACCCCATGTAAATTTCATAACTCTTCAATTTTATTTGAGGGTGTTGTAAAGGGCCATCCCCGGGCTATTTGATAGGCCCGAGGAAATTGGTCGTTGTTTTGTCAATCAGCTTGCCATCTGAATATGCCCCTATGACCAATTTGGTTTTTCGTCGCTCAACTTTATCAATTGGCAAATCAATGAACATCACACCTTTGGAAAGGGCATTTTTGGCCAACCCCCGCTCGAGGTTATCTCCAATGGGCCTGATTCTGGCACCATCAAAGTTAAGCACCCTGAACTCCACATTATTGATGTCATCGCTGGTCTTGTTGATCATCTCCCAATTGTACAGGTTTGCCAGCCAGGTGTCATCCACTTTTTGATACAACTGGCCCGGAGTCCGCAATACCAGTAATTCCACTTCAGACCTGTTGATCAGGAGAAATGCCTGAAGCAACAACAATGCGACCAAAACGGCAGAGTAGGCAATTGCCCGCCAGTTGAAAATTTTGCGAACGCCCTTTTCTACTCCCACAGCCGAATCGTACCTGATGAGGCCTTTTGGTTTGCCCACTTTTTCCATAATGGAATCACAGGCATCAATACAAGCTGTACAATTGACACACTCCAGTTGGGTTCCATTTCTGATATCAATACCTGTTGGACAAACCCGCACGCAAAGTCCGCAATCAATACAATCACCCTGAACTTTGATGGGTGCTTCTGCAGTTGCAGTTTCCGGGTTGGCAGCGCCTGCGGCCACAGTCTTTGCAATATCAGTTGCAGGGTTGGCGCGGGATTTTTTCAATTTTCCCCTTGGTTCACCTCTGACGTGGTCGTAAATTACCACAATTGTTTCCGGTACTATCAACACGCCCTGCATTCTTCCATAAGGGCAAATGGTTGTGCAAACTTGCTCGCGCATGAATGCAAACACTCCATAGAACAAACCGGCAAAAATGAGCATTGCAAGGAAACCGCCCACATGGGCAGAAACAGGTTCCCGGATAATTTGGAGCACCGCATCTGAAGTGATTATATAGGCAAGAAAAATATTGGCAATCAGTACGGCAATTCCGTAAAATATAATGTGCTTGCTAAGTTTTTTGACAACCTTGTCCGTAGTCCAGGGTGCAGCATTCAATCTTTTCTGCTGGTTGGCATCCCCTTCAATAAAGTACTCGATTTTCCTGAAAACCATTTCCATGAAAATGGTTTGAGGGCAAATCCAGCCGCAAAATATCCTTCCGAAAACAACAGTGAACAACACGATAAAGATCACCAGGGTCACCATTGCCAAAGCAAACAGGTGAAGGTCCTGCGGGGTGAATACCATCCCAAACAAAACGAACTTCCCTTCAAGTACATTGAACAACAGGAATTGCTCTCCATTCACCTTTATGAAAGGCATGGTGAACAATGCGGCCAATAAAATCCAGCTGACAATGGTTCTCCACCTGTAAAATCTGCCGCTGGGCTTTTTGGGATACACCCAGATGCGTTTTCCCCTTTTGTCAACAGTAGCAAGGCGATCTCTGAAGGACTCAGAATCCTGGTAGATTTTTTCAATTTCCCTGTTCATTTCTTTCAATTTTTGAGAGGCGATTGTCCGTTAACTACCAAAAAGTTAAATGGCCGGGAATTGTGCTCCCGGCCATTTCAAAGTTATTATTCCGATTACTCTGTATCTTCTTCGCCAGGGGCTTCATCAGGGTTGGCCTCGGCAGGGGTAGCGCCCCCTCCCTCAGCTTCATCCGGCGTACATAGCTCTCCCTGAGGTTCTTTGGCGTTTTCAGGATTAGAGCCGTGTAGCTTGAAAACTATGTAACTGGCAACCCTTTGAATCTCCACCGGTCGCAATTGGTCTTTCCAGGATTGCATACCTTTCTCAATTACGCCATTTTTAATGGTCTTAAATACATTCTTTACTCCACAGCCATGCAACCAGTAATCATCGGTGAGGTTTGGGCCAATGGAATTGCCTTCACCGTTCATCCCATGGCAGGGCATGCAAAGGGTTTCGAAGGTTGATTGTCCCATTGCCAGGCTTTCTTCATCCGTCAGCAGTGTAACGGTGTTCTCATCAATAGCATCAGCCTTGGTAGCCAGGTACTCATCAATTTTTGCCTGAGCCACCTCCATATCTTTGTTGTATTCATCAATTAAGGACGGGCCGTCGGCAATGTGATAATAGGTCCAGTACACTGCGGCAAATATGATGGAAGCATAAAACATCCACAGCCACCAGGGCGGCAGGCGGTTGTCCAACTCACGAATACCATCGTATTCATGATCAAACATGATGTCCTCCTCTTTTTCAACCGGAACATACTGAGTAGCGGATTTCATGAATTTTTTCCACCAGCTCTCCTCCGGTTGCTTGTACTTCTCCACAATTTCTTCCACGCCTTTTTCCCTGAGTACCCGCAACTCTTCCATCTTCACAATGATATTGAAGAGTTTGACGATGGCAATCAAAGCCGCAAGGACAACAATGGCCCCTGCCAGCAATACGATGGACCCAAAAGCATTCTCCCAAAAGTTTTGGGGATTGCCGGCAGAGCCGGCATCCTGGGCAAAAGAGACCAAAGGCAGCAGCAGCAATGCCAGCGAAACCTTTATTCGAATTGATCTGTTTTTCATATCCTGAAGAGTTGATTTCGTTTTTGATTGATTTTGAGAAACATTCTCACTCATCATCTTCCAGCGGAAGGTTTGACATCTTGTCTATGTAATCCTTCTTCCGGGTCATTATCCAAACTGTACTCCCTAAAAAGATCACAAAGAACAGCACCAACGAGAATATCGCCAGCCAATTCATGTTCTCCACTGATTGCAAGAGGTATTTGTACATGATATTGTGTTTTGAGGTTGAGAGAACCCCTCGTGGGTTCTCTCAACAAATTAGCATCACTTTTCAGCCTCAGCTGTGGGCTCAATACCCGTTCCCAGCTTTTGAAGATAGGCAATAAGCGCAACTATTTCCTTGCGCTCCACTCCCTCCTGTTCAATACCTGCCTCTTTCAGACTTTGGGCAATCCTTTTGGCTTGTACCATCAGGTCATCGTTGGCAATGTATTCGTAGCCCTCTTCATAGGGAGTACCCAACTTCCGCAAAACCCGAATCTTGTTCATGGTAGTGGTAGTGTCCAGGTCATTTTTATGAAGCCAGGGGAAAGCAGGCATCAGCGAACCCGGAGAAGTACTGGTGGGATCCAGCATGTGATTATAGTGCCATGCGTCTGACTTCTTCAGTTTGCCTACACCCTCCCGTGCAAGATCCGGCCCGGTTCGCTTACTACCCCATAAGAAAGGACGGTCGTAAATAAATTCTCCTGACTTGGAGTACTCACCGTAACGGGCAGTCTCAAACCGCATGGGACGGATCATTTGAGAGTGGCAACCCACACAGCCTTCTCTAACATATATATCACGACCTTGCAACTCCAAAGGAGTATAAGGTGTAACAGTGGATATTTTCGGAATATTCTCATCAATTAAGGACAGTGGTAAATATTCCACCGCGCCACCAATTGAGACAAGTACAAAGCTTACCAGAAGCATTTGAACGGGGCGCTTCTCTATCCAGCGGTGCCAATACTCTTTGCCTGCAGGTTTGTGTTCCTCAACAACAGGAACTTCCACAACCTCATTGGCCACCAACTTACCGCTTGATATGGTCCTGAACATATTTACAACTCCGATTATCACTCCGGTGAAGTACAACAATCCGCCAAACAACCGGATGCCGTACATCGGAACGATTTGGGTCACTGTTTCAAGAAAGTTCGGATATACCAGGTACCCGTCAGGAGTAAATGCCCTCCACAGGATATTCTGAACAACAGCCGCCCAATACATAGGAATTGCATAGAAAATGATACCCAGTGTGCCAAGCCAGAAGTGTGTATTGGCCCACTTTACAGAGTACAACCTGGTGTTAAAAATTCGTGGAAGCAGCCAATAAAGTACGCCAAAAGTCAACATGCCATTCCAACCCAATGCGCCAATGTGTACGTGACCGATGGTCCAGTCAGAATAGTGGGTCACAGCATTCCAACTCTTGATGGACATCATGGGGCCTTCAAATGTTGACATACCGTAGGCAGTCACGGCCACCACGAGGAATTTGAGAATAGGATCCTGGCGAACCCGGTCCCAGGCCCCCCTCAGCGTCAACAAGCCGTTCAGCATACCACCCCACGACGGTGCGATCAGCATCAGCGAGAAGATCATTCCCAATGACTGGGCCCAGTTGGGCAATGAGGTGTATAACAGGTGGTGAGGACCGGCCCAGATGTAAATAAAGATCAGGGCCCAGAAGTGCACTATCGAAAGGCGGTAGGAAAAAATCGGCCGGTTGGCTGCCTTTGGAAGGTAATAGTACATCAAGCCAAGATACGGGGTGGTGAGAAAGAATGCCACAGCATTGTGCCCGTACCACCATTGCACCAAAGCCTCCTGAACACCCGAAAAAACCGGATATGAGTGTATTAAACTGGTCGGCAACTCAAAACTTCTTACAATGTGGAGCAATGCAACAGTGACCCAGGTAGCGATGTAAAACCAAATAGCTACATAGAGGTGTTTTTCTCTTCTCCGGAGAATGGTGCCAAACATATTGATACCGAAAATCACCCAGATCAATGCAATGGCAATGTCAATGGGCCAAATCAATTCGGCGTACTCTCCGCTTGTTGTAAGGCCAAGAGGGAGCGTAAGGGCAGCAGATACAATGATCAGTTGCCAACCCCAAAAGTGAATGTTACTCAGTGCTTTACTGTACATTCTGGCCTTGAGCAGACGCTGAAGCGAATAATAAACACCCATAAAAATCCCATTGCCCACAAATGCAAAAATCACAGCATTGGTGTGCAACGGACGAATGCGGCTAAAGGTGAGCCACGGCGTGTCAAAATTCAGCGCAGGAAAGATCAATTGTGAAGCCAACAACAATCCCACAGTCATGCCCACTACCCCCCAAAGCAAGGTAGCATAAGCGAAATTCCTGACGATCGCATTGTCGTACTGGATTCGTTCTACTTGTGTCATAAGGAAACTTGTTTAGTGGTCAGTATTACTTTCGGATTCAAGTGCACTCCCGGCATCCTCCCTCACAGGTTTGTCGTCAAACAGAATCCTGATGGCAGGGGTATAATCATCATCATACTGCCCGGATTTCACGGCCCAAATAAAAGCAGCCAGAAATCCCCCGGCGACTACTAAACTGATTGCAATTAGTACGAAGATGATTTCCATCGGTAAAAATTTTGCCGCAAGTTAGATTTTACTCCTACCCTTCAAAATTGACCTTTGTCACATAGCATATTGACTTTTGTCACTCAAAAGGCATTTATTCTGAAAAGAGAAACACCCGCAACAAAAGTGGCAATTTTAGCAGGCAACACGAAAAATAATTTGGCAAACAATCAAAACCGCTTCAGAAATCCCTTCTCAAACACATCTTCCGGATACCAAAGATTGGAACAATAGCCCACATCAACAAAACCGCCACACTTACAAAAATTCCGGTTCCTGAACCCAAAAATTTTCTGTAAACGGCACCAGTCAAAGACATCAGCGCCGAAATGTCCAGCTTCAGCAATAACATGATCCGGGAAAGATCAATAGGATTGAATACAGAGGCAATCAATGAGGCTTTCTCAAGGGGATAATCCCTGAACCAGGAAAGGCCAAGCAGTAGTATTCCATCATAAACTACTGCCAGCAGCAACCAAACAAGAATGGCAAGACCAAACCCTTTTATCTTATCTTCATTCTTCAGGGCAATAAAAAATGAAATAGCAGCAAAGATGAAGGAAAGCACCACGCCATTGAAAAGCAGGACCATGAAATTACCTGCCTGGTCTGAGCCAAACACACCAAACATCAAAAACGGTATGCCTGCCCCAACCAACAAACTGACCGAAAGAGAGGAAGCCAGCCCCAGGAATTGCCCGGTGAAGATGCTGGTCCGTTTTATGGGTTGAGACAAAAGCAATTCTGTAAACTCACGTGAATTGTAATAATACATCACCCCGAACATGGTGGCAATCAAAGGGCAAAGGATCAGCACTACATTCATACTGCTGATCACTACCTTGCTCAGGTCACTGCTAAGCATCAGCATACCAAGGGTAAAAAGAAAATAGAACCCGGCGTAAATATAGGTCCAGCGGCTCCTCACCAGGTCAAAAAAACTATATTTGAAAATTTTAAGCATGATCCTGTTTTTTGAGATCCAAAAAAGACATCAGTTCTTCTGTTCAAGTGCAGAGATATCCACTTGCCCATTGATTGAATCCATCCGGAAATTAATAGGCCCGTCTTTCTGCAACAGCGCAGCAATTGACTCTTCCACATTCCGGCCTTTGTATTTTTCTTTTAACTCATCAACAGACCCCCTGAAATGAATATTCCCCTCGAGCAAATACACCACTTCTTCCGCCAATTCTTCCACAAGATTCATCACATGGGTGGTTATCAATATGAGCTTGCCTTCCTTTCGTTTACTTTGTATCAACTTCTTGAGCCTGACCAGAGAAACAGGGTCCAATCCGGCCGTTGGCTCATCTAAAATAACAATGGGGCAATCATACATAAAACACAAGACCAGGTTGACCTTTTGCCGGGTGCCTCCGGAAAGGTTACCCAATTTCTTGTCCATGAATGGCTGTAGTCCAAAATAGCTCACAAGGGCAACATCCATTTCGGTCTCCCCTCTGAGGTCCTTGACCATGGAGATAAGCTCACTGACACGGATATTTTCCGGGAACCTGGCAATTTGCGGCAGGTAAGATATCTGCCTGCGATATTGCCACGCATTTCTGACCGGGTCACCATTGATAAAAACATCACCCCTGTTTGGGATGACCATCCCAAGTATTGTTTTTATCAGCGTCGTCTTGCCTGAACCGTTTGGACCAAGAATGGCAATCAACCCCGGCGGCTCAAGCCTTAAATCAAGACCTTTCAGTACATGATTTTTCCCAAATGACTTCTCCAGTCCTTTGATTTGAATCATCTCATCAATTCGTTGTACTTCACCCGTTGAGGAAAAACCATCATCTTCCAAAAACGGGTAAAGGATCCATAAGAGGTGTTTTGTCTATGACATTTTCAGGCGTAAAGATAGGGCTGACCTTTTCCGAAAAATTGAGTAAGTCAACAAACAAAGACCTCAGCAAAACCATGGCCTCCGGGGTGGACGAAACCACATAAGAGAATAACTTCATGGGCCGGTGCGGCACATCCCCGACACCATCTTTATCCAGGTCGTAGCCGGCATAATCACTCCAGTAATTGCCATTGAAAGTGTTGTCACTACCCGCTGAGTGAACAGACAAGTCAAAAGTATTGTGAAGAAAATTGTTTTTAGTCAAAATGTTGGTTTGATTGCCACCGGACATCTTGAATGCCCATCCATTTTCAGAGAACTCATTTTCCCGTATATTCAATCGGTTGGAAGTTTCCATGAATATGCCAATAGTATTCCGGGCAAATTTGTTGTAATTGATTTCAGAATCAAAAATATCCTTAAGAAGCAAACCGTAAGAAGCAGCTCCCCAATTTTCGCGAAAAACATTGTTTTTCATTGAAATGAATTTCGAATACATGACCGCAACCCCGGCACCATTGTCAACAAATTCATTGTTGAAATAACTGTCATTGTCAGAAAACATAAAATGAAGGCCATAGCGAATGTTGTTCTGACTCAGGTTGTCATGTATCAGGCTGTTGTCAACAAACTCAAAATAAATCCCGTCTCTGTTTCCCTTAACCACATTGTTTGCTATTTCGAGATAACTGCAGTACCAGGCATGGATGGCATTGCCGGAATTGGCTTCATCCTGTGACTGGGCCATCACCAGGTTGTTTTCAACCAAACCTTTTGAAGAATTCTGAAGGTATATCGCAAAAAAGGCTTCGACAAACTCGTTATTCCGGATTGTAAATTGAGTAGATTTTCTGATTCTTATTCCTGCCCTGTCTTCGACATAAGACCTGCCGACATTTTGTATCCTGAATCCTTCAATGTAGAAGTATTTATTCTCAACGGTAATTATTTCTCCGGAATTTTTTCCATCAATGACAGGGCGCTCTTCTCCCAATAGCGTTAGATTCTTCTCGATCAAGATGTTATTCTCCTCATAAACGCCTTTTTTTACCAAGACGGTATCACATTCATTGGCCAACTTCACCCCGTCGGCGATTGTCTCAACTTCACAAGTCGGACAAACCACTATGGTATTGCCTGTGGCAAATGGCAACCATAGATAAAAGAGGAACAGAATGGTACTGAATTGCTTTTTCATGCGGAGCTGTTGTTGCGACGAAAAGATCAACGCTGATATTTTGCACGCAAAGAAGTCCAGTCAAGGATTTCTCCATCTTTTTCAGCTTTCATTGCCTCAGCCGCGGCTTTGGACGGATAGGCCGACAGATAGCCTCCCATGGGACTGGGAATCTCTTTGGATATCAGGTAAAATGCGTTCCTGGCATCCACCCAATCATCAGGATGATTGTAATCCCGTACCAGCAAGAGGGCTAGATCACTTTCATCTTTGTCTTGAATAAACTGGACCATGCACTCAATAGCATCAAACTTGTAAACCTTGCCTTTGGTCGTAACCATTTCAGCTGCGAACGGTTTGTCAACAATGCTCATTTTGCAATGAGCGCATGGGTCAGTGCCAAAATCAATTGGCTGTGGTGAAGGTGTGCATGCCTGTGCTAACAGAAGAATCAGACTTGACAGAATCAGCGTTCTCATACTTCAATGATTTTTTCCCGGAAAGCCAAATCGCCAATCCACTGAGGAAAAAAGACAGCCCTACAAACCATCCGCCAATCCACGGCCATGATTTTGCCAGGAAATTGAGCAGAACCTTATTCCCGATCAAAGGTGGTTGGTAGGCCATTCCAGGTATTTTAATTGGTGCGTCAGGACTTAAGTTGTGGCCGTAATCATATTCCCACAAATAGAAATCATATATTCCGGCGATACACAAAACGGCCAGTAATGCAAACCAGAATATCCAGAGGGATCGCTTTCCGATGAACCCAAACACTACTCCCAGAAATGACATGGCCATTATCACATAGGGGAAATACTGGAGTTCGGGAATTGATTCGGGAACAATTTTCTTCATCCCAACATAATGATTCAAAATATTGATATTCTGAAGTGTGCCGGGTTCAGAGCCGTTTATCTTGTTGATCCAAATGTACATCGTCACACCGTGGGGGTATTGGGGAGCCACCAAAGTTATCCTCCACATCGGGAAGACAAACAATGCCAGAAGCATCAACGCAGCTGAAATAAAAAGCACTTTGTGAAAGGTCTTCATGCTGTTGGATTTTGAATGGGTTTCAATGGCGAAATGACGATTGACGATCTACATTGCAATTTCCATGAAAAAAAAGCAGGGCCGGGCTTACTCATCAACACAGGTATGGAAGGATTCTCAGCATCAAAACCAAAGCCATGAAATGTTTGACCGCCGGCCCTGCAAGTACTTCAAAGTCTCAATCAATCCATTGCGAAGAGTCTGGTAGTGGCAAGCGTTTTATGCCTGCCACTACCCAACCTGTATTACATCTCCGGATTTGCACCGGTCCACCAGCGAAGCGCTGTATTTGCGTTGCGGGCGGAGACGCGCACATAACCCTGCATTTCCTGGTGCAGTGCTGAACAGAAGTCGGTGCAGTAGAATGGGATCACCCCTTCGTTTTTCGGCTCCCAAAGCAAGGTCTCAGTCTGCCCCGGCATGATCAGCAACTCTGCATTTTGAGCACCCAGCACGGCAAAGCCGTGAGGAACGTCAAAATCCTGCTCGAGGTTGGTGACGTGGAAATACACTTTATCACCTACTTTGATTCCTTCGATGTTGTCCGGAGCAAAGTGACTGCGGATGCAGGTCATGTACACGTGCACCTCATTGCCTTTGCGTTCAACCCTGCCATCTTTTTCAGACGGGGTCATGTAGGGGTGTTTGTTTTCGCTCAGTTTGTAAAACTGTTTTGAATTGGGCACAACCTTGGAGGCGGCAATTCCCTGTGCGTAGTGTGGTTCACCAACCGTTGGGAAATCCAGCAACAGCTTCATCTTGTCACCCGAAATATCAATGAGTTGAGCGGATTGGCAAAGCTCAGGACCGGTAGGCAGGAACCTGTCCTTGGTAATCTTATTCAGCGCTACCAGGTATTTGCCATCGGGTTTTTTGGTATCACCACCAGGAATCATCAAGTGGCCTATGGAATAATATGTCGGGATGCGGTCAACCACTTCCCAGGTGCCGATTTTCCACTTGGTCACTTCAGAAGAAATAAAGAAACTGGTGTAGGCATAGCCCTTTCCGTCAAACTCGGTGTGAAGCGGGCCAAGACCACCTTCCTTCACTACACCGGCAACTGTTGCATCGTAATTCAAAACGGGTATTCCATAACGGTCACCATCAAAGTTCTTTTCATCAATTGCCTTGAGCATTTTGGTGAAAGAGTGAACGGTAAGGTCCGTTGAGAGTTTTCCGGCACCGACGATGTATTCGCCTGTTGGGTCCACATCACAACCGTGAGGAGATTTTGGAGTAGGCAGGAAGTACACCATGTCCGGGCATTCACTTGGATCCAGTACTTTCACAGAATTGATGGTTTCAGAAACAGCCATTTGTTTTTCTTCATCCCAATAGTTGTGAACATAGCTGGTAGGCAATTCTTTGAATTTCCCTTGTGCCAGATATTCCTCGGCTTTTTTCCAGTTGATGGCAGCGATAAAGTCTTTGTCATTCTGGGAAGCATTTACTTCCAGCAATGAATTTTGCTCCTCAGTATTGTACGAAGTGAAAAACATCCAGCCGTGAGAGTTATTCTTGCCGGCATGCGCAAGGTCATAATCAAATCCGGGCATGAGTACCTGGAAGGCAATAGACATGTGACCTGTTTCAGGATCAACCTTGATGAAGGAAAGCGCTCCCTTGAAGTTTTCGGCATAAGAAGCGATCTCAACGTCTTTTTGAGGAATTGGTACGCTGAAACGAGTACCGGCAACCACATATTCAGTGTTTTCCGTCGTAAATGGAGAGGAGTGGTTGCCACCGCTGTTCGGCAGCTCGATGATGTCTTCCGTCTCAAATGTTTTAAGACTCACACGTGCTACCCTTGGTGTGTTGTTGCCGTTAATAAATACCCAACGTCCATCAGTTTCTCCGTTTGTCTGAGAAAGCTCGGGGTGGTGAGCGTCATCCCAGGGAACAAATCCGTGAGAAGTGTTCAACATGGGTTTTGTTTCTTCATTAAAACCATAGCCTTTTTCCGGGTCAACCGAAAAAACAGGGATTACACGAAATAGTCTTCCGGACGGAAGCCCATAAACACTCAATTGACCACTAAAACCACCAGATACGATGGCGTAAAACTCATCATACTGTCCGGGGGGGACATAAACCTGAGATGCGACATCAGAGCTCAAAGCTCCGGATTGCTGGCCTGACTGATTACATCCCGAAAGGATGAAAAAGAAAACGACCAGACCCGTTGTTGCTAAAAGACTTGATAAATACTTCATAATGATCAGTCAGTTTTTCAATGAAATTGAGGGGAAGAAGAGTGCCTCCACCTCCCCGTCAATCAAGTTTATTTTAGAGGGTTCGAAAATATTCAAGAACAGCTCTTGCCTCTTCTTCGGTGAGGTTTTGGTTCGCCATCGGCGAGCCGTTGTATTCCATCAGAAGTTTTTTGGCAATGGGGTCTTCCTTAACCATCTGCTCGGGGTTTAAGATCATGTTCATCACCCACTCAGGAGTACGGCGCTCAAGCACTCCTTTTTGGGGAGGTCCAATGAACTTTTCTTCAGGTTTGTGGCAGGCAGTACACATTTTTTCATAGATTTCTTTTCCCTTGGCTGCCAATTCCTGATCTACCTCCGGATCGAGTTTTACCTCTGTAACAGGGCCAATGCCTTTGTCATTCATTGGGTCAGGCTCATCCGCCAACATGGATTTTGGTTTGGGTTTGCTCGCCGGCGCACCCGCATTTGAATCGGAACCACACGCTGAGAACGCAGCCATCACCAATGCAAACAGAATGAATTTCAATGCGATAGATTTCATAGTTTGAAGGTTTTGATGTGTTAATCGGACAAGTATGTCCGCTTTAATGTCGCAAAGTTTGTACACCACCCAAAAGCAGATGATGACGATGATCAGGTCCGAAATTGACTTTTGTCACAAAACAAACTTGCACACTTGCCAATATTTTTGCGAACCAAAACAATTGACCAATAACCCCACAGAAATGTTTAGTAAATCAACCCAATACGCATTAAAAGCTACGCTATACCTGGCTTATAGAAAAAATTCAGGCGAACCGGTGGGCACCGCAGAGCTCGCTAAAGCTATCAATGCACCTCCACAGTTCCTGGCCAAAACACTTCAAAAACTGGCACATACCGGTATTGTCTCTTCGGTAAAAGGAAGCAATGGAGGTGTCTTTTTGACGAAGGAAAACCTCAAAACAAGACTGGTGGACATACTGGATGCAATTAGCGGCCAAAATGGCATCAGGACTTGCCTGCTGGGAACCACCCCTTGCGACCCTCAGCATCCATGTATCCTCCATAAAGATTTCGTAAAAGTCCGCGAGGGGCTCAGTGATTTTTTCAGGAACCACACATTAGAGGACTTCAGCTCTCTAAACGAGTCGGATTTCCAAAGGGATTACAACTGGTTTGGAGGAATTGACAGCCCCTGACCCCGGTTTTTCGAAATTTGTTTTTTTTTCACCCTGATCTATATCATTGCCTGTTTCGTTTCAGTTCCTGAACTTGTCCCCCTGCTGGGAATGAGTGGACTGAACTCATGGTCCAGTGGTGAGTAGTTGAAAATATTACTGAGTGCCCGGCAAAAAGTGCCCTCATTTGTTTAGAGGGGTTGATTCCGGGACTCCCGAATCCCGTCCCGATCCCGAAATTTCTTCGGGATCGGGGGACTCATTACTGAATCAAATAACTGGAAATATGAAGCATGAAAAATCAAAGAAACCCGGAATTGCACCTTTGGAAGTTACTCAACTGCTGGCCGGGCTGGAAAACGGACCGGTTGATAAGGCGCTGTTGAAATACCTGGCAGCATTCTTCAAAAACGTGCCGGTCAGGCATGTTGCTTTCATTCATGTAGTGCCACCAACGGATTTTTTTTCTGTGAACGAATACATTGATACCATTGGAGAGGATCTCCAAAATGGAGATATTCAGGTGCGTGATCAAATAAAGGGCATGTTGGAAAAGGAGCTCAAAGGGGTGGAAACAAAATATTCTTTTTGGGTGGGAGAGGGAAACCCGTTGGAAGTATTGTTGAGAAACGCCGAAGAACTAAACAGTGACCTGGTCGTTATCGGGCAAAAATCCAACACCCGCTCTCATGGGATCACAGCCAAAAACTTTGCCCGTCATGTCAAATGCAACGCATTGGTCGTTCCGGAGGAAGCTGAATTCAAACTTGAAAAAATACTTGTACCGGTTGACTTCTCCGACAATTCAGGCAAAGCACTCAGAACGGCTGTTGCGCTTGCCAAATCGCTGAACAACAAACCGGAAATTGAAGTTTTACATTTTTTTGAATTGCCGCCCAATGTGGGTGCCTATCGGTTCAGTGAGATCAAGTTAATAGCGCTTATCAAAGAAGACCGGGAAGAAGCACTTCCCGAATTTGTTGACAAATATGTTTCTGAAGAAGATCAAAAAGGAATGACATTGACCGTTTCCGAAAGTGTGCGCCGGCCCATAGGGCAACACATTGTCCAATACGCAAATGAGCACGGTCACAATCTTATCGTCACCGGCGCAAAGGGTCATTCAAAGCTGGAATTGTTGCTCCTGGGTAGTGTCACCGAAAAGATGCTGGCGAATACGAACTGCTTACCGGTTTTGATCGTCAAGTAAATGAGTCCCCTTTGGACGTTTACCAAACCTTTGGAGGTTTAGTAAATGTGGGTTTGAACTCAGCAAATTGACAATTGTCAAATGCAAGCTTGACACCGGTCATCAAAATGCGGGCAAGACGAAGCTACATTTGTCGCAAAGCGATGAAGTGGGTACCGGTCATCAAACTTCATCCTGCTTGTTGAGGCTGGTGTCGCTTCCTGTGGGCCCCTGACGGGCGTAACATGAAAACACCAATGTTGCCTAAAAATCGGAAAAGATGTTTTCAAAGATCAAACACGCAGTGGTAGGATTGGATTTGGGTAAGAGCGATAAGCCCATGCTCAAATTCCTCGGCTTTTTCGGAACAAAGTTTCCCATTGAGAATGTTTCTTATGTTCATGTTGTTCCTTCCTTTGAGTTGTACTCCGGAGAGAAAATGGAAGACTTTATCCTTCTGAGCAAAGACATTGTACAGAAGATGGACAAGATGGTCAAAGAACACGTTGCACCCAGGCTGTCTCCAAAAGATGAGTTCATTGTTACCGAAGGAAATCCACTTGACGAATTGGTCACAGTTGTCGAAAAGAATGAAGCAGACCTGGTGGTGACAGGCAAGAGTACAAGCGATACCAGTCATGGAATCCTCTTAAAGAATCTGGTTAGAAAGACTGAATGCAATGCATTGATAGTTCCGGATAAAACCACAGCTCAACTGACCCACATACTTGTTCCGTTTGACTTCTCTCAGAATTCAATCAAATCGTTGAAAACAGCACTTGAATTGCGTTCAACAATGGGAGAAGAAATTAAAATCACTGTTTTGAACGTCTATGAGTTGCCTTCCATTCAAACCTATCGCATTGGCAAAACCGAAGAACAACTCAAACAGTTTTTGCTGGAGGACCGCAAAGGCGCCTTCCAGAATTTTTTGCAGACCTACTTCACGGAAGAAGAACGCAAGGGCCTAAACATTGAAATCGCTGAGTTGAAGCGGTTCAGTGTTGCCGATGCCATTATGAAATACGCAAGGAAGCACAAGGTGGATTTCATCGTACAGGGAGCCAAAGGACACTCAAAGGTGGGATTGCTTCTTCTGGGAAGCGTTACGGAAAGTGTGCTAAACCAAACAGAAAAGGTTCCTGTTTTGGTGGTAAGGTAACACGCAAACAACTGAATAACAGGGTTTTTTGGTCACATAGGTTAGTTTACGAAGGCCGTCAGCCAATGGTGCTGACGGCTTTTGATTTTGATGAATATCAATGCCAGGAATTGATATTCATCAACGATAACGGCAAACCAGGAAACTATTTTTGGTGCAAATTAATTCACCATGCGTATCTCTGACTCCAACACCATCAAATCCTTGCAAGTTACCTTCGCCTCGGTGTATCCAAACCTGAAGCTGGAGTTTTACAAGGTAGCCAAACAGGAAGGGAAAGTATCTGCCACTTTCAAGATACCCGCTTCTTCAAAAATTGGTGAGGTTAGAAATGTGCACAACAATGGATTCATCAAGCTGGATGACAAACTCACTGTAAACGGACTGGTAACAACCTTGCATGAAGTGTTCGGATTGCATGCAGTGATATACCGGAACACATTTGACATGTGGAGGCCGCTTCGCCCCACCGACAAAGGCACGCTCCGGGAACACGACCTGAGGGGGTTTCTGTCCAACCAACGTTTACAGATTGATTAGCCCGATCACAAAAGCTGCTAAACGATTTCAACCGTTCACCCATGAAAAAAATACTGTTCCCCACTGATTTTTCCGAAGGCGCTGAAAATGCCCTGAAATACACCGTTGAACTTGCAAAGCGAATTGAGGCCAGAATTGACGTGACCCACATATTTAATTTGCCTTTCATCGAAACACCGGGAATGACCTCTGCCATGCTGGAAAAAATGATCAGTGATAAAAAGGATTTCGTTGTGCAAAAGCTGGAAGCGTTTGTTGATGCTGTTCCCGACAAAATAAAAGGCAGGCCCATCCCGGTTTATGGGGTTTTCATTCCTGAAGAAATACACGATCTGGCAGAAGAGGGAAAGTATGATCTGGTTGCCATGGGAACCCTGGGTGAACACCACACACAATTTGAGAAAATCGTTGGCAGTGTGACTACGAACACTTTGATGCACGTAAAATGTTGCCCGGTTCTGGCCATTCCTGTAAATAGCAAATGGAAAGGAATAGAAAGAATAGCCTACGCCACGGATTTCAACCCGAAGGACGAGGTAGCCGCCTCAAAATTGCTCGATTTTGCAGTCACCCTGGGAGCTCGGGTACACTTTGTTCACGTGGAAACACAACCAAATATCGGGGAAGAGGAAGACACCATATTGTTGGAAAATTATCCGTTTGATTTTACAGACTTTGCAGTTATCAACAGCCCGGACCTCATCACGGGCTTTGACCGGTATCTCAATGAAAAAAAGATAGACTTGCTGGCCATGTTCATTCCAAAACGGCGGCTTTGGGAGCGGTTGTTCCACTCCAGCTTTACCAAAAAAATGGCATTCCACAGCAAGATCCCACTGATCGTGTTCCACGCCAACAACAACACCTGAGGCGGCTATATTGACCCGTTGCGGTGGTGAATCCAGGTCAGTGCCTCATTTCCACTAACAGGCTTTTAGTCACAGTTTTTTCAGGTTTATCGGTTTCTTGTTCCCGTTCGGCACAAGGATGGGATATTCTTACCAACAACCCCCTATCTATGCGTATTTTAGCCCATTGGAAACCCCACCACACCTCTAACAAATTTTGAGATGAATCAAGTTATCAGGAAGGTTTTCGACCGGCTGTTTTCAACATCAGCAGCGGGCCTTTATATGATCCTTTTTGCCGCTGCAATTGGCGCCGCCACCTTTATTGAAAACGACTTTGGCACCAGTGCTGCCCAAAAACTCGTTTTCAAGTCGAAATGGTTTGAGCTGTTGCTCGTGCTTTTTTCAATTTCGCTCATCTACAACATCATCCGCTTCAGGATGATCCGGCAAAAAAAGTGGGCCATCTTGTCTTTTCACCTGGCCATGATCATCATCATTGCCGGTGCGGGTGTAACCCGATATACCGGCTATGAAGGCATGATGCACATCCGGGAAGGAGACGTATCCAACAGTTTTTTATCCAGGGAAAGCTACCTTATTTTTGAAGCCGACAAAGACGGGAAAAAATTTGTATTCGATGAACCGGTGCTGTTTGCCTCTCTTGGGGATAATACTTTCCGGAAATCCTATTTACTGGATGGCGAGGAATTGAATGTTGAAGTGCTTGACTTCATGCCCAATCCGAAAGAAAGCATGGTGGATGACGAAAACGGATTGCCCACCATCAAAATAGTGATGGGAGGCGCCAATGGCCGGGAAGAATACTATCTGCAACAAGGCTCCCGCAAAACAATCCGTGGCACGAGGTTCAATTTTTCAAACGAAGTATTTCCCGGTGCTGTCAATATTTCATACAGGAACGACAGCCTCTACTTTTTGGCCAATGAGCCTTTTGAGGTAACGGTGATGGCCACACAGGAAAAATTCCAACTTGAACCCGGCAGGTGGGCCCCGTTAAAGCTTCGCAGCCTCTACGCCAGTGGCAACACCAGCTTTGTTTTCGGACTGTTTTCACCGCACGCACGGGTGGAGGTCATTTCAGAATCCCCCAAAATGACCACTACGAGTTTAGGTGGAGTCAACATGAAAATGAGTGCCGGTGGAGACGAAAAGCAGTTTCTGGTTATAGGCAGCCCGGGCATGGAGGGCAGACCGAGAAGGGTTCAGGTAGGTGGCTTCAGCATCAATGTGTCTTATGGCTCAATGCGAAAGGTGCTTCCTTTTGCCATCAAGTTGAATGATTTTATCATGGAAAAGAATCCCGGAACCAACACCGCCTCTTCCTACGCAAGTGAAGTAACATTGATTGACAACGAAAAAAATGTAAATATGGATTACCGGATATTCATGAACAATATTCTGAACTACAGGGGATACCGCTTCTTTCAATCATCCTTCGACCAGGATGAGTTGGGTACCTATCTGAGCGTCAATCACGATGCAGCGGGAACGCTGATAACCTATCTCGGGTACATCATTTTGACCCTGGGCATGTTGCTTACTCTTTTCGACAAGAAAAGCCGCTTTCAGCAACTGAACCGGAATATATCCAGAATAAGAGAGTCCAGAAAAGCGGCCTTGACTGCTTTCACCGCGGTTGTATTTCTTATGGCCGGCAGCCCAACATTTGCCGATTCTCCGCCCATTGAACCGTCTGTGAAAGTAATCAACCCCGATCACGCCAAAACCTTCGGCAAACTGATAGTTCAGGATCACCGGGGAAGGTTCAAACCCATGAACACACACTCCAGCGAGATCATCAGGAAACTATCCAGGAAAGAAGTTTGGTTTGGTATGAATCCCGACCAGATCGTGCTATCCATGGTTGTGAATCCGGAGGACTGGTACCATGTGCCCATGATCAAATTGGGGCACCACGAAGAAATCCGGAAAATTATTGGAGTTGATGGAGATTACTGCTCATACAGTGATTTGTTTGACACCAACGGAAAATACAAGTTGAGGCAATATATCCGTCAGGCTTACAATACGCCGCAACGAGACCGGGGAGTTTTTGAAAAAGAATTGATCAAACTGGATGAAAAAGTAAATATCTGTTCCATGGTTTTCAGTGGCGATTTCATGCGGGTTTTTCCACTGCATGGCGATGAAAACAACACCTGGGTTTCCCCCTCCCATCTGCCAGAATCAAGTGCTGACGACGCCATGCTGGCCAAATTTTTTCCGGCCTATGCAGGATCTATAGCTGAATCGTTGAATTCCGGAAACTGGGAACTGCCCAACAAATTAATTCAGGAATTGCGCAACTATCAGAAAAGAGTGTCAGCCGAGGTGTTGCCTTCTGAAAGCCAGTTGAACACAGAGCTTTGGCTCAACAAAATGCGACCCTTCTCCAGGCTTACCGGTGTATATGCACTTCTTGGTCTTTTATTCGTTGGCCTTCTGTTCACTTCTGTTTTTAAACCGGGCATCAATCTGAAATGGCCGGTCCGGATTGCATTTGGGCTTTTCGTTGCCGCTTTTCTCGTCCACCTCACCGGACTTGGCATGAGGTGGTACGTATCGGAGCGAGCTCCGTGGAGCAATGGGTATGAATCCATGATCTATATTGCATTTACCACTACGCTGGCAGGTCTGATATTTTCAAGAAAATCGCTTGGGGGGCTTGCTGCTACCAACATTTTGGCAGCCACTGCTTTGATGGTTGCGGGGCTGAGTTTTCTGGATCCGGAAATTACCCCCCTGGTACCGGTGCTGAAATCATACTGGCTGACCATCCACGTTTCATTGGAAGCAGGCAGCTACGGATTCCTCATGCTGGGTGCATTGATTGGAGTGCTCAACCTCATTTTCATGATCCTTGCGAACAGGGAAAACGGAGAGAAAGTTTACAAGATGATCCGTGAAATGACCTACATCAGTGAAATGACACTGATTGCCGGTTTGGTAATGGTGAGCATAGGCACCTACCTTGGCGGGGTTTGGGCCAATGAATCCTGGGGCCGTTATTGGGGTTGGGACCCCAAAGAAACCTGGGCGCTGGTAACCATCCTGGTTTATGCCTTCATTCTGCACATGCGCTTCATTCCGGGTTTCAGGGGCTTGTACGCATTCAATGTCGCCACTTTATTTGGCTGGGCCACGGTCATTATGACCTACTTTGGAGTAAATTATTACTTGTCAGGTTTGCACTCTTATGCAGCCGGTGATCCGATGCCGATTCCGCCTTCGATCAAAGCTTCGGTCATTACCCTGACCATCATTGGTTTACTGGCCTTGTGGAGATACAGAGCCGTCAGGAAAGCAGGCATTAAAGTCTGACGACCCTCAATAATTCACAAAAAAAGCCGGGTGAAAATTCCATTTCGCCCGGCTTTTTTTGAAGAATGAATCATCGTCACTTTTTCACCACAGCACCTTCCAAAATAATGTCATAGCGATAGCCGGCACCGAAATCTTTGTTCAGAGCTATGGTGCCTTCAAAAGAAACCACGTGGCCCAACGGGATGTTTTCCATTGTCGTTACGGTAAGGTCTTTCCCTTCCACCGTTCCATCCTGGATGTGTATCCAATTTCTTCCCATGATCATCGGGTTCACTTTAACCACTTTTCCGGTAACTACAACTTGTTTTCCGTTGTAATCTGCCATGTTGCCGAACAGCTCTGACAATGGCACTGATCCTTCCGGCCTGCTGATCTGTTGCGGGTCCACTTTCAACACATCACCGGATTGCAAGGAGGAAAGAACATCCTCCGCAGGATTGGCTCCCCCCCCTGCAGGTCTGAAATCGCTGACCAGGTACAAGGTTTCAAATACCCTGTTGAATTCCGGACTGAAAAAGTTTTTTTTCATCAAGCCCCTTTGAAATACGTATTGCTTCCCGACTTCAACAGGCTGTTTGGTGATAGCTACCCAGTATTCTTCGTCGCCTTCGGCAACCCTGACGTAGGTGTAGCGCTCAGCATCAAAAGTCTCTTTGGCTTCTACCTGGTGCAATACCGATTGAGAAGCCTCTTTCAAGGCTGAGAACTCCGGGCTGGAGCTGGCCGTTCCGGAAGAGCCGGATGAAACGCTTTTAATTTCCTGTGGACCGGAATCACAGGATACGGACAGTGCTACAACGACGCCGAATAGAATGAATTTACCAGACATAATTAAGGGGTGTTTATTTTTTACGGATATTGATAAAATCAGAAACGTTGGATGATTTTGCCATTGAGGCGGTTCAACTTCCGCTTCTGATCATCAATGGTTCCTTCATAGTAAAAGTACAAAGATAGCTTTTTCATTAGCCTTATGTTGAGGCTGGCTCCGGCTATGTTTTGCCGGAAGGTGTAATCACCAACAGTATAGGTGTATTGGACATAGTCGTAATGAACATCACCACTCAATTTGCCCCTGATGATGTCCCTGCTCAGTCTGGCCCCGAATCGTTGACTCTTCAAGTAATTGGTTTCCAGCAGATTTGCCCGAAGGGTGAGTCTGACCTTCAATACGGGTATCCGGCTAAAGTTGACATAGCCATTCAGGTTTTTGGACAGATTCATATCACTTTTCTGGAAACGCCAGCTTCCGTTCAGGCCAAGGCTGATCAATCTTACAGGCCTTACGGTAATGCCCAGACGGAGCCCCTGCCGGGTTTCGTTTTCGATCAATTGATCAATGAAATTCTTGTAGGATTCGTAATAGATAATGTTGTTGCGGTTGTCATACGAAGCCCTGAGACTGAATTTTCTGGAAAAGCGATACCTGGCGGAAAAATACAGGTTGGTCAACCTTGGCTTGTTTGAAACCTCGCCGTTCACCTTTTGGTAAGCATCAATTTCGAATGAGCCGAAGAGGTTGAGCTTTTCCGTCGGTGAACTGGAGTGCTGGAAGTATGCAAAGCGTCTGTCTATTGCTCCGCCATTGTGTTGTTCCACAAATGCCAATGTAGAATAACCCCGGTTTTCCCTGGCCTGCAGGCTGACAAAAGCCCCGGCCTGCAACAAGTCAGCATTGAAACTGTAATCTGAGTAATCGGGCCTTGTCCCTGCAATTGCGCCCACGACAAGCTGCCCAAACCGGTGCTCATACTGGAGCCCGTCAATAGCTCCCATGCTGGAGATCTTGTAATTGATGCTTCGCCCAAGCGTAATTGTGGAATTGTCGAAATCGTATTTGCCTGCCAGCGAATACACCTTCAATGCATTGAAGATATTTTCCTGAACATCAGACCATTCGTTGATGGTGTGCCGGAAGGTGATATAGTTATCAACAGAAAAACGGGAATTGTTCAAATTATTACCCCGGAAACTGAATGCGTAACGCATCCTGTGGTTGTCGCCATAATCTGAAGTGGTGCTGTAAGAGCCAACGGAAATACGCCCTTTGATTTTCTGCTTGAATTGAGGTTCTTCCACTTCTTCCTCCTCCTGGAATGAGGGCTTTACTTCAACGGCCGGTTCCATTTCTTCGCCGGGAGGAAAAGGTTCTGCCAACTGTTCATTGTTGTCTTCTGAAGCAAGCGTCTTTCTTGCAAGAACGTTTGTTTTTACCTCCACCCTGACTCCCTCCAGAGGAGTGCATACCACTGATGTAGAAGACTTGCTTTGCACAATCAAAGCGGGCACCACTTTGTCATTATCACGGATGAACAAGGTATCTCCCTGTTCAATGTCTCCGGTGCTTGTGAATTTCACATACACATTTCTCGAAGACATAAAGGAAACGGATCCTTCATTCCAATCACCGGCAACCTGGCTCATGGCAGGAATGACAATGGTGATCCACAGGAGTGCAGAAAGAAAAAACTTCATTACTTCTTGTTTTTCAATGGCTACTCTTCTCCATCCGGGTGGCAAGCATAGCAGGCAGGGCTGGAATACTCATAACCGGAAACCCCTTGATGGTCATCAGCAAGTTCTACAGGGTCGTCGTGTTCGTGGCAATCAATACAGCTGAACGAGGAATAATTACCTCCGATATGGCATTCCACACATTGCGTCCATTCTCCTTCGTGTTTGCCTGAGTAAATCGGGAAGTACATGTTATCATGATCAAAGGTGGAGGGAACCCAGGCAGTTTCAGTATGGCAGTCCTCACAATCGGTGGGGAAGCCGGCTGAAAGGTGATTGGGATTGGTGGCTCCGTTGTAGTCGTCTTCGTGGCAGCCGAAACAAGTGTTTGGCGTGTTGTTGTAATTGCCGTTGTGGCAGGCTGCACAATCATTCGCAATGGCAGCATGGGCACCGTTCAACGGCCAGTAATTGCTGTGAATGGGGAAGGTAGCCGGCATCCAGTCCGGATCGGTGGTGTGGCACATGGCACAGTCCGTCGGGATATTCAATGACGGGTGATTCGGGTTGGTAGAGGCGTTGTAATCCGGCATGTGACAGCCCTCACAAGTATTGGGAGTATTGTTGTAATTGCCCTGGTGGCAGGCATTGCAATCATTCTGAATGGGTATATGCGCACCGGTAAAGGGCCAGAAGGAGTGGGTAAAGGTGCTCGGCACCCAGGCAGTTTCCGTGTGGCAGTCTTCACAATCCGTCGGCAACTGGTTGGCTGCGTGGTTCGGGTTGGTAGCCTGGTTGTAATCGTCAGCGTGGCAACCGTAACAAGTGTTAGGCGTGTTGTTGTAGTTGCCATTGTGACACAAAGCGCAATCATTCTGAATGACGGCATGCGCCCCATTCAACGGCCAGAACTGATTGTGAATGGGGAAGGTAGCCGGCATCCAGCCCGGTTCGGTGGTGTGGCATTCGTCGCAATCAACCGGCAGGCTCAGAGCCACGTGGTTCGGATTGGTGGTGGCGTTGTAATCATCGATGTGGCAGCCGTCGCAGGTATTCGGCGTGTTGTTGTAATTGCCGTTGTGGCAGGCCGCACAGTCGTTGGCAATGATCAGGTGCGCTCCGTCCAGTACCCAATAATTGTTGTGGATCGGGAACTCTGCCGGCGCCCAGCCCGGCTCGGTGGTGTGGCATTCGTCGCAAGTTGTCGGAATGGCCAGGTTGACGTGATTGGGGTTGGTAGTCTGGTTGTAGTCATCGATGTGACAGCCGTCGCAGGTGTTCGGCGTGTTGTTGTAGTTGCCGTTGTGGCAGGCCGCACAGTCGTTGGCAATGTCGGCATGGGCTCCGTCCAGCACCCAGTAATTGTTGTGAATCGGGAACTCTGCCGGCGCCCAGCCCGGCTCGGTGGTGTGGCATTCGTCGCAAGTTGTCGGAATAGCCAGGTTGACGTGATTGGGGTTGGTACTCTGGTTGTAATCGTCCATGTGGCAGCCGTCGCAGGTGTTCGGCGTATTGTTGTAGTTGCCGTTGTGGCAGGCTACACAGTCGTTGGCGATGTCGGCGTGGGCCCCGTCCAGTACCCAATAATTATTGTGGTCGGGGAACTGAGCCGGCGCCCAGCCCGGCTCGGTGGTGTGGCATGTTTCACAATCAGTTGACAACCCGAGGTTGACGTGATTCGGATTGGTTGTCTGGTTGTAGTCATCGATGTGGCAGCCGTCGCAGGTGTTCGGCGTGTTGTTGTAGTTGCCGTTGTGGCAGGCCGCACAGTCGTTGGCAATGTCGGCATGGGCTCCGTCCAGCACCCAGTAATTGTTGTGGATGGGGAATTCAGCCGGTGCCCAGCCCGGTTCGGTGGTGTGGCATTCGTCGCAAGTTGTCGGCAAGGCCAGGTTGACGTGATTGGGGTTGGTGGTCTGGTTGTAGTCATCGATGTGACAGCCGTCGCAGGTGTTCGGCGTGTTGTTGTAGTTGCCGTTGTGGCAGGCTGCACAGTCGTTGGCGATGTCGGCATGAGCCCCGTCCAATACCCAATAGTTATCGTGGTCGGGGAACTGAGCCGGCGCCCAGCCCGGCTCAGTGGTGTGGCATGTTTCACAATCAGTTGACAACCCGAGGTTTACGTGGTTAGGATTGGTTGTCTGGTCGTAATCGTCCTGGTGGCAGCCGTCGCAGGTGTTCGGCGTGTTGTTGTAGTTGCCGTTGTGGCAGGCATTGCAATCTGTTTCAATGGCAACGTGCGCTCCGGTTATGGGCCAGAATTGGTCATGATCGAAAGTGGACGGCGTCCAGGCATTTTGCGAGTGGCACTGTTCACAATCCGTCGGGAAATTCGCAGCTACGTGATCAGGGTTGCTGGTGGCTGTGTAATCATCGTCGTGGCAGCCATAGCAGGTGTTGGGCGTATTGTTGTAGTTGCCGTTGTGGCAGGCCACACAGTCGTCTGCAATGGCTATGTGCGCACCCTGAAACTCCCAGTACTGGTTGTGGTCAAATGTGGATGGCGTCCATTCTGATTCGGTATGGCATTGCTGACAGTCAGTCGGGAATTGATTGGCGACGTGGTCCGGATCGCTGGTTGCATTGTAATCATCGTCGTGGCAGCCATAGCAGGTATTGGGCGTGTTGTTGTAATTGCCGTTGTGGCAGGCCGCACAGTCTTCGGAAATGTTTGCATGGGCTCCGTTTAAGACGTAAAAATTATCGTGAATAGGGAATGCAGCCGGGGCCCAACCGGGTTCGGTGGTATGGCATTCGTCGCAATTGGTGGGCAGGTTGAGGTTTGTATGGCTTGGGTTGCTGCTGTTGTCGTAGTCGTCCTGGTGACAGCCGTCGCAGGTGTTCGGGGTGTTGTTGTAATTGCCGTTGTGACAGGCCACACAGTCCTCGGCAATCGGAACGTGTGCCCCGGTGAATTCAAAATACTGGCTGTGATCAAAGGATGAAGGCGTCCATCCATTTTCATCGTGGCATAAAGTGCAATCAGTTGGATACTGGTTGGCACTGTGGTTCGGACTGGTCGTGGCGGCATAGTCATCGTCGTGGCAACCGTAACAATCGTTGGGGGTGTTGTTGTAATTGCCGTTGTGGCAGGCCACACAATCGTTTGAAATATCGGCATGCGCTCCGACCAAAGGCCAGAAATCATCGTGAATCCCGAATGTGGCAGGTGCCCAGCCTGGTTCCGTGGTATGGCAATCGTCGCAATTGGTGGGCAGGTTGAGGTTTGTATGGCTCGGGTTGCTGCTGTTGTCGTAATCGTCCTGATGGCAGCCGTCGCAGGTGTTCGGTGTGTTGTTGTAGTTGCCGTTGTGGCAGGCCGCACAATCGTTGGCTATATCCAGGTGGGCACCGTCAATGACCCAAAAGTCATCGTGGTTGGCGAAAGTAGCCGGCGCCCAGCCCGGTTCCGTGGTATGACATTCTTCACAGGTCATGGGCAAGCCCAGCGCCACGTGATCCGGGTTGCTGGTATTGTTAAACTGCGTCTCGTGGCAGGCAGAGCACTCCGACGGTGTTCCTGCAAAGCCGTTTGCATGGCAATCCAGGCACTCGAGCGGAAGGTGCGCACCGGTAAGTGGGAATCCCGTGTTGTCGTGGTTGAAATTGTCATCCGCAGAACCGGTCGGGTGGCAGGCCAGACACGCAGAACTGTTGTAAACATAACCCGTTACCCCCTGGTGGTCATCATCCGTTTCAGGATTGGTATGACACACCGTGCAACTGAAATCCGCAAAATTGTTGGGATTGGTATGGCAATCAATGCACTCACTCCATTCCCCTTCGTGCTCACCGCTGTAAATCGGGAAATACTGCGCATCGTGATCGAAGGTGGAGGGTAACCAGGCAGTCTCCGTGTGGCAGGTTGCACAATCGGTTGAGAACTGGGCCTGGCTGTGATTGGGATTGGTGGTGCTGTTGTAATTACTCTCATGGCAGCCAAAGCACTCGTTGGGCGTGTTGTTGTAATCGCCGTTGTGGCAGGCCGCACAGTCATTGGCTATATCGGCGTGTGCCCCGTTTAAGGCGTAAAAATCGTCGTGAATGTCAAAAGTGGCCGGGGCCCAACCGGGCGCTGTGGTGTGACATTCGTCGCAATTTGTCGGCAGGTTCAGTGCAGTGTGGCTGGGGTTGCTGCTGTTGTCATAGTCTGCCTGGTGGCAGCCGTCACAGGTGTTTGGTGTATCGTCGTAAGAGCCGTTGTGGCAGGCCACGCAGTCATCTGCAATGGTCACATGCGCCCCTGTGAACGGGAAGAAATCATCGTGGTTGAAGCTGGAAGGACTCCAGGCCTGCGCATCGTGGCAGGAGGCACAGTCGGTGGGGAATTGCGCCGTGGCGTGATCCGGGTTGGTGGCTGCGTTGTAATCGCTTTCATGGCAGCCAAAGCAATCATTGGGCGTGTTGTTGTAATCGCCGTTGTGGCAAGCCACACAGTCGTTGGCTATATCGGCGTGGGCACCTTCCAATGCGAAGTAGTCGTCGTGAAGGGCAAAGGTGGCCGGGGCCCAGCCGGGCTCCGTGGTGTGGCAGGAGGCACAATCGGTATCCAGGGCCAGGGCATTGTGATCGGGGTTGGTAGTTCCGTTGTAATTACTCAGGTGGCAGGATTCACAAGCCGTGGGTGTTCCGGCATAGCCACTGCTGTGGCAATCGAGGCAAACCAGTGAAAGGTGAGCTCCTGTTAACGGGAAATCCGTGTCGTTGTGGTCAAAAACATTATCGGCATCCCCGGTAGGGTGGCAGGCCAGGCAGGCGGAACTTTCATAAACATAGCCCCCTACCCCATTGTGCTGGTCGTCGGTTTCCGGATTGGTGTGGCAATTGGTACAGGTTACCTCAGCATAGTTGTTAAGGTTGGCATGGCAATCCATGCACTCAGTCCATTCACCGGCATGGGCACCACCGTAAATGGGGAAAAACTGTGCATCGTGGTCAAAGGTTGACGGAACCCACTGTGTCTCCGTATGGCACTGGGCACAATCCTGGGCGAACATCAGATTGATGTGATTGGGGTCCGTGGTGCCTTCATAGTCAGCCTGGTGGCAGCCGTAGCACTCGTTGGGCGTGTTGTTGTAATCGCCGTTGTGGCAGGCTGCACAATCCTGGGCAATGGTGGCATGCGCTCCATTCAGCGCATAGTAATCGTCGTGAATGGCGAAAGTAGCGGGTGCCCAGCCTGTTTCAGTGGTATGGCATGAGGCACAGTCCGTTGGCAAGCCAAGCGCCACGTGATCCGGGTTGGCCGTTTGATTGAAATCTGTCAGGTGGCAGGCGTCGCAATTGGTCGGGGTGCCGGCGTATCCGTTGTTGTGACAGGCAGTGCATTCGGTTACGGCGTGGGCACCTGTCAACGGAAATGCCGTGCTGTTGTGATCAAAAACCAAATCGCCATCGCCGGTAGGGTGGCAGGCCAGGCAGGCGGAGTTTTCAAAGACATATCCATTCACTCCCTGGTGCTCGTTGCTCGTTTCGGGGTCCGTATGGCAAACGATACAACTGAATTCAGCAAAATTGTTCGGATTGATGTGACAATCCGTACACTCGCTCCATTCTCCCTCGTGCTCACCACTGTAAATCGGGAAGAACTCCCCATCGTGGTCGAAGTCGGCCGGTTGCCAGGCATTTTCAGAATGGCACATGGCACAGTCGGTTGAAAATTGCGCAGCGACGTGATTGGGTTGTGTTGTGTTCTGGTAATCGGAACTGTGGCAGCCGTAGCACTCGTTGGGCGTGTTGTTGTAATCGCCGTTGTGGCAGGCCGCACAGTCCTGTGCGATGGTAGCGTGGGCCCCGTTCAGGGCATAGTAGTCATTGTGAATATCAAAGCTGGCCGGCGCCCATCCCGGTTCAGTAGTATGGCAACCGGCACAATCCGTTGTCAGCCCCAACTCATTGTGATTGGGATTGACCGTCTGGTTGAAATCCGCCAGGTGACAGGCGTCGCAATTGGTCGGAGTGCCTTCGTAACCATTGCTGTGGCAAGCAATGCACGCCGCAGCAGTGTGAGCCCCCGTAAGTGGAAAGTTGGTGGAATTGTGATCGAAAACATTGTTGACATCACCGGTTGGGTGACAAGCCAGACAGGCGGAATTTTCAAAAACATAACCATTGACCAACTCGTGTGAATTGTCGGTTTCGGGGTTGGTATGGCAGATCGTACAGCTGAATTCAGAGAAGTCAGAACTGTTGGTGTGGCAGGATGCGCACTCGTTCCAGGTGCCGGCATGTGCCCCCGAATAGATGGGGAAAAAATCGCCATCGTGGGCAAGAAACTGCGCCGGTGCCCAGCCCGGATCAATGGTATGGCAAGCCGCACAGTCGTGCCCAAACCCTGCTGCCTGGTGGTCTGGTGCTTTTGTGTCTTCGAAATGTTGCTGGTGGCAGGCGTAGCAATCCGTGGGCGTCATGGAGAAATCACCGCCGGTATGGCAGGCCGCACAATCGTTGATTTCATGGCCCTTTTCCAACGGAAAAAAGCTGTGGTCAACCACATCGGTACCCCAGTCCGGATCGTCAATGCTGTGGCACTCGATGCAATTGGTGGAAAAGCCGGCTTCAGTATGGTTTGGATTGGTAGTCCGTTTGAATTGTTCCAAATGGCAGGCAATACAATCGTTCCCGATACGCTCATACCTCAGCGCTGATTCGGAACTGTGGCAGTCATTGCAGTTCAAAACGGCATGGACACCTATCAACGGAAATCCATTCTCTTCGTGCAATTCGGCAATGTTGTCCACCAACCAGTTATTGGTACTGTGGCAACGGGTGCAGTCGTTCCCCAAAGTATTCTGGTGCACGTCTGTATGACAGGTATTACAGGCTGTTTGGGCTTCTTCGAAAACGAGGCTGGCGTGGCAATCCCGGCAATCGAGGCTGGCGTGCTGACCTGTAAGGGGGAAATCTGTCCGGTTGTGATGGAAAAGGCTGGTGTCAAATGGAAGGCGTAGCCCGGTGGTGTGGCTGATGGTGTCCGTTCTGGCATCCAGTTCCTGCCAGTGAGTGGGGGCTATCTCCCACCCCTCGGAATTGTGGCAGGCCGCACAGTTGATTTTCATCTGCTCCCCATGCGGGTTTTGGGCAACGACTGTTGCCGACAGCATTACGAAGAAAATGTAAAGTAGATGTCTGTGCAAAATGCAATGGACTTTAAAAAAAAGAAATCAAATCACTTATTCGAGAAAAGCCTATGTGACAAATCTATGACAGTGTTCATACCGATCATAATTTAACCATCCTTTTCCCCGCAATTCCTTCCTCAATGAGGAAAATCACCTCCTCAATGGGATTATTCATCACCCTTTGGATGACACTGGTAGCAAGCCTGGCTGTTGTACTGATACCCCCCGACTTCATCGTGTTTGTCAGCCAACTTACTGGCATTGTTATGCTCGTGGCAATCAATGCAACTGAACTGGCTGAAATCACCGGCTACGGTGTGACACTCAATGCAGTCATTCCACTCGCCCTTGTGCTTTCCACTGAAAATCGGGAAATAAAGATTGTCATGGTCCTTGAAATCCTGTGCCGGCCATCCGGGCTCTATGGCGTGACAAGCGGCGCAATCCGTCGGAAAGCCGTTGGCCTGGTGATCGGGTGAGCTGGTTGCCAGGTAATCATCCTCATGGCAGGCAAAACAATCCGTCGGCGTTCCTGAATAAGTACCGTTGGAGTGGCATGCGTTGCAATCCTGAATTTCATGCCCACCCGTCAGGGGGAAGAAATTGTGATTGGCAGCACCCGCTGTCCACAACCACCCTTGCGAAGCGACATCGTGGCATTCCATGCAATTGGTACTGTATCCCGCTGCCTCGTGGTCGGGAGCAGTGGTTGCCTGAAAATCGTCCAGGTGGCAATTGATGCAATCGTTCCCGATCCTGTCAAATCGCACGGCCGTTTCCGACACATGGCATTCGTTGCAACTTGCCTTTGCGTGTTGCCCCAGCAAGGGAAATCCGTTTTCGAAGTGCAATTCGTCAATATCGTCCACCAGCCAGTTTTCGGTGCTGTGGCAGCGGGCACAATCACTGCCCACAGTCATTTGGTGCATGTCTGTGTGGCAGGAAATGCAACTCGCATCAGCGTCCTCAAAGACCAGGTTCTCGTGGCATTCCCTGCAATCCAGCCTGGCGTGCTGGCCGGTCAGTGGAAAGCCGGTCTCATTGTGGCTGAATGCCCCGGTCTTTCCATCGCTCCCCGGTACGACCAATTCTCCGGCATTCCAGGCCGACGATGCAATGGCCCAGCCCTCCGGTGAATGACAGGATGCACAATCAATGGCCAGCTTTTCCCCGTGAGGGTTTTGCGCAGCGACAATACCTGCAAAAACGCAAATCAAAACAACTGCTAAAATGATTCTGGGTATATCCATGCTTGCTTAGCCTACGGCAATCTGTCGTCATGGGTTGCTTGCGCTACCAATCAGTCTCCATGACAATCAATGCACTCAAAATGCCTGATCTTGTATTCCACCCTCAGCTCCCCACCTATCAATTTCTTTTTATGGCATTCCGAACAATCCACCTCCACATGCTTCCCTTCAAGTGGAAACTGCGTCTTGCTGTGGTCAAACCGGCTGTCATCCCAGGCTTCAAAACCATGACACCGGGTGCAGTCCGTCACTCCCTGTTGCTCAAACTGGCTGCCGTGCACATTCTCATGGCAGGCCACACAGGCTGATTCCACATTGCGGAAGCGACCGTGAGGTGTCGGCTCCTCTTTCAGGTGGCACTCACTGCAGTTTGTTCGGGCGTGGGCTCCTTCCAGGGCAAAATCGGTTTGGGAATGGTCAAATACAAGCCCCACATTCCAGCCATCCGTCGTGTGGCAATTCTGGCATTGCTTTTCCGGATACCACCGGTCATCCAGCTCGCCTTCGTGAACGTCCTCGTGGCACTCAACGCAATTGGTGCCCAGGTTGACAAAAGACCATTCCTCCTCTTCTGAAAGGTGGCAGGCAATACACGGCGTGGCCATGTGCGCCCCCTCCAGTGGAAAATCCGTTGCCTCATGCTGCTCAAACTCAAAAGTGCTGGGACTGAATCCATCCACCGTGTGGCATTCAGCACAGTCTCTTGTTTTATTTCCTTCGGTAAATGCCCCCTCGTGGTAGTCCTCGTGGCAGTCGGTGCAATTGGCAAATGAAAGCGGATCGGTGTAATGGCCGCTTGTGTGGCATTTGGCGCAGTCCACAACTGCGTGCTTCCCATCGAGCGGAAAGTCGGTCATGGAGTGATCGAACTTGTCAGGATCACCCGAAAACCTGAAACTTTTCTCGTCGTGGCATTCGGTACAGTTTGAACCGAAACGGCCCTCGTGCACATCCTCGTGGCATTTGGCACATTCGGAGACGCCAATGCCGAGCTGATCCTGAAAAACCGTCGTTGCAGAAACATAAGTTTCGTGGCACTTGAAACAATCCACCCGCCGGTGCCTGCCTTTCAGCGGGAATCCCGTGCTGCTGTGATTGAATCGCCTCAGGCTGGTCAACACATCCCAGCCGGCTTCCGTGTGGCATTGTTTGCAATTGTTGCCAAGATTGCCCGCGTGGGCATCGTCGTGGCAGGAGTTGCAATTGCTGAAAGCCACATTGGCGAAGTGCTGAAACTCTTCCCCGTTGCGGATTTCTTTTTTGTGACACTCGGCGCAGTCCACATCCACGTGCTTTCCCCTGAGGGCAAAATCGGTGTCGTTGTGGTCAAATTTCGAGGCCGGGGAAAAAGCCTCCGTGGTATGGCAACCGGCACAATCCGTCCCCAGTGTTTTCTGGTGATAGTCGTCGTGGCAATCCAGGCATTCGGTGCCCATACCCAGCCAGGTATCCTTCCGCTTCCTGATCTCCCGGTCGGCAATCAGGTCGGGTTTGTGGCATTCCCGGCAATCCGTTTCCCTGTGGGCCCCGGTCAGCTCAAAACCGGTTAGCTTGTGATCAAAATTATCTTCGTCAAAATGGAGCATGTCAAAGCGGCGGCCGTGGTGGTCGCTGTGGCAGGAGAAACATTCCTTGTTTTTGACTTCCCTGGACGCGTGGTAGCCCCTGCGTGCGTCCACCAGGGCCTTGATCTCTTTGTGACAATCCAGGCATTTCTGGCTGGAGACCCTGTCGCCCAACGTATGGCATTGCGTACACTTGGAAAGACCTTCCAGGTGGGCGTGCGGCTCTGACAGGTCACCCGGCGACAGCTGCCCGACAGCCCTCGTACCCGTCAACAAGATCACAACGAACAAAGCGCAAATCCAACCAAAAGGCGGTTTGCACTTCCAACGGGGTTTTACCAAAAAGTTTGTTTCTGACACATCCATAAAAGAGGGTTTTAACTGGCGTGTTTCCTGATGGTGTATCCGAAGCGCTTGGTGATCTCCACGCCTACTTTTTTCAAAAACTGGGTAGGCAATTCACCTCCGGCAAAGATGTAAACCAGGTCGTTTTCGATACTGCGTGTCACGTCCCCGCCAATTTTCATGATCACCTTGTCTTCCTGTATTTCGAGCAAGTTGGAGTTGAAAATAACCTGGATCTTTTTCTCTTGCATGGCCTGCTCTATCCGCTCCCGGTTTTTCACTTTCAGGCGGCTGAATGCATCCCTTCGGTAAGAAAGTATGACCTGGTTTTGATCGCAGAGCAAAAGTGCCGATTCAATGGCGGAATCACCTCCCCCCACAACAACGATCTTTTTGCCAACGATCCTTTCCGGTTCCAAAAGGCGGTAGGCAACTTTTTGCATGTCCTCTCCCGGAATGCCCAATTTGCGGGGCGTGCCCCGGCGGCCAATGGCCAGGAGAACTGTCTGCGTCAGGTATTCATTGCCGGTATTGGTGAACACCCTGAAAAAACTGCCTTCCGGCTGAATACTCTCCACTTTCGTATGCTCGGTAATGGAAATGTCGTTCCTGGTCAGGGCATCCTGCCAGATGCTCAAAAGCTCGTCCTTGCTGGTATCGTAAAGTTTCACCTTGCCGTACATCGGCAGGTCCATCGGCGCCGTCATCACAATCTTGGCCCTCGGAAAATTGAACACGGTTCCGCCCACCGAATCCTGCTCCAAAGTGATAAAACTCAGGCCGTGTTGTTTGGCGGTGAGTGAAGCAGAAATGCCCGCCGGACCAGCTCCGACAATCAGCACATCGTAAACGTTGTCAACGCTTTTCAGGCCCAGCTTTGCGATGTTTTCCATGGCCATCTGGCCTTGTTCAACGCAGTTTTTGATGAGCCCCATGCCGCCGAGTTCACCCGCGATGTAAATACCTTCCACGTTTGATTCGTAGTTCTCGCTGACATGCGGCAGATCCACACCGCGCTTTTCCGTACCAATGACAAGTGAGATGGCCTCAACCGGACAGGCGTGAAAACAAGCACCGTGCCCCACACAATTGGAAGCGTTGATGAGGGTGCCCCGGCCATTCAGAATGCCCAGGATGTCCTTCTCAGGGCACACCTCTACACAGGCACCAGACTTGATACAGGTATTGAGATCAATGTGAGGGTGTAGCGAGACCGGTTCAAAAAGACCTTCTTCTTTGGCTTTCTGAATTTTGGCCTCAACCTTCTTCGAAGCTTTTTTCTCGCCTCGCAAATACAGGTAGATGACAAGGCCGCATAAGAAAAGTGCGGCACCGTAAATCAAAACTTGTTCGAGCAACATAATACAGGGTTGAAAAATCAAACTTCCATGTGTTATGCCGCCAGCATCATATTCATTCAAAAATCCAATGAGCCCCAAAAGTAATCGTCACAACAATGTGAATGATCACAATTATCAGCATGATCAGCGCAAAAGGCAAATGGGCAACGTGCCAGTACCGGAAAAGCTTGTGCATCAACTGCAGGTTTTCTATCCGGCTGTTCAAGGTCAGTTCTTTTTTGATCAGCTTCAAAACCTTGTTCACGTTGTCCTGTGTCATGTTGTTGGCCCTCAAAATTGTTCTGACTTCTCTAAATATTCTTCGCTCCGCAAAAAAGCCACCAAAGACCTTGTTCATCAAACCGCTGCCGGAACTTTTGTGTGTCTGGGTAACCTCCACCAGCCGCTGGTAATCGTCATCGCCAATCCCGTAAGAACTCTTGAGCATCAACTCCACATCGCTTTTCATCTCTTTTACTTCGTTCAACGACAAGGCCCGGCCTTCGATACTTCTGGGAATTCTGACGTAAATGAATCTTCCGATCACCCCACTTGCCACCACTGCCACCATGCTCCAAAACGCCACCGAGACAATCCCGCCAAATTTAAACGCAGTGTGAAACAACACCATGATGGGGCCAAGCGTGCAAAGAAAAATGTGAAACTCCAGCCAGTATTTCAAGCGCCCCCAGCGGGCCATTGTTTTGGACCTCTTTCGTACGATGTACATCACTACCCCTATCAAAATGAGCAGGGTTCCAATGATTCCCAGGCCATGCCCGAACAATCCACTTGGTTTGAACCAATCGTGCCGGGGATGGTAAAACCGCTCCTCGAGTGGTGTAGTGTAATACGACAAGCCACTGTAGGCCAGATAGATAGTTACAGCAACTACGATCGCAATGAGTGTAGTTCGGTAAATACGGTGTGCAACAGGGGTCATCGAACTGATGGAATTGTTATGATGCTGATGGTGATAACAGTGGCAAAGGTATTTTTTGTTTTGACTTATAGAAATAAAAGCTATCTCAAAGCAATTTTTGAGGCGCTGAAAAAGCAAAAACCGCAACTGGGAAAGGATATGACACCAATGAAAACCGCCCCTGCCCGGGCGCCAATTGCATAACACGCGTTGATCACCTACCTGCCCGAACTGGTTTGCGCAACACCGGTCACCCACTTCCAGTGTGGGCCAGGAGCCCGGAGCCCGGACTCTCTCCGGGAACCACTTCGTTTGAGTATAACTGCACAGACCCGGAAAAGACGGTACTGGGGTCATCCGGACGAGCGTCGCAGTTTATTCATCTTCTGAGTCCCCCGCAAAAAGTCATTTTTCTGCGAACACCTTTTCAAATCATCGGGATCAACCCCTCTCAACCCTTCAACCACTGCGCCCACTTTTTTCAGCGCTCTCATCTTCTTCATCTTTCAAAAACACCGGTTCCCGGTAGGCGTGGTTCAGCATGTCGTAAGTACTTACGATGCCTACCAGTTTTCCCTGGTCGTCAACCACCGGAATGGCGTGGAAGAGGTTTTCACGGAAGAATCCGGCGGCCACCATTACGGTGTCATCGGGGCTTAATTTGGCCACCTGCTTTGTCATTACTTCTTTAACGAGAAGGGAACGCAGGATGGCTTTGTTGAACTCCTCGCTTTTTTCTGTGCGGAACAAGGTGAACCCGTGCAATATCTTAAAATAATCCGTCTTACTGACCATACCGACCACCACCCCTTCCCGGTCCAGTACCGGCAGGTGGTGAATGTTGTTGGTCCGGAATATCTCATCCACCTTGCTCATGGTGTCATCAGGGCGAACGAACATTACATCCGTCGTCATGATTTGACCAACTTTTACTGTCGGATCGATCATCATGGTTTTGAATTTTTGATGAATGTTTCTCTATTCGTCGTAAGTCAGTTCTTCGCCTTCCTGAACCGGAGAATCAAAACTGAAAGCAATGAGATCGTGGGTGGTTACCAGCCCAACCAGAACTCCGCCCTCGATTATTGGCAAAGCGTGAAATTTGTTCGCCAGAAATATATCGGCAGCCAGCCCGATGCTGTCCTCCGGGCTCAGGCTCAGTGGATACTTGGTCATTACATCGCTGGCGCAAATTGCATCCTCTCCGCTTCCATTTTCACTGAAAGAAAGTATGTAAGCCACTTTCGCAAAATCTTCCTTTGAAATAATGCCCAGCAACATGCCCTGGCCATCCGTAACCGGAAGGTGATGAAAGGTGTGCTTTGCAAAAACATCAGCAACTCTGGTGAGCGGCGTGTCAGGCCTGACGGTGATCAGGTGAGAGGTCATAATGGAATCAACAGGTGTATTCGGGTTCATCTTTTGGTTGTTTTTGTGAGAAGTTGTATCCCAAAAATAGCCGCTCACACCCTGCGGGCCGGGTGACATTCATCATCCCTGTGGTTGATATGTATCATGAACCCGAATGCAAGCCTGCTAATCTTTTTCTGACCTAAGGCGTTTACGCATGCGTTCTATATTTTTGCCGCCCTGAGTGAAAATGGCCGCTTCCGTTTTCCAGGCAGGCCCCCTCAGAAATCACCCTTGCAAACAGCGCCCCACAGGCGCAACTTTCAACCAAATTGTACTAACCCAAACTCAGAAAATTTATGTCCTCCAAGACTCACAAGTGCATCATCATCGGATCAGGACCAGCCGGCTACACCGCTGCCATCTATGCCGCCCGTGCCAATATGAACCCCATATTATACACCGGACCCGAACCCGGCGGACAGTTGACCACCACCACCGACGTGGAAAACTTCCCCGGATACCCCAACGGCATCACCGGGCCCGAAATGATGGAAGAGTTCCGGCAGCAAGCTGAACGCTTCGGAACGGAAGTGTGCTACGAGATCATCGCTAAAGTTGACTTCAACACCGGAAAGAACTACCACAAACTCTGGACGGAAAGCGGGGAAGAATTGCAGGCTTACACGGTAATCATCTCCACCGGAGCCAGCGCCAAATACCTCGGACTCGAATCCGAACAACGACTGATGAACAAAGGGGTCAGCGCCTGCGCTGTTTGCGACGGATTTTTCTTCCGGGGAAAAGAAGTGGCAGTTGTCGGGGGTGGCGACACCGCCGCCGAAGAAGCCACCTACCTGGCCAAGCTCTGCCCCAAAGTGCACATGCTGGTGCGCCGTGATGAACTCCGCGCCTCCTCCATCATGCAAAAACGGGTCTTCAATACCGAAAACATCATCGTTCACTGGAACACCGAAGCTGAAGAAATCCTCGGTGATGAATCCGTCAACGGCGTGCGAGTGGTCAACAACAAAACCGGTGAAAAAACAGAACTTCCCGTTGAGGGCTTCTTCGTGGCCATCGGCCACAAACCCAATACCGATATATTTAAAGGATTCCTCGACATGGACGAAACCGGCTACCTCGTCACCAAACCCGGCACCACCCAAACCAACATCCCCGGTGTATTTGCCAGCGGCG
The DNA here is from genome assembly GCA_026993525.1 of Saprospiraceae bacterium. GTDB lineage: Bacteria > Bacteroidota > Bacteroidia > Chitinophagales > Saprospiraceae > UBA6168. The sequence goes on from JALWSS010000121.1 coordinate 48,376, forward strand.
ACGCCCAGGACAAGGTGTACCGCCAGGCCGTAACCGCCGCCGGAACCGGATGCATGGCCGCCCTCGATGCCGAACGTTACCTCGTCGAGAAGGGGATTGAGTAGAGGACTGCCGCCCCGTCTGCCGCCCCGTCTGCCGCCGGGCAGGCTGGCAGGCAGGCAGGGATTATGAGGATTATAGAGGATTATGAAGGGTTATGAAGGGTTATGAAGGGTTATGACCCCGATGAATATCGGGGATGAAGGGTCATGAAGGTTGTTATTGGTTGTTCCCGAGCTTGCTTCGGGATTCCCGGGGATTCTCCCGGAATCAGTTGGGAGGATTACTCTGTTTTAACTCTGATAACTCCGTAGTTAAAATTTAGCAGAATTAACTACGAGCTACGAGCTACGAGCCACGAGCCACGAGCCACGAGCTACGAGCCACGAGCTACCAGCTACCAGCTACGTTCCACTCCGGACAACGCCCTGTACAGCTTGTACAGGTCAAAGGCCTTCAACCGGACCTTCTTTCCGTAAATATTCTTTTTTATCAGCGGCAAAATGTAGGAGAGAATGCTCCTGACCATGCCCGACATTTTCATTCTTTCAACCATTTCGAGGCTGTTCAGCAGGCGGGTGTCCACCCGGCGGCCGGTTTTCCGAAGGAAAAGCAGGTTTTCGATGGCCTGGTCGGTTTTGCGAAGAAAAACCTCTGTGGGCTCCAGGCCCAGGTGTTCCACCGGATTGTTGATGTGCAAAACGGGAACCTGCCTTCGGGCCAGTTCCATTCCGAAGAGGGTATCTTCATGGCCGTATTGGGTCAGGCTTTCGTCAAAAAGGATGGAAAAGAACAGGTCCTTGCGGATCACAAAATTGTTGGTCATGAACGAATGCCAGGGCCTGGCTGAGCGGGTTGCCACGTCCATTTGCTCCCGGTACCGGCCATAGTACCAGTGGAGGTACAAATCGGCATTTTGCGGTGGCTCCTCGCGGTAGATCCGGCCGCCGTAAACCAGCGGATGTTTCGGAAGGTATTGCAGGTAAGTTGCCAGAAAATCTTCTTTCACCAGGCCGGAATCGCAATCCAGAAACAGCAGAAAGTCGTGATTCGCCCTTCGGGCAAGGTAGTTGCGGATAGCGGCTCTTCCCTTGTTTTTTCCCAGCTCCCGGTAACGCACCCCCGGCACATCCTTCAGACGCCGGTTGAGAACCTTCCACTCCTCATCACTGCCATCGTCACAGGCCGTGATCTCCACAGGCACATCCAGGGCTGCTGCCTGCCGGTGCAGTTCCGTCACCAGTTCAACGACATTGAAATTGTATATGGGAATCAGAATTGAAAGCATGTTCCGCAAGGGTGTTTCGAGGCTGTATCATTCCACTTTCTGTGCACCATGAACGGCATCGGCCATTTCGATGAGCAACGAAGGGTCTTTTTCAATGGCGGTGCCGACGACGATGACATCGGCCCCGGCACGGGCGTTCTCCCATGCTTTTTCAGCCGTGCGGATGCCACCACCCACGATCAGTGGAATTTCAGTGGCGCCACTGACCGACTCGACAATGCCAACCGGAATCGGGTTGGGGGCGCCGCTGCCGGCATCCATGTAAAGCAGGCGCAGGCCCAGCATCTCCCCGGCCATTGCCGTGCAAACGGCGATGTCCTCTTTTTGCGAAGGAATTGGGCGGGTGTTGCTCATGTACAGCACCGAAGTGGAAGCCCCGCCCTCTATGAGCATATAGCCCGTCGGCATCACCTCCAACGGACTCAGCTTCAGGTAAGGCGCTGCAATGACGTGGTTGCCGATGAGCAAATCCGGATTGCGGCCGGATATCAGCGACAAAAACAGGATGGCGTCGGCCTTCCAGGACAGTTGCAGAGAATTGCCCGGAAAAAGGATCATCGGAATGTGGCATTGCTCTTTGATCTGCTCCAGGCACTGATCCAGCATGTTGTTGACGATGAGACTGCCGCCGATGAAAAAGTAGTCCACACCGGCATCAACGGCATTTTGGAGCACCTTGTCCATGTTGCCCAGCCGCACCTTGTCAGGGTCAATCAAGACGACAAACTTCTTTTTGCCTTCTTTTTTTGCTTTTACCAGTGAATCGTAAATATCGGTTTTGCCCATGGCGGATTTATCTAAAATTATGCGCCCGAAAATTCGCGTGTGTTCTTTAGGAATAATACCCCTCTCAACATTTCAACTCCCGAAAGTTTTCGGGATCAACAATTCAACAATTCAACAATTCAACTCCCGAAGCCGATGCCGACAACTATCGGCATCGGCTTTCGGGATCAACCCCTCTCACCCCCCAAGGTCAGAATTTTTTTTCGTTCGCTTCGCAATTCTGTAAGAATGGCTGCTCCCACTATAAAATACTCCAGCCCCACCACCAAAAGGTTCTCGTGGTAAGGTTCGTAACTGTAATTGACGTAGGTAAACATAATGGCCAGCGACCACACGACCGGAAAGCGCCACCGGGTGAACACGCACAACAGCAATGGCAAAGCCAGGTACCAGGGGTGCAGTGTGGTGGTGCTGAACAGGTAAATGCAAATGCTCCACAGCCAAAGCTCCATCAACCCGGCATCCACCACCTTTTCAGGCTTGTTTTTCTTCGAAAAAGCCAGCCACAGGATGAGGCCACCGGCCGCCAGGCCCAGCGCCGGACCGATGAAAGCGATCTGATTGTAACCGGTCAGCTGGAATCCAATCCACCTGAAGAAGTAGTAAAGGCTGGCGTTGTACTCCAGTTTTTGAAAATACAAATTCAGACTGTCGGAAAAATGAAACAGGAAATCACTGTTGACGACGGGGATAAACATCAGCAAGGTGAAAGCTGCCGTCAACAGATAAAAGCCGACGCTCCTTTTCAGGCCCAGCCTTTTGACGAAGAAAGGCAAAAACATCAGCGTCAGCAATTTGGAGCAAATGGAAGCTGCAAAAGCCAGCGCAGGCCACACCGCTTTTTTCTTCTTCTGAAAAAGCCAGACGGCCAGCACCAGGAAAAAGACCATGGCCCCTTCGAAGTGCAGGTTGCCGGTGATCTCGTGAATGATGAGGGGATTCAGGCTGTAGATCAGGCTCCTCACCGGCGGCAGTCCGAATGACCGCAGCACCTTCGGCAAAAGGAGGATGGTGCCAATTTCGTACAGCAACAGCCAAAGCTTCATAACAAGCATGGCGCCGTATTCACTTTCCGGAAACAGCCACACCGCAGTGCCAAATTGCAACTGTGCCAGCGGCGGATAAACGGTGTAAAAGTTTTTGGCATCAAAAGCCTCGAACAACGCCCGGTTGATGCCGGGTATACCGGGTTGTTGTTCCAGGTAGTATTGCGGAAGGTGGTCAAAAGGGTTGTAGCCCTGCACCAGCAGCCGCCCGTCCCAGATGAAGCGGTAAACATCGTTGCTCAGGTAGGGCTCCGCAAAAACCAGCACCACCCGCAACAGTATTGCGACAGCGAGGAAAAAAGTGAGGCTGCGTGCCTGGGTGGCGGCGTATCTCAAAGCCAGGTAATACAACAAGAATTGCGGAACGACAGTGGCAATGATCTTCCAGAACTCGTTTTGAGAAGCACCATAGCCCAGCGCGGCGGTGCCCGCCAGCATCCCGGCAGCCAAAAGCCAGGGCGAGGCCCTGTTTTTTTCACTGACTTTGATCATCTCCATTGGCCAAAAGCTGATTCAGGGGCAAGAATAACGAGAGCATTCCGAATACCAAATACCAGGGCATAAGCCGTCCGCCGGCGGCCAAATCATGTAGTGACAAATGTCATTTTCATAAAAACAATAGAGTGATTTTTGGCAAATGGCATAGGATAAATTTTTCAATCCTTTATTTTCGGCCCGTTTTTAACCACAACCATTACCGAAACGAAACCACCAACCATGACGCTTGGCATTCTGAAGGAAGCAAATAACGAGAACAGGGTTGCCGTCACGCCGGATACCATTTCAGCACTGCAAAAGTTGGGCATCGGGAATATCCTCGTCGAAAAGGGCGCAGGTGAGCGGGCCTTTTGCCCCGATGCCGACTACAAAGAGGCGGGTGCAGAGGTTGTTTCTGAAAAAGACGTTTTCGGCAAAGCGGACATCCTCGTCAAAATCCAGCGAATGACCGACGCCCAGCTCAAACAGCTGCGCAAAGGTCAGGTCGTAATAGGTCAGTTCAACCCGCTGTGGGAGCCCGGGCTGGTAAAGCCGCTCCACAAAGCAGGTGTTGAGGCATTCAGCCTCGATCTGTTGCCGCGAAGCACCCGGGCACAGGCCATGGACGTGTTGTCCAGTATGGCCACCGTGGCCGGCTACAAGGCAGTGCTGCTGGCAGCCACGCACCTGCCCAGGTTCTTCCCCATGTTCATGACCGCTGCGGGTACCATCAAACCGGCCAAGGTACTCATCATCGGTGCCGGTGTGGCAGGTTTGCAGGCCATTGCCACCGCCCGCAGGCTGGGTGCCATGGTGGAAGCCTTTGACGTGCGCACCGCCGCCAAAGAGGAGGTGCTCAGCCTGGGTGCCAAATTTGTGGAAGTGGAAGGCGCCGTGGAAAGTGAGGCTGCCGGAGGGTACGCCGTTGAGCAGACTGAAGAGTACAAAAAGAAACAGGCGGAAGCAGTGCACGAACACAGCATGAACGCCGATGTGATCATCTGCACCGCCCAGATACCCGGCCGCAAGGCGCCGCTCATCATCCACAAGGCTACCGTGGAAGGCATGCAGCCAGGGTCGGTCATCGTTGACCTGGCCGCAAGCACGGGAGGCAATTGCGAAGTGACAGAAAATGACAAGACCATCCAACACAAGGGGGTCACCGTCATTGGCGACAGCAACCTGCCTTCTTCCATGCCCAGGGACGCCAGCGCCATGTTCAGCAAGAATGTGCTCAACTTCCTCAAACTCATGGTAAAGGATGGCAACGTGGACCTCAATTTTGAGGACGACATCATCGCCGCCACCTGTGTTTCACATGAGGGGCAGGTGGTCAGTGAGCGCCTCAGGCAGTTCATGAAATGATGCCCTTCGGGTAAAAGAATCTCCAACTTGAAATCATCACCAATCAAATAACAAATGGCTTCAGTAGCAACCTTTTTTCTTGAAAACCAGGAGATGATCTTTCTGGTCATCCTGGCCATCTTTTTGGGCGTGGAGGTCATCTCCAACGTTCCGGCCATTTTGCACACACCGCTGATGTCGGGTTCCAACGCCATATCGGGCGTCGTCATCATGGGTTCCATCATCGTCATTGGCTATGCCGATCCGAACGACACCCTGCAGTTGGTGCTGGGCCTGCTGGCTGTGGTGCTCGGCACCCTGAACGTGGTGGGCGGCTTTGCCGTCACCGGGCGGATGCTGGCCATGTTTAAGAAGAAAAAGTAAAGGGCTGTGTGTGAATGCCCGCCGGGTTTTCACAGGCAGTATTGTTCAACACGACTAACCAACAACCATGTCTGAATTCCTTCTCGAACTGATCTATATCGTTGGCTGCATAACCTTCATCGTAGGTTTGAAAATGCTCAGCAGCCCCGACACCGCCAGGCGAGGCAACTTCATTGCCGCCTCGGGAATGATCCTGGCCATCATCGGAACCATCCTCTTTTACCGCAACGAAGCCGGCCAGCCCGTGGGCAACATTCCCTGGATCATCGGAGGCCTCGCCATCGGCGGTGGCCTGGGCTACCTGATGGCCGTTAAAGTGAAAATGACGGCCATGCCACAGATGGTTTCTTTCTTCAACGGTACAGGGGGTGCCTGTTCGGCCCTCATTGCTTCCATGGAGTTGTTTTCCAGCAGCAATTCTGAGCCGGGCTTTCTCATGGTGGCCTACCTCGGCATCGGTGTCGGAACCATCACATTCAGTGGCTCCATGGTAGCCTATGGCAAACTCGATGACAAGATCAATGACCTTCGCTCGAGGCTAATGCCCTATATCAACCTCCTGCTTTTTGCGGTAGTGGTTGGCCTCATAGGCTATGCCACCTTTGCCCCTCAGGCAATGGGCGACACAGCCGGCTGGTGGCTGCTCGGCATTGCCCTCGTTTACGGTATTCTCTTCGTAATGCCGATCGGCGGAGCTGACATGCCGGTGGTCATTGCACTGCTCAACTCCCTCTCCGGTATCGCAGGTGCGTTTGGCGGCCTGCTCTATGGCAACCGAATCATGCTCATCGGTGGTATCCTGGTGGGGGCTTCAGGTTTGATCCTGACCGCCCTGATGTGCAAAGCCATGAACCGTTCGTTGATGAATGTACTCATCGGCAACTTTGGTGGCGGAGCCGCCGGCAGCAGCGGTGCCGCCGGTGATCAGACCATCCGTGAAGCCACCGTGAACGACGTGGCCATCATGTGCGCCTATGCCAGCAGAGTGGCCATCGTTCCGGGTTACGGACTGGCCGTTGCCCAGGCCCAGCACGCCTGCCACGAGTTTGAAAAACTGCTGGAAGACAAAGGCGTGGATGTTTATTACGCCATCCACCCCGTGGCCGGCCGTATGCCCGGCCACATGAACGTGCTGCTGGCCGAAGCCGATGTGCCCTACCCCAAACTGGTGGAAATGGACGATGCCAACCCCATGATGCCCAATACCGACGTGGTCATCGTGGTAGGCGCCAACGACGTGGTAAACCCCGCCGCCGAAACCGACCCCGGCAGCCCCATCTACGGAATGCCCGTGATCAAGGTCTGGGAAGCCAAATCCGTCATCGTAATGAAACGGAGCATGCGCCCAGGTTATGCCGGTATCGCCAACCCGCTGTTCTTCCACGAACGCACCAAAATGCTCTTCGGCGACGCCAAAGACACCATGAACAAGCTCATCACAGAATTGAAAACACTCTGATTTTAGGGTGTAGGGTGTAGGGAGTAGGGTGTAGGGAGTAGGGAGTAGGGAGTAGGGAGTAGGGATGAGGGATGAGGGATGAGGGATGAGGGATGAGGGATGAGGGGTGAGGGATGAGGGATGAGGGGTGAGGGATGAGGGATGAGGGATGAACTTGCCGGAACGGGGATAATTCAGGAGCTGACCGAAAGTCAGCTCCTGATGGGGGGCCTCACAGGCGCTAACTTGCGGTTAGCTCCTGTTTGCAGTTTTTCCTATAGAAAAAGAAAATCCGGGTGCTGCCTTTGAGTCAGCTCCTGG
>JALWSS010000122.1 GCA_026993525.1 Saprospiraceae bacterium
TGCAGGCGCGTAGATACCCTGGTCAGTAACTTGCTGTGCACTGACTGTACCTACCCCCACAAAAAACAATGTGAACATGACTGACAGTGTCATCAAGACATTCTTGAAATTCACTTTTTTCATGAGAAGACAGAATTTTAGTTGTTAATGAATCTATGGTTCAAATCAATTGAATCCAAACAATAAAAAAGGCATTACTGCATGGCTATAGCCGATGCAACAATGCCTTTCATCCCCCCATGGGGCTTTGATTGTAAGATTCGTTTGCTTCAAGAGATTACAACTTGTCGTTGTTCAAAAAATAACCAAAAGGACTGGCCCAAAAAGGACAACCTTTTGATGAATTCGTTTTTTCCTAATCGGTCTGGGACGAAATGTTAACAGAGTAATCTTCACCCGATCTGAGCGGATAATCCAAAAAGCAAAGCCTAAAGCTGTGAATGATCAGGTCCTGGAAAGAGATGGGATTCGAAGCTGTAACTACGCAACACGTAAACTTGCTTCATAAATGCTCTCGGGTTAGGATTATAATCTGTTAATTCGTTGTCTGCAAAAATAGTCTCTGACACCACTTCACAACATACCTGTATGCAGGTAAATGTTATATTAAAAAACCTTCAATGGATGATCATGGAGGACCAGAACATTTTCACAGCTGGGCACAAATGTATATCGCGCCCAACAATAGTCCAAAAGAAAGGTGCAAAAAAGTTGATGAAAATTTTCAACCGGATGCAAATTCCCCCTCACTTCCTCAGCGGGAGCTGAACAAAACCTTACCTGACACCCTGAAAACCTCCAGAGGACCGTTGTTGACAGCCACCAGGATGAGGTGATCCTTTCCATTTGAAAGTTTCAGACTATTGATATGTTTGACATTCCAGGGGGTGAAAAAACCACTCTCCCTGGCCAGAACAGGCACGAATCCACCCTGGCCATCACCCTTCATCACCAGGCCGGTGCCGGCGTCATACCTGGGTGTTTCGACTTCAGCATCGAAGTTGTTTCCGGAAATGATAAGGTCGTCAAAGCCATCTTCGTCGAGGTCCTGGCAAATGATTCCGTTGACCGGTGCGATCTGCGCTTCGTTGGGTAGCGGGCGGAATTCCAATTGTCCCTGGCCATTGTTGATCAAAACACCTGTATGAAAGGTCGTTACCTGGAGGTGCAAGGCTTCTTCGAGGTTCTTTTTGCCGAGAATGTCTTCAACACCTGCGTTTGCGAAGTCCTTGTAGGTAGGGAACTTGTCCTTGATAAAGGGCATTTGTTCGGAAGAGCACTGGCGTCCTCTGGTGGGTACCAGGCGTCCTTTGTATTCCTTGGTCAACACCACATCACAGGTGCCATTCTTGTCGAAATCATTTGCGAAGACGTTGAAGGGATGATTGAAATCAGCGTGGAACTTGCCGTTCAGGCCAAGATTTCCAACAATGAAATCTGTATCTCCATCGCGGTCAATGTCCGTTTGGGCAATGCTGTACCACCAGCCGTTGAGCCTGTCGGTTCCAAAATCAGTTGAGGCATTGCGAAGCGAGCCCTGTTCATTGATGAAGACAGAAACGGGCATCCATTCTCCCACTACGACGAGATCCGGATAGTCATCACCATTCAGGTCCGTCCAAACGGCATCCTTCACCATTCCCGGGGCTACAAGATCCGGCGCCAGTTCTTTGGTGGCATCTTCAAACTGAAGCTTTTCCCTGTTGAACCTCAGCAGATAGCTCCTGTCGGGGTAGGGATACCTGCCGGGTAGTGCAGCACCGCCGATGAACAGGTCGAGGTCGCCGTCTTTGTCAAAGTCAGCTACCCTGGCGATGTTTCCGCTGGTGTGCATTTCAGGAAGGGCGTTGCCAACTTTGCCATAAGTGCCTTTGCCGTCGAGGTTTACATAAAAACGGTCTTGCAAAGCAGCCTCCCGGCCCTCAAAATCACCGCCACCACCACTTACAATGTAAAGGTCCATGTCTCCGTCAAAATCGGGATCGAAGAACAAGGCGTCGAGGTCTTCACAGACGGCATCCAACTCTGCCCAGGGTTGTGAAGGGCCTTTTTCAAAAGTGCCATTGGGCTTCTGAAGATAAAGCACACCCCCCTGCCCACTGGCACCCCCTACGAAGAAGTCTTCCAAACCATCGCCATTTGCATCGGCAACACTGACCCTGGGCCCGAGTGTTGATTGCTTGTGCGGAAGCAGGACTTCTTTTGCGAAGTCATTGAATTCGTTCTCTTTGTGAACAAAGTCGATTCCCAGGCTTTTGGAATCAACCCTGGCAATCGGGAAAGTTTTGTTTTCAACTTTCGGTGTCTTTCTGGCCTGGGCATCGGCCTGTTTCAACTCCAGTTCCTGATTTGCCTTTACATTGTTGAGCACCTGAAAGCGGCCGTCAGGCCAAACAACCTCCACCTCAGCGACTTCGGTTGCATCGCCGAGGCCAAAATGCAGAATCGGCTCCATGCACCCCATGTAACCCCGAATGGGCCCGAATTCCTGGTATTGGGTTTCGTTATCGGAATTCTTAAGAGAAACCGTAGTGCCAACCGGCAGATAACCCGTCTTTTCAGGTGTCAGCTTGAAACGGAGGTAGTTGCCTTTGCCCTGCTCTGTTGCATTGTTCCGGTAGATGAATGCCTTTTCATCAATGTTGTTGACGATGAGGTCGAGGTCGCCGTCCCTGTCGAGGTCAGCGTACGCCGCACCATTGGAATAGGAGGGCGTGCCGGTGCCCCATTCATCGGTCACATTCTGGAAGGTGAGGTCTTTGTTGTTCCTGTAAATGAAATTAGGAAGGCTGATCTGCGGCATTTTTTCATAAATCTCAGGCCTCATTTCCATGGGCACCGTTCCCCCGTTGGCCGTCCGGATGGCAGCCATTTCATTTCTGAAGTCGTTGTCGCGGGCATAACGCCTGAAACCAGTGGTAATGAAATAATCCTTCCAGCCGTCGTTGTCGAAGTCAGCCAGCAGGGAGGCCCAGCTCCAGTCCGACTTGGCGATTCCGGCCAGGTTGGCAATGTTGCTGAAGGTGCCGTTGCCATTGTTCAGTTGAAAAGTGTTGAACATGTACTGGTACTGATAGCCGAGGGTATTGACAAAGTACCAGAAGCCCTCGGTGTCCATGCTGGCCATGAGGGTCTTGGCCCTGAAGTGGTCAATGCTGGCCATGTCCACCACGGCGATTTCCGGATAGGCGTCGTTGTTGTAGTCGGCAATGTCAGCGCCCATTCCGTAAAATGAAACCTGGCGGGTGGCTTCTTTTATTTTGTCGGAGAACGTGCCGTCGCCATTGTTGATCCACATGAAGTCAGGTACGGAATAGTCATTGGCTACATAAATATCCAGCCAGCCATCCTGGTTAATGTCACTGACTACCAAACCAAGGCCATAGCCATAGCGGAGAACACCGGCCTCTTCCGTCACATTGGTAAACTTACCGCCATCATTGCGGAACAATTTGCCGCTGGCGGCCTCGAGGTTTTCCTTTTCTTTCAGGTCTTCGAAAACCTCCTGGTACACCACGAGGGCATATTTTGACTCGTTCATTACATAGCAGTCGAGGTCGCCGTCTTTGTCGTAGTCAAAGAATGCTGCCTGCATGCTCTCATTGGAATCATCCAGTCCGTACTCAGCTGCGTGTTCCGTAAAGCCGGGGTTTTCAGCATCGCCGTTGTGGATCAGCAGCAGATTGCGGCGTTCTTCCGGATCGTAAGGCCCGTATTGGCAGATGTAAATGTCCTGCCATCCGTCGGCATTGATGTCCACAAATACAGCCCCGGTGCACCAGCGTTTGTTTGGAGGATTGACACCGGCAGCCTCCGTAATGTCTTCAAATTTCATCCCTCCCTTGTTCAGGTAAAGCCGGTTGGGGACCTCATTGCCGGTGAAGAGTATATCCGGCAAGCCATCATTGTTTACATCGCCTACGGCAACACCCCCACCATTGTAATAGTGCTGGTACGACAACACATTGTGCATGGTGAGCGGGTTTTCTTCCAGATCGTTGGAAAAATCAACCCCGGTTTGGGCCGGTTCCAAAAGTGAAAACAGGGGGGAGCCGGCGCCGGCATTTCCATCTACGTCGTTGTCAGTTTTGCAGGCAAAAATTCCGGTCAGGATCACCAAACCGGCGAAAATGGTTCTTTTCAAATTCAGAATGTTCATGCTTCGATCATTTACAGATTCAACTCCTGTTCAGTTTACTGGTTCTCCGGGGTTTTGAACCGGACCAATTGAACCGGCCCTTTGTTGTTGCCGGCCAGCAGGGCGGGTTGGCCTTCTTTGCCAAGGTGGATCAACACAAGGCTCTTCAGGTCGTTGGCCAGGTACAAACCGGATTCATAAACCGGCAGCACCTTCCAATTCCGTTTTCCTTCATTCAGAATGATACAGCCTGTGCCGGCATCTGCCCTGCCGGTTTCTATTTCGGATTGATACAAGTTACCTGCGGCTACGATGTCGGGTCTGCCATCCCTGTTCACATCCCTGACCACAACTCCGTTGACCGGAGCTTTTTGTGCCAGGTCCGGAAGCCGTTGCATGCTGAATTTTCCGGGTTCATCCTGGTAAAGGATGAGGCTTGAAAAACCCGTCGCATCGTAATGCAGGGCATTCTTCAGTTTATCACCATACACCCCCCGGATATCCGCTTTGGCATAATCGGTGAATGTGGGAAATTTTACCTGTATTTCGGGGATTTGTTGCGATGAGCAGGTCCGGCCCCTTACCGGATACATGACATCTCCATAATAGGCACCCAGAACGATGTCAAAGGTTCCGCTGTCGTCAAAATCGCCGGCGTACACGGAAAATGGGCGTTCAGCGGATGCCTTGTATTTGTAGTTCTCACCGAGGTTGCCGACAACCAGATCAACCAACCCGTTGCCGTCCAGATCGGCGGCCACGATGCAGTTCCACCAACCGACCGGTGAATCGGGCAGGTATTCGTCCGATTTGTTGACCAGCCTGCCATTTTCCTGTATCCAGAAAGAAACGGGCATCCACTCACCTGCCACCACCAGGTCCGGCTTCCCGTCCCGGTTCAGATCGGTCCATAGGGCGTCTTTCACCATGCCGGTATATTCCAGGTCGGGGCACAAGTCGGCTGTTGCATTGATGAACGCACCTTTCCCATCGTTGATGAACAGGGCGCTTCTGCCGGGTTCCGGATAGCGCTTTGGGTTTTGCCTTCCGCCAATGAAGACATCCTGATCGCCGTCGCCGTCAAAATCAACCGGTTTTACACAGGATGCGCTGGAATGCCATTGCGGCAGCGAACCGGATCTTGTGAAAGAACCTTTTCCGTCATTGAGGTACAACCTGGGTTGGTAACGGGCATCGTTTGCTTCCCATTCGTACGAACCGGAAGCCACCAGCAGGTCCGGGTCACCATCTCCGTCGGCATCGAAAAAGGCACTGCCGGTGTCTTCAAAATCTTTGTCTTCGGAAAAAACCGAAACAGAGGATTTTGCGAAGCGACCATCAGGCTGCTGAATGTAAAGTGCGGATGCCTGCCCGTGCGGGGCGCCGGCAAAAAAGTCTTCCAACGCATCGCCGTTTACATCGGCAACGCTGATGAAGGGGCCTTGTTCGGACATCTTGTGCGGTAGCAGCACCTGGTCCGCATAATCGTCGAACACATTTTCCTGTTGCACGAAGTCTATTCCGCTTTCAGTTGCAGCCACTTCAGCTACCAATTCCTTTATCATCGGAGCCTGGTATCGGGCGGTGGCATCTGCGTATTTGGCCACAATGGTCTGGTCGGCCGGAACATTCTCCAAAACCTGGACCTTGCCGTCGGGCCAAACGATCCGGAGCTTATCTACCGTGCTTGCCTTGCCGAGTCCGAAATGGGCATAAGGCTCACAACTTGCCTGATACCCCCTGGTGGTCAGTATTTCACGAAGCTGGACATGGCCATCGTTTTCGAGAATGACCTTGCCACCCAGCCCGGCCACGCCTTCTTCCGTCTCAAATTTTACCCGAAGGAAATGGTTGCCACTGCCTCCTTTGTTTTCGTAAAGCAAAGAGGCCTCGCCGAGGTTGTTGATGACCAGGTCCAGGTCACCGTCGTTGTCGAGGTCGCCATAGGCGCCTCCGGTTGAGATGGTAGGTTTGTGGAGGCCGGCGGCGCTGGTCACATTCTCATAATGCAGGTCGCCGGTATTTCTGAAGAGGTAATTTGGAATCTTGGTCTGGGGGCAGGAGCGGGCGTATTCCGAGGCCAGTTTGTTGCGCTCCTCCATGCTGTTCAATGCCCGCATTTTTTTGTCGAAAGGCTTGAAAAGGTCGTTGTTGTAGATATCCCTGTAGTACCCGTTGGAAACGTAGAGGTCTTGCCAGGAGTCATTGTCGGCATCGAAAAAGAAGGCCGACCAGCTCCAGTCGGTTTTGTGGATTCCGGCCATCTGACCTATGTCGCTGAAGGTGCTGTTGCCATTGTTGAGGTGCAGGAAATTGCGCATCTGGTAATACTGGTAGCCCATCGAATCCACCAGGAATTGAAACCTGTCAACCGATTGCATGCTCATCTGGACCTTTTCCCGAAGGTGGTCTTCACTGAGCATCTCAACCACGACGACGTCCGGAAAAAGGTCGTGGTTCACATCGCCGGCGTCAATGCCCATGGAACTCCGGCTGATGGAATGGAGCGCAGTTTTGGCTTTGTTGGTAAAGGTTCCGTCGCCGTTGTTGAAAAAGACGATATCGGGTTCTTCATGGTCAACGGAAAGGTAGATGTCCGGCCAGCCATCGCTGTTGAGGTCGGAGGTGGTAACACCCAGGCAAAAGCCATAAGAGAGAATACCCGCCTCCTCTGTCACGTCGGTAAAAGTGCCGCCATCGTTGCGGAAAAGACGGGAACTGTATTTCAATACCGGATTTTGGAGGTACTGATAATGTACGTTGATAGAGACGATGCGGTCCCGCGGGTGATTGGCCACGATGAGGTCGAGGTCGCCGTCACGGTCGTAATCCAGAAACGAGGCAGCGATGCTATAATTGGTGTCGTCAATACCAAGTTCACGGGCCTTCTCGGTGAAGGTGCCATCGCCGTTGTTTTCAAAGTACAGGTTGCTTTTCTGTTCCGGCAAATCGTAGTATGACCGGCAAATGTAAATGTCCAGCCAGCCATCGTTGTTCACATCGGCCATGGCCACACCTGTGCACCAGTTGGTGGCCCTGAAGCCTGATTTTTCGGTGATATCTTCAAATTTGAAATTGCCTTTGTTGAGGAAGAGTTTTGAAGGCACCATGTTTCCGGTCATCACTACGTCCTGGAGCCCGTCGTTGTTGATGTCGCCGATACCCACTCCGCCGCCGTTGTAAGCATTGACGTAACTGAAAGGGTTTACCAGTTTTTCCTCGTCCAGGGTATTGTTGAACAGCAAACCGCTTTCCTTCGGTAAATGCTCCACAAATTTTACAGCAGGGGCATTGCTCTGCTTTGGCAGTGGGCCCTGACAACCCTGAAGCAATACCAGTATCCACAAAAGCAGGATTCCTATACCGGTTCTCATACGTATGGGTATTTGTATCAGAAGATTCTCAACACTTACTCCATCTTAACGCTTCTTCAAATGGAGGCAATCAAATTTGGCAATGGGTGAGGATGGAATGATTACAGAATAAAGGAGTGCCAAAATTAGAACAATTTTCACTCACCATTTTGTTTCAGGATCAAATCCTCGGTTTTAATTCCGGTTTATTCATCTTTGCGGCCGCAAAACGCAAAAGTGTATTCACATATCCTGGATAAGTTTCTTGTTATGAAGAGGATTACTCTTTTATCCGTGCTGCTTCTCCTGGCGGTGGCATACGTCCTGGTTGAACCGGGGTGCCGGCCGGCAAATAACCCTGATAGAAACGAACCTGAATTGTCGGGGACTGACCTTGACAGCGCCCGTGTACTTTCAATCATAGCGTTCAGAGACAGCCTTTTGAACAAAGCATCCCTGCGCCAGCGGAATCAAGACCTGAATCCAAGTATTCTGGATGGAGACAACCGCTACGACTACCTGACCTGGGACAACGGGGATGCCATGTACCACGGAATCTTCAAAACCGACTCCGGAGAAGTCAGGGTCATGTTGTTCCTTCAAAACGGCAAGCTGGTCAACATCAACTACAGGGTTGGCATAACCAGGCCAACCCGCCTGGCAAAAGAGGCTTTTCTGTATTACAACGACAAGCAGGAACTGAATTACGTGGAAGAACACAGCATGTTGCTGAAGGAAAACGAAATGCCGTCGGTGCTGATAAACCAACCCTATATGGCTTCCATCCGCCCGCTGGAAGAATGGGAACAGGAAATAAAACCCTACAAAGACAGCATCCTGGCAAAAATCACCGGAGTGCTTTCAGACGAATAGCGCCCGGTAAGTGGTTCAAAGCCCCGCCTTTGCTGATATTTCCAGCATCCGGTCAATGCTGGCCCTGGCGTCGCGTATGATGTGCCCGGGCAAGATGATCTCCGGTTGTTCGTATTTCATACAGAGGTACAACTTCTCCATGGTGTTGCGCTTCATGTGCGGACACACGTTGCAGGCACACTGGTCGGTTGGAGGAGCGGGGATAAAGGTCTTGTGCGGAGCGCGCTTCTGCATCTGGTGGATGATGCCAACCTCTGTGGCTACGATGAATTCCTCTGCGTCGGAATTGACCGTGAAATTCAACAATACCGTTGTGGAACCAATAAAATCAGCCCTTTCAAGAATGTGGGCCTCACACTCGGGGTGAGCTATCAACAGCGCATCGGGGTGGCGCTCCTTCAGCCTGGTGATCTTTTCTGCGGAAAACATCTCATGCACCATGCAGGTGCCGTTCCACAACAGCATATCCCTGCCGGTTTTCTTCACCAGGTAGCGCCCGAGGTTGATGTCAGGTGCAAAGATGATCGGCCGGTCATCGGGGATGCTTTCGATGATCTGAACGGCATTGGTGCTGGTGCAACAGATGTCTGTCAGGGTCTTCATCTCAGCGGTGGTGTTCACATAGCTCACCACGATGTGATCCGGGTGCTTTTCCTTGAATTTGCGGAACAAGGGTGCCGGACAGGAATCCGCCAGTGAACACCCGGCTTTCAGGTCTGGCAGCAGTACCTTCTTCTCCGGGCTGAGAATTTTGGCCGTTTCTGCCATGAAATGCACACCGGCAAAAACGATGATGTCGGCGTCGGTTTTGGCGGCTTCCTGGGACAGGCCGAGGCTGTCACCGATGTAATCAGCCACATCCTGGATTTCAGACTCCTGGTAGTAGTGAGCCAGGATGACGGCATTTTTCTCTTTTTTCAACTTCTCAATTTCCCCGACGAGGTCCAGGGTGGGGTCAACATCCACCTCGAGGTAGCCTTTTTCATCGAGGTGTTCTTTGGCGTATTGCAGTTCTTCACTCATTGCTTTTAAGGTTGTTGGAGTTTAGGGTTAAGTGCCGTTTCGGCTTGAATTCTACAGCACTGCCACAAACCGGGCGCAAAGTTATCATTGAAACAAGCTCAGAAAAACCTGGTTGATAAAATCCGGCCAAAAGGTGGTATTGCTTTTGCGGAACAGGACTCCAAAAACCTGCCCATGCGTCAAAAAGACCTCGTTTATCACTTCCTGAATACGAATTGCATCACCGTCAGCAAAAATGCCGACACCGAAGCACTTGCGAGCGTTTTCGCCATGGGGCCTGCCCAGTTCGTGCCGATTCTCGACGGCCTTCGTTTTAAAGGTGTTGTGTTCCGCACCGAATTTGAAACCAACTATTCCGACAACGACACCCCGGGGCCCATTAAGCGTTTTATTTCCAAAGAAGTGCCCGTACTGGCACCCGAAAACTCCATTACCGAAGCACTGGAAGTTTTCAAAGGCAGCAATTTCGACATCATTGCCGTGGTTGACGAAGAAAAAAACCTGATGGGACTGTTGCACAGGGAGGAGGTTGAAAACCAATACCAACCGACCTGGAGAAGATGGCTCGGCGTGCGCTCATGAATGGTTTTCACCCGCTTTTTTCATTAAGCCTTTCTTTTAACTGAAACTTACCTTTGCAGCTCAGAATTTCAACCCTGACCAATGCAATTAAAAGCTTTCAGCGCAACCTGTCCCATACTGGATGGCGTAGAAAATGCTTCGCAATTCTTCGACTCCATCAAAGTAAACTACAACTCGCTTCGCAAAAAGGGGAAATACACCACCCTGCCCGCTCCGTCGCTGTACATCCATCAGATCAACAAAGGAGGCAAGTCCTATCTGGGCCTGGTTGCCTCCATTGATATGGTGGAATACCTGAACGGGCGAATTATCCCTCATGAAAAGACCATCACCACACTGGAAGAAAAACACATCAGCTTGCTGAAAAATACCGGCGCCCAACTCAAGCCGGTCATGTTGGCACACCGGAAACTGGATGGCCTCCAGCCCATACTCCTCGAGGTGGTCAGCGAGTACGGGCATTTCCTGGAGGTGCCATTTCCTGAGCTGGGAGAAGTACACAGGTACTGGCAGGTGCCGCAAGGTACATTGACCAGGCAACTCCTCGATACCTACCAGGACAATGTGTTGACAGCGTACGTAGCTGACGGGCACCATCGCCTGGCTGCCAACGCCAGTTTGTTTCAGCAATTTGGAAAAGCGTTCCGCTGCCTTCCCGCTGCCATTTACGAAGAAGACCAATTGCGCATTTACGCCTTCAACCGCCTGGTGAAAGGGCTGAACGGGCTCACCCCACCAGACTTGCTGGCAAGGATTTCCGACATTGCGGATATTACCCCGTTGCCCAAGGCTGAACAACCGGCCAAAACCGGCGAATTGACCATGTTTCTGCAAGGTGAATGGTTCAGGCTGAAATGGAAAACAACGACCACCAAAAAGGAAAACAATGCCCCCGTTCAACTGGATGTTGACAGATTAAACAGCCGCATCCTGGAAGGTGTACTCGGTATATCCGATATTCGCAGCGCCAGGCGGGTGCAATACTTTGAAGGCACCATCCCACTTTCAAAACTCATGGAAAAAGTGAGCTGGAACAAAAACAAAGTATTGTTTTGCCCGCCGCCGATAGGCCTTAATACCTTCTTTGAAATATCAGACCGCAGACAAATCCTGCCCCCAAAATCAACCTGCTTTGAACCCAGGATCCGAAGTGGAATTCTGGTGAGAGAATTCAGGGAAGAGGCACTGCAATTTGAGTGCAGAGAATAATTCTGAGAGTACAGCAAAAAGCGATAGGAGGGTTGAGAGGGGTTGATCCCGAGTCTCCCGATCCCGAATCCCGAAAGCTTTCGGTATCGGGACGGAATCGGGAGGTTGAGAGGAGTTGAGAGGAGTTGAGAGGGCACTTTTTACCCCGTGCCGATAGTTATCGGCATCGGGGCACTCAATTCTCAATTACTAAATATTGAAAATCTTCAATTCACAACGAAATCAGATAATTATTGCGTTGCTCATTTTGATTGCAGCAACCCTTTCAGTGTATTATACCACGCTGTCATTTGATTTTACAAATTTTGACGACACCCTGCTCATTCATAAAAATGAGAAATTTTTAGCTGAGCCCGGAAATATACTCAATGCTTTCACAACAGATGTATTTCCAGCGAAAAAGGAAAACGATATATTTTACAGACCTCTTTTAACCATTTCCTTTTTAAGCGATTACCAGCTTTGGGGGCTCCAGCCCAAAGGATACCATTTGACAAATATCCTTTTACATGCCGTTGCAGTGGTGATGTTTTTTTTATTGATATTTCAGTTGGTGAAGCAAGTGGCAACTGCATTTTTAAGCAGCCTGATTTTTGCGATTCACCCCTTGCTGGCCACGGCAGTTGCATTTATTCCCGGCCGGAATGACAGCATGCTTTCAATTTTCATATTTGGTGCATTCTTTTTCCTGATCCGGTTTGCTGAAAGGAAAAGGACCTGGGATGCAATACTGCACTTAATTGCGCTCACCCTGGCATTGTTCAGCAAAGAAAGCGCCGTTGTCGTCATTCCGCTATTTGTCATTTATATTTATTTTTTTCAAAAAGCCCTGTTAAAAGGTAAGGCGTTTCGTGCCCTGCCGGCAGCCTGGGTGCTGTTGTTGGCGGCATTTTTTTCGCTTCGCAAAATAGCATTGGCAAGCCCGCCTGACATCAGCTTCCACCCCATAAAAAGCTTTGCCGACAACTGGTTCTCCATCCCGGACATAGCAGGTAAATTCTTCACCCTGCAGGACTTAAAGCTCATACCCATAGTGCCCGACATGGCCACCTGGGTGGGCATTGCAGGTTTGATAATATTGGCCACATTGGTGGCAATATCAAACAACAGAAAAATGGCATTATTCGGGCTGGCCTGGTTTGTTGCCTTTCTGTTGCCGCCAATCCTGTTCACCAATCCTGCAATAAACTACAATTACCATTACGAACACCGAACGCATACAGCATTGTTGGGGATATTCATTTTGTTGATTTCTGTTTTTGAAGGAAGGCATTTTCCCAGGGTTGCAAAATACATCCTGGCAAGTGCACTGATAGCATATTTTGCGCTTACAATATGGACGGGGAGAGAGCACATGGCAACAGTTAAAAATGAAAAAACATACCTGAGAACCGTCACTCAGCAATCTCCCCATTGTTCAATAGGCTGGGCGAATTATGCTTCGTTAATGTACCGGGAAAATAATTTTGGAGAAGCTGAAACAGCACTAAAAAATGCCATTGAATACAATCCGGAGAACCCTGACCTGTACACCACGCTCGCAAAAATATATTTACGACAGAACAAGGTCAGTCTTGCAGAAGAAACCCTGAACCGCCTCCACAATTCACCGGAGGTGGACTCATTTGCAAAGTTCACGAACCTCTCCAGGTTTT
This sequence comes from Saprospiraceae bacterium, assembly GCA_026993525.1. GTDB lineage: Bacteria > Bacteroidota > Bacteroidia > Chitinophagales > Saprospiraceae > UBA6168. The sequence goes on from JALWSS010000122.1 coordinate 12,834, forward strand.
TTATCGAAATAAGGGATTTTGGCAATGCGAAAACCTATCTGGAAAAAGCCAGGGAATTGGCCCCGGAAAGCCGAAGAGTCAAAATTCTGGAACAACAACTCGATCAGTTCCTGAAATAAAGCTGAACAGGATATCTGATCACCAACATAAAACCACTAATAAAACCACCATCCATGCAAGAAGTATTCATCGTTGCTGCTGTGAGAACCCCCATCGGAAGTCTCGGAGGGAAGTTGAGCGGCATTTCAGCCACCAAACTGGGAGCCACTGCCATCAAAGGCGCACTTGAAAAATGTGGCCTTTCTGCTGATAATATTGACGAAGTGTTCATGGGCAATGTCGTTTCGGCCAACCTTGGTCAGGCACCTGCCCGGCAGGCAGCCCGCTATGCCGGTGTGCCCGACAACGTGCCCTGTACCACCATCAACAAAGTATGTGCATCGGGTATGAAGTCAATCATGCTGGGTGCGCAAAGTATCATGATCGGCCACAATGACGTGGTCGTTGCCGGCGGCATGGAAAACATGAGCGCCATCCCCTACTATGTGCCCAACGCCCGCTGGGGCTACAAGTACGGCAATGGAGAACTGGTGGATGGCCTGGCCAAAGACGGCCTCGTTGATGCCTACGACAACTGCGCCATGGGGGTCTGTGCCGACAATACGGCCGGCAAATACAACATCAGCAGGGAGGAGCAAGACCAGTATGCCATTGACAGCTACAAACGGGCAGCCGAAGCCACCGAAAAAGGCTGGTTCAAAAATGAAATCGTGCCCGTAGAAATTCCGCAGCGCAAAGGCGACCCCGTAGTAATGGACGAAGATGAGGAGTTCAGAAAAGTGATCTTCGAGAAATTGCCTTCCCTGCGTCCGGCCTTTACCAAAGAGGGTACGGTTACCGCCGCCAATGCTTCCACCATCAATGACGGAGCCGCGGCGCTGGTGCTGGTTGGAGAGAAAAAGCTCAAAGAGTTGGGGCTGAAGCCACTGGCGCGCATTGTCTCATTTGCCGATGCCGAACAGGAACCGCAGTGGTTTACAACAACGCCTACGGTTGCTGCACCCAAAGCCCTGCAAAGAGCCGGTCTCAAAGCTGCAGACATTGATTTTTACGAAGTGAATGAGGCCTTTGCCGTGGTGAGCCTCGCCTTCGAAAAAATCATGGGCATCGCCCACAGCAAGACCAATGTTTTCGGGGGTGCGGTGGCCATTGGTCACCCGCTCGGGTGCTCAGGAGCCCGCATCGTGGTTACGCTCAACAACGTGCTGCACACCCGCAACGGCCATTACGGGCTGGCAGCCATCTGCAACGGCGGCGGCGGCGCCAGCGCCATGATCATTGAAAAAGTTTGACATTTTCCAGAATAGCGGGGGGCAACCCCTCGCTTTTTTCTTTTTTTCGTCGGAAACAAGCGCGGCTATGAGCAACATCATTCAGGCACACGATCTGAAATTCAAACCTTTTATCGAAGCTGATTCAATTGCAGAAACGGTGAAAAAGATGGGCCATGCCCTGAAGACCGAATACGCTGATAAAAACCCTTTGTTCATCTGTGTTTTGAACGGTGCATTCGTCTTTGCCGCCGACCTGCTGCGTGCCTGTGATTTCCCGTGCGAGATAGCTTTTGTCCGGCTGGCTTCCTACCAGGGGTCCAGTTCCACCGGAAAGGTCACGACCATCTTCGGGCTGGACGTTCCGTTGAAGGGCCGGCATGTGGTGGTGGTGGAAGACATCGTGGACTCCGGCCTCACCCTCAGCCATTTCCTCAAAGAGTTGAATACCCTGCACCCCGCTTCGCTCAAACTGGCCGTTCTGCTCATCAAACCCGATGCACTGCAAGTGGACATCCGCCCGGATTTCTGTGGCTTCGAAATCCCGAATGAGTTTGTGGTGGGCTACGGACTCGATTACGACGGGCAGTGCCGCAACCTGCCCGCCATCTTCATCAAAACCGACGATCAATAACTGACAAACAAACACCCGATGCTCCAGCAACTCTGCACCCGGACCTGCGAGGTAGTAAAAACCGTAGCCGAATTCATCGCCGCCGAAGCCGGAAAGGTTACTCCCGGACAAATTGAGACGAAAAGCCTGAACAGCCTGGTGAGCTATGTGGACAAAACAGCTGAGAAAATGCTGGTTTCCGAACTGGGAAAACTGCTCCCCGGCTCCGTTTTTCTGACGGAAGAAGAAACCGTGGAGCAGGCCAAAGGCGAATGGCAGTGGATCATTGACCCGCTGGACGGCACCACCAATTTCCTGCACGGCCTGCCATGTTTTGCGGTCAGTGTGGCCCTTCGGCAAAATGAAGTGACGGTCATGGGCATCGTTTACGAAGTGACCCGCAAAGAGTGCTTTTACGCCTGGAAAGGCGGCGGCGCCTGGCTCAACGGTGAACGCATTTCGGTAACCCAAACAGCTTTGCTCACTGATTCGCTCCTCGCAACGGGCTTTCCCTACCGGGATTTTGAGCGGGTGGAGCCTTACCTCCGGGTTTTCACCACCTTCATGAAAAGCACCCGGGGCATCCGCCGTTTCGGAGCCGCCGCCGTGGACCTGGCCTGGGTGGCCTGCGGCCGCTTCGATGCCTTTTACGAGTACGGCCTCAGCCCCTGGGACCTTGCCGCCGGTGCCCTGCTGGTGCAGGAAGCTGGAGGCAAGGTCAGTGATTTCAGGGGCGGTGACGATTACCTCTTCGGTGAAGAACTGATCGCCACCAATGCCCATTTGCACCTGCCTGTTTTGGCGGTGATCAAAAATGCTTTTTATCCTTCGTAAAACACCAAACCATGTCCCGTCAAACCCTCTCACTCACTCCGGAACTGTACCGGTATATTTTGGATGTTTCCCTTCGGGAAAATGCCGTGCTCACCGAACTCCGGGAATTCACTCTTTCACTCGAAGAAGCCAACATGCAAATCTCACCCGAGCAGGGGCAGTTCATGCAAATGCTGGTGAAGTTGATGGGCGCCAAGAACTGCATCGAAGTCGGTGTTTTCACCGGATACAGCAGCCTGGCCGTGGCCCTTGCCCTGCCCGCTGACGGGAAGATCATCGCCTGTGATGTGTCAGAAGAATGGACTTCCACCGGCAAGCGCTTCTGGGAAAAAGCTGGTGTTTCAGAAAAGATTGACCTCCGCATAGCCCCTGCTGCCGATACCCTCCAACAGCTTCTCGATCAGGGCCTCAGCGGCACTTTCGATTTTGCCTTTATCGACGCCGACAAAACCGGATATGACAGCTATTACGAACTGTGCCTCCAACTGCTCCGCCCCGGCGGGCTCATCCTCTTCGACAACACCCTGTGGTCAGGCAAAGTATTGGATGAAAATTCTGACGATGAGGAGGTCAAAGCCATCCGGGCCCTGAATGCCAGGCTGCACCGGGATGAGCGCATAGACCTCTGCCTCTTGCCCCTGAGCGATGGGGTGACGATGGTGCGGAAGCGGTAGTATTTGTAGAAAAGGTTGAAGTGGCAAATGTTCCATCTTTCATAAAACTGGCGAAGCTGTTATTTTCGTTACAGCAAATTGTCTATCCATGCTGCCATGAAAGCTCACCGTTCCCGAATAGATTATCTCAAGATCATCTTTTACTCACTAATATTCGGCCTGATGGTAACCGGATTCATAACTCTATACGAGCTTTTGGAACCGGGGTATTGGGAGAATGCCCCCGGCAAAAAGTACATCCGGATGATTCTTCTCATGTCCGTAATAGGACTCAGTATCCAGCTGAAATATGGTACTAAAAGTCCCTATTGGCCGCCATCTTTCAAAAGAGGTTCTGGTGACTTCCTCATAATTACCTTTCAATGCTTGTTGTTTGGTCTGGCTGCTGTTGGTGCAGGTGCCGTTCTGACCAGGATTGTCTTCCCGGCAATAAGATGGGAGAGCAATTGGTTTTTGATTCCGCTCATCCTCTCAGCTGCTTTGTGGTATTATTTCCAGGCTGAGAAAAGTATTGGAGAGTGAATGAGATGCGGGGTCTGTAAATTACAAAAGCCCGTCAAGCGACCTGGCTCAACGGGCTTTTTGAAAAAAAGGTTGGCAGTGACCTACTCTCCCACCCATCATGGGCAGTACCATCGGCGCAGAGGGGCTTAACGACTCTGTTCGGAATGG
>JALWSS010000123.1 GCA_026993525.1 Saprospiraceae bacterium
GACATTTTTCCAGAAGGAATAACCTCTTTTGACGAGAATACCACTTTTTGCCCCGATATCCCGAAAGCCTTCGGGATCGGGGGACTCAGGAATTGAGGATTGAGTGCCCCGATCCCGTCCCGAATCCCGAAGAATTTCGGGACGGGATCGGGATCGCCGCCCAAACCACTTCGTTTTGAGTATAACCCTTTCGATGACCAACGCTCCATTCCGGTCAAAATCAAACGAATCAAAGGAATACTCCCAAAGCAGGTGTTTTAGGGTATGGGGCTTGCAGGAATTGCTCACCATAATTTAAAATGGAGGAACAACATATTTACAAATGTGCAAAACAAGAACCTCCGAACTTACCCTTTCAGGTACTTCACCAGAAATCCGAGCATGGCTTTGTAAAATTCAAACTGGTTCTCCTCATTGTGGAAGCCGTGGCCCTCGTCGTATTTCACCATGTAGGGTACGTCTATTCCTCGCTGGCGCAATGCCCGTACAATCTGGTCGCTTTCGTCGATGTTTACCCTGGGATCGTTGGCGCCCTGGGCTACGAACAGGGGTGCTTTGATGCGATCGATGTGAAAGACCGGTGAGGCAGCTTCCAGGATTTCTTTGTCTTTTTCCGGATGGCCCACCATTTCGTACATCATCTCCAGGTAGGGCTTCCAGTAAGGCGGAATGGTGGTCAGAAAGGTGAAAAGGTTTGACACGCCCACATAGTCCACCCCACAGGCATAAAGGTCGGGGGTGAAGGTCAGGCCGGCGAGTGTGGCATAACCACCGTAGCTGCCGCCGTAGATGCCCACCCGGGCCGGGTCGGCGATGCCCTCGTCCACGAGCCATTTGACCCCATCGGTGATGTCGTCCTGCATTTTGCGGCCCCATTGTTTGAAGCTGATCTCCCAGAACTTGCGGCCGTAGCCGGTGCTGCCCCGATAGTTCATCTGGAATACGGCGAAGCCCCGGCTGGCCAGCAACTGCACTTCCGGGTTGTATCCCCAGGCATCGCGCACCCAGGGCCCGCCGTGTGGATTGACCACCACCGGCAGTTTTTCTCCGTCGTGATCCTTGGGCAGGGTCAGGTAGCCGTGAATGGTGAGGCCGTCGCGGGTGCGGTATTCCACAGGGTTCATTTCGGCCATGTCGGCCTCCTCCAGCCAGGGGCTCACCTCGGCTATCTCCAGCAGTTCGTCTGTGTTTTTATCGAAGAAAAAATAAGCGCCGAGCGAGCGGTCGCTGTAAGTGCGCACCATGAACTTGTCCTCGTTCCTGTTGTGGTCAGCAATGACGATTTCATCCTCGCCCAGCTCTGACTCGAGGCGTTTGTAAATGCCTTTCACTTCATCGTCCAGAAAGTGGAGGTGGCGCTTGTCGGTCAGGTAGGTGATGGCGGTGAGTACTTTGCGTTTGCGGGAATAGGCCAGCGAAGTGACATCCACTTCCGGGTGCTCAAAGATGACGGGGCCTTCTTCCAGCCCTGTGGCCAGGTTGAAGCGAGTGATGACCGATTTGTCACGGCCGAGGTTGGTGCTGACAAAGATGCGGTCGTCGTTTTCGAAGTCAAAGAAGAGCGGCACGATGCTCACCCTGAAATCGGTGGTGATGACCTCTTTGAAAGGCTCGTTTTCATTCCTTCGGTAAAGCAGGCAGGTGTTGGTGCCACCCACCAGCCTGGTGGCAGCCCTGAGCCGGCCCTGGTGGTCGGTCATCCAGTTGTCAATGGGCTCTGCCATGTTGTTGTTTTCGGCCAGTTGGGTGAGTTTGCCGGTTTTTATGTTCAGACGATAGGGATCAAAGAGGTGTGGGTTGTTCTTGTTCATCTGAATGATGACCTCATCGTCAAAATCTTCCAGGTCGTCCACCATATCCACCCGGACCCCCTCAAAAGGGGTCAGCTCCCGCAGGTTGGAGCCATCCCTTTCGATGGCATATAGGTGGAAATTTTCATCGCCGCCTTTGTCACGGGCAAAGAGCAGGGTGTTGTCGGTTTTCCAGAAATACCAGGCGATGTCCCGATCTTCGATGCCGGTTATTCTGACGGCTTCATCGCTTCCCGGTTCCTGCACGAAGATATTCAGCCGTCGTTTCCAGGGGCCGAGAAAGGAGAAATATTTACCCGAAGGGGACAACTGATAGCGGCTGCGTTCGGGTTTTCTGAAGAAGTCTTCAACTTCGTATTTGTGCCCGCTTTCTGCCAATTGGACGAAAGCTTCAAAAACTTCCGGCGGTGAAGGAAGTGTGGGGTCTCCGGGCAGTTGGGTGTTGTTGTTTGCCATTGCGACAGGGTTTGCGGATTTGGGTTGAAAGGCTGTGTAAAGAAGAGGGCGAAATTACAGGGCCCGGCACCAAAAAGAAAGACCTTGCACCAATAGGATGCACTTTCGGCAAAACCGGGCAATTTGTGCAAGGTTGTACGTAGGGCGCTTTGTATTTTTACAGCCATTCAAGCCCATTTTTCCAAAAATTGCTTGTGTACATCCAGAATTCCAATCCAATCAAACCGTTAAACAGAATTTGCGCCCATGAGACCCAGGGATCATTTTGACGAAAAAGAGATCGCCATTGCGAAGCGAAAGGTGAAAGCCAAAAAGGAGTTTTACAAGCACCTGATCGCTTTCTCCATTGTCATGCCCTTTTTGTTTTTCCTCAATTTGCTGACCAGCCCTTTTCACTGGTGGTTTTTGTACCCCCTTCTGGGCTGGGGAATGGGACTGGCATTTCACTACGTTGAGGTTTTCGGCATTCCCGGATTCAACATTCTGACCAGAGAATGGGAAGAAGACGAATTGTACAAGGAACTGAAAAAGATGAAGCACGACGGCGAGAATGAACGCATGGAATTGCAGCCCCCCAGCAAACTGGGTGATGACGAAATGGAACTCAGAGAATTGAGAAAAGATTACGACGAATCAGAATTGGTGTAAATCATGGATGAACAACACATTTACCGGGAAGCCCGGCGACGGGTGCGCCAAAAAGCCAAATTCTTCAAACACCTCTACACCTATGTCATCGTGGTGGGGCTGATGTTTTTCCTGACCCTGTTCAGGGGAAGACCTTTTGCTTTCGTACCCGTGGCGCTGTTTTGGGGTATTGCCATCTTGTTCCATTACCTCAAAGTCTTTGGCATTCCGGGCACCGGCATCCTGAGCCAGGAGTGGGAAGAAGAGGAAACAGAAAGGGAAGTCAGACGAATCAAAGGCATTTTGGGAAAGGAAGAAGAGCCGGATGAACCCGATATGGAACTGCCCGATGAAGAGATGAAACTGAAAGAACTCAGAAAAGATTACGACGATTCCGAATTCGTCTGAGGCTATAAAACATGCTTTTAGTCGGAAATACACCCCGAAACGGACAAAATCACCCCGATATACCACATTTAGGGTAGAAAAGGTTGCATTGCTGGCCGCTGGCCGTTAAATTTGACAAATCGAAAAAAGAAGTAGTTTTTGTGTTTATTTGTTTGGGTTAGAAACCCTTGCTTTCCCCGAAGCAAGGGTTTTCTTCTCACGGTCATCTCCCGGCCCCGCGCTTTTGAGAAATAAAACTATTTTTGCCCCCGATGACCATCGGGACACTCAAAATGTGAAAACATGAAGAAAATACACCTTTTCCAACGTTGGATTTTACTTACCCTGATCATCGTTTTGGTGGCTGCTTTCAGGATGCTGCCCTATCTGTTCGGGTTCAACTTCCTGTTCAACTTTTCCCCCATCGGAGCCATGGCGCTGTTCGGTGCTGCCTATTTCAGCCGGAAGCAAATGGCTTTTGCGGTGCCTTTTGCCGCACTGTGGATCAGCAACCTCATCATTGACAATGTTTTTCTCGCTCAGTATTACGAAGGCTTTTCGCTGTTCAGCAACTGGCAGGTTTACCTCGCCTTCGGGCTGATCGTGCTGCTGGGCATGGTATTGCTCAAGAAAGTTACCCCGCTGAGGGCACTGGCCGGCAGCCTGAGCGCTTCTGTCATTTTCTTCATCGTCTCCAATTTCTTTGTCTGGATGGAGGGTAGCATGTACCCATTGACTGTGGAGGGCCTGGTAGCTTGTTATGTGGCGGCCATTCCGTTCTTCTGGAACACCCTGGCCGGCGATCTCTTTTTCGTGGCTGCAATGTTCGGTTCCTTTGAAGCCATCCAGCACCGCTACCCTGCCCTGCGCATGCAAACGGCCTGAGGTGAGGAATTGAGGATTTGAGGATTTGAGTCCCGACATTCGTCGGGAGAGGATTTGAGGATTTGAGGAATGAGTCCACTGCAAAAACCCCCAATTCATTAATTCCGACGGGAATTTGAATGCTCACATGCCGGACGGAGTCCGGCTGGAAGAGGCACCGGACATCCCGAAGGATTTCGGGAGGCGCCAGCAACCACGCTGGTTCCTCCCGAAATTTCTTCGGGACGTCCGGGACCCCATCTTGTCGGACTCCGTCCGACTTATGTTCAGATGAAGTTACATCTTTCGACGAGGATATAACTTTTTGCAGGGGACTCAGGAATTGAAGAACTGAGGAACTGAGGAATT
>JALWSS010000124.1 GCA_026993525.1 Saprospiraceae bacterium
CCCCCACGTTGGCGCAGCCGAAGCTGTTGGGGCTGACGCTTTGCAGGTTCACATTGCCACAATTGTCGCTGCCGCTGTCGTACACCTCGATGGGCTGCAGGGTAGCCTGGCCCTGCGAATTGAGGGTCACGTTGGTGTTTTTGCAGACTACCGACGGGGCTATGTTGTCCTCTACGGTGACCGTGGCCATGCACAGCGCCGTGTTGCCATTGAGGTCAATGATCTGCAGGGTCACCGTGTTGGCGCCGATGTTGGAGCAGTTGAAAGTGTCCGGTGTTACGAAGACCGCATAGGGGTTGCCGCAGTTGTCGCTGCTGTTGGCAGCGTCGAAAACGTCGGCTGTGGTGATGCCGGCCTGTCCGTTGGCGTCCAGGCTGACGGTCGGATTGAGGCAGGCAGCGGAGGGGGGCAGTTTGTCTTCGACCGTCACCGTGGCGGTGCAGGTACTGCTGTTGCCGTTCAAATCCGTCACGGTGAGGATCACGGTGTTGGCGCCAACGTCGTCGCAATCGAAGTCCGTTTTATCCAGGCCAAGGCTGGCGATGGCGCAGTTGTCGGTGGAGCCGTCGTCCACGTTGGCTGTCGTGATGCTCTTGTTGCCGTTGGCGTCCAGCTCAATGGTAATGTCCTGGCACGTTGCAATTGGTGTCTCGTCGTCTTCCAACGAAATGGTTGCCATACAAGTGCTGCTGTTGCCGTTCACATCGGTCACGGTGAGGGTGGTGGTATTGTTTCCAACATTGGAACAATTGAAAGTTGATGGGCTGACGCTCAGTGAATCGATGCCGCAGTTGTCGGTGGATCCGTTGTCAACCTGAGCAGCCGTAATGCTGGCGTTGCCGGTGGAATCGAGCTGCACGGTGAGGCTCTGGCAACTGGCCGTGGGAGCGGTGTTGTCCACCACGGTGACGGTGGCGCTGCAGGTGTCGGTGTTGCCGTTGTTGTCGGAGACGGTGAGAATGACGGTATTGGCACCCACATTGGCGCAGCCGAAGGAAGACGTGCTGACGCTCAATGAATCAATGCCACAGTTGTCGGTGGAGCCGTTGTCCACCTGAGCGGCCGTGATGCCGGCGCTGCCGGTGGAATCGAGCTGCACGGTGAGGTTCTGGCAACTGACCGTGGGAGCGGTGTTGTCCACCACGGTGACGGTGGCGCTGCAGGTGTCGGTGTTGTTTTTCACATCGGTCACGGTGAGGGTTACGGTGTTGGACCCTACATTGGCGCAGCCGAAATCCGTTTTATCCAGGCCAAGGCTGGCGATGGCGCAGTTGTCGGTGGAACCGTTGTCAACCTGGGAGGCCGTGATGCTGACACTGCCGGAGGAATTGAGCTGCACGGTGAGGTTCTGACACAAAGCAACCGGCGCTATGCTATCTACCAGGCTTGGGTCTGCCGTGTCCACCAGGCTGTCGCAGTCGTTGTCCTTGCCGTCGCAGATTTCGGTGGCGCCGGGGTGGATGTTGGGATCGGTGTCATCGCAGTCACCGTCACAGGTGGTGTAGCCGTCGCCGTCGTTGTCAAATCCTTCGTCAATCTGACCATTGCAATTGTTGTCGATGCCATCGCAAACCTCTGTGGCGCCGGGGTTTACGGAGGCGTCGTTGTCGTTGCAGTCGTCACAAATGGTGTAGCCGTCGCTATCGTTATCGGTAAGTGTTCCGTCGTCGTGTGTAGCAATTGCATCCGGGTTACCATCCGGATCATTTTGAACGTTTGAGGCCGCACATATACTACCCAATAGAAGAAGACCACTCAAATGAGGTGCTGCCATTGAAGTACCGCTGAAGTATTTATAAGTTCCATTTAATCCACAAGAAAGCACTGATACTCCAGGCTGACAATAATCTATTGGAGGATTTCCGAAGTTTGAAAAAGAGGCCCAATTGTCGTTTTCATCCATTGCTGATACAGTATATATGTTGAAGCCGTTTACCCGGGCTGGTGATGTATTGTTGGCATCTCCAGCGTTATTTCCGGCAGCCAGAACGAAAGGGCAGGATGAAGCAGCAGCCAGTACGGCGGCATCCAATGATGCGCTTACTGCTCCTCCAAGGCTCATATTTGCTACATCAGTTGGATTGGCAGTTGCGGCTACATAATTAACTCCCGCAATAACCCAGGAAGTTTGGCCGATCCCGGATGAATCCAATACCTTGACAGGCACCACCTCTGCTCCGGCAGCAACTCCTACAACTCCAAATGTATTGTCCTTTGCAGCCACGATTCCGGCTACATGGGTGCCGTGACCATTGTCATCCTGGGAACTGGTACCAACTCCCAGGGCAAAGAATGATAATGAAGTATTTACATTAAGGTCAGGGTGCGTTGTATCTATGCCAGTGTCAATGATCCATGCCCTTGTGCCGGCACCAGAAAGACCGCCACCTACGCGAGTGATGCCCCATGGAGTACACTGAACGTTAAATTGATTGTTGAGCGTGGCACTAACAGTGCCAATGTCCAATGCAGCTTTGATGGCGTTGCCATCGGCCAGGCTGATACCGACAACAGGGATAGTAACCTGATTCCCAAAAATTCCGGGGCCCATAATTGGTGGGTCACCACTTACATTATTTGCTATAATTACAGCTATAGCACCGGCATTTTGTGCCTGTAGTGCTTTGAAGCCAAACTCACAGGAGCCGCGATCAATCAGTGCTACCTTGCCATTAACATTGTTCTGAACAACAGAGCAAGCATCAGAATTTGGTGCAATTCCGTCATCCACCAGAACGACATCCCCTGTCACATTGAATGATTCCTGACCAAATTCAGCATGGACTGAATTGTAGGGCTCACCGTCAACGGTCAATACTGTACAAACTGTTGGAGGTGGCGGAAAAGTTAGGGTGCCAGTATTTTCAGCGCTTCCTTTTTTCTGGTTGTTGTTTTCAAACAAGGTGTTATCGGAAAGATACATCATTTGGTCCTGCTCAACATAAGCTACTCCTGCATCCCGTCGGAGTATCCCGACCTCAGTCTCACTGAGACCGGACACGGAAAACCCCTTTAATGCTGTACCATAGACATTCAGTACCTTTTTACCCTGAAGCATATTTCGCTTCAATATGGTGTTGGCTGTTTCAAACATGAAAGATTGCTTTTCTGCATAGGACTTGCCCCTCAATGCCCGGTCAATATTATCCCCTTTCAATACTACGATATATTGGCCGGGAATTTTTTGGTCGGTTTTATTAGTTTCGGCCCCTATTGCGATGTTTTGTTGAGCATTGAGGTGGATGAGCCCCGAAAATATCATCAGGTAAACAGCCATCACTTTGTTGACTTCAAAAAAAGAAAACCACTTTGCTGACATCAATGAGTTGAGTGAATATTTCATTGGATTTACAGATTGTGGACAGGATGGATCATTGAACAATATACCCGACTCGAAGTGGTTTGGGAATAACCCATCACTCTCGAAAAGTGTGGATAGGGAGTGGGTCCCGAATCCCGAATCCCGAAGAATTTCGGGACGGGACCGGGATCGCCGCCCAAACCACTTCGTTTTGAGTATATATCAATAAATACATCCATATCCATGTTTAATTTAGCTAAAAAAGCCTGAAGGGTAATTCAGGCAATTCTTTGCTATACCCAAGTCGAAGTAGTTTTGGAAGATTTCAGCTTTGTTCAGGAGGGATCGGGATATCCGCCCAAACCACTTCGTTTTGAGTATAAGTGAAAAATTCAGACCCAAAAAAACAGAACATTAAGTTGCACGCATGGCAAAAGTAGAGAATCAAAAAGTGAAAAAAGAATCACGTTTTGATGTGGTTCAAATCTTGAGCCAAGTATAGAATTTCAAGGCGACAAAAAAGCTTGAGTGGAAGACCTGTTATTGTTTATCTCTCAATAACAACAATAAGGAGAGCAGCCAAAAATTTCAGCCACCCTCCTTATATGGCAATTTCGGCTTTCCGCTTAATTATGAACCACCAACCTTTTCACCTGTCGGTACTTATTGGCAGTAAATGCCACATGATAAACGCCAGTATGCATGCCCTTTCGGAAAAGGTCAATGTCTATTACCTCTTGTCCTGCTTCAAGATTTTGCACAAATATTGTTCTTCCCAATTGATCACTGATGGTCAGGGTGCCTGGATGGCCCTCCCAGCCTTCCAGCAGGATTGTAACTGAATTACCTGCCGGGTTGGGGAACAAACTCATCCTCGGCTGTTCGGACTGTTCACCGAAGGCAATGCCGTTGCCGGGCAGGATGACGATGCTGCTGCTGCAAGTCGTGCTGATGTCGCTGACGCTGTTACAGCCGGATGCGTTGTTGAAGATGATGGTGGCTCCACCCACGCCGGCGTTGGCCAGCAGGTCATCGATGCTGCAGCAGTCGCTGAGGCTGAAATTGAACGAGATGTTCAGGTTCTGGCCGATGCTGTTCAGGTTGCCCAGGCCGCTCAGGCTGGTCAGCTTGGCGCCGTAGTTGTTCAGCTTGATGGTCAGTGAACCTCCGATGGTGGTCAGGGC
>JALWSS010000125.1 GCA_026993525.1 Saprospiraceae bacterium
TATTTCAATACCGTCAAGTTTGGAATTTTATTCTCAAATAACTAAATTCGTTCATCTTTTCACCAAAACTTCAATACCATGAAAACACCTTCCGTTCTCCGTTCTCCGTTCTCCGTTCTCCGTTCTCCGTTCTCCGTTCTCCGTTCTCTGCTGAAAGTATGCCTTCCTGAAAAATCTACGAGGTCGGTATTTTCAAGCTCATATTCAGGCCGGCTGCTCCTTGTTTTTTCGCTTATCTTGATCACTTTTCAGCTCCGGTCACAGGAATATGATGTGACCAGAGTTCCTGTAAAGATTGAAACGGATCATCCTTACAAAACCGGCAAAATGGGTACGACAAATTGCGTTTGGCAACGATACATCACTGCACCAAAAAAAGGTGCATATTTCATCACTCTTCATTTCGACAGACTGGAATTGGCCGAAGGTGGCCACCTGCAACTCAGCACACCCGATGGTCGCCACAGCAAGACTTATGACCACAAAGCCAAAGACAGAGGTGCTTTTTACAGCATGCCGTTTTACGATGACACCATTGTGGTAAAGCTATTTTCAACGGGTGCCGAAACGGCCTATGGTGTAAAAATTGACCAGCTCACATTCGGCATCCGCAAGCCCGGATATCCAACAAAAGAGCTGAGCATTTGCGGTTTAGATGAAAATGAAAATATCAAATGCGTCGAAAACACCCATCTCGCATGGTACAACAACCGAACGCCTGTTGCCGCGATTTGTATAAATAACAATTTTGCAGGAACAGGTTTTTTATTTGGTTCGGACGGATATTTCCTGACTGCATACCATGTTATAGGAACAAGCCAAAATCTTCAACTGAAATTTAATTGGTTATATGAAACACAGAATTGCATGGATGATAATTGTGGTCAGTCTCCCTGTGAATATATCATTGATTATACAGTGATTAAATCTGATCAAACCCTCGATTATGCCCTATTGAGACTGCACGACAGCACTGGTTCTTCCAGTTTCCTGGACCAATATGGCTATCTGCAAACGAGGAAATACGATATTCTGGAAAAGGAACCAATTTATATCATTCACCATCCCCTTGGCCATTGCAAACAGATCGCATATACTTCAGACCAGGCAGCAGATGAGAATGGAACTCCCGTCGCACACCCGCACACCTTACCCTACCGCATCGAGCATTATCTGGACACCGAGAGCGGTTCATCAGGTGCGCCGATTTTCTCCATGTACGACGACCTGGTGGTGGCCTTGCACAAAGGGGGTGGGTGCCCAAACGAGGCTGTCAGAATGGCTGACATCGTGGCCTCCCTGCAGGAAGGTGGCTTGCTGCCTCCCGGAGCCATAAAACCCACCTGTGGCGACGGTGCGGACTTCGTCGTTGCAGCGGGGAGCACCCAGACATTTACCAAAGATCAGGTGTTCACCGGTGACCTCTTCATTGAAGAAGGTGCTACAGCAACAGTGAATCCAGGCAAGGTGCTCAGTTTCGGAGCCAATAATGGAATCTACATAAAACCCGGCGGCAGGCTCATCATGGAAGCGGGCAGTGTATTGAAAAACTGCATCTACTCCGACCACTGGCGAGGTGTGCAGGTATGGGGCAACTCTGCGGCTTCCCAATACCCCCAGAACGGCCAGTATGAGCAGGGATACCTCGAAATGAAAACAGGTGCCACCATCGAAAATGCCGAAACCGCCGTGATGTTGTTCAACAATGTTTCTCCCGGCCTTACCGGCGGCATCCTGGTGGCAAACGGTGCCATTTTCCGCAACAACATCACCTCCATCGATACCCGCTATTACCAGAATTTCTATCCCTACAGTATCCCAACGGGATGGCAGGGCCAACCCAGGGATTACTTTTCTACCATCAAACGCTGTCAGTTCATTGTGGATGACGGCTTTCCCCACGAAGACAAATTCCACGCTTTCATCAATTTGATGGATGTGAACGGCGTGACCATCACCGGCTGCTCCTTCACCAACGCCATGTCAGATGCCGGCAATTCAATCGCAGACTGGGGCTACGGCATTTTTGCAACCGATGCGGGGTTCAGGGTGCAGGGGCTGTGCAATGGCAGCACATATCCCTGTGAGGATTATACCTACTCCACCTTCGACAACCTCGGCTATGCCATCTACACCGCCAATGTAGTCGGTAATAAACCTTTCACCGTTAAACGTGCCAGGTTCAACGGTTGCTACTTCGGCATCTACAACAAGGCGGTGAGCCAGGGCACGCTGCTGTTCAATGAATTCAATCTCGGCAACGTCCCCGATGCCAGTCTGACGCAAGACCAGTTCGGCACCTTCTTCGAGGCCTCCATGTCCGGCTTCACTTTTCAGGAGAACACCTTTCAGCAAGTGGTGGGTAATATCTTCTCAACAGTCGGATCGTACAGCAAAGACCTCGATTTTTCCGACGGAAATGTGATTCGCCGAAACACCTACAATGGTGTCAGTTTTGGCAATAATGCAGATGGAATCAATGCAGAATACAGTACCAGTGCCTCCCGGGGCCTGCACTACCTGTGCAACACCAACACCGGGGTCACCGGGGCCGACTTCTCCGTGCTGGCAGGCTCGAACATCAGGAGGGACCAGGGGTTAATTGTTGACCCAACTATACCGACTTTCAAAGCTGCCGGCAACCGGTTCTCCCAAATCGCCACTGACTTCCAGAACCTCGGAGATTGGGAAATTCGATACTACAAAAACCCCAATGCGCCGCTGGAAGACCCGGTTACTGTTTCGGGGCCTATTACAGAATTAATCGCTAATCCAAATACCTGTCCATCCATCTATTGCGATCCACCCTGCAGGGAACAATCCGAACTGGATGCCATCAAGTCAGCCTATTTTGTAAAACGCAGCGAGTACAATACCGCCAGGGCGTTGTACGATGCAGCTGTTGAGGGGGGCAACCAGGCCCTGGCGGATCAGTACAGCCATGAAATGGCAGCGGCACGCCATGCCATGGACACCAGTTCGTTCATGGTGGTGTTGCACCTGCTTTACGACACGACGACTTTCGACAGGGACAGCCTCCTGGCGTGGTTCAGCCACATGGACAATCCCGCCGCCCAATTGCAAATGGCCAGGAATTATCTTGCACACGGGCAACCCGATCAGGCCACGGCCACACTCTCACAGGCAGCGACTTTGTTTGGTCTCAACAGCGAGGATGCCACCGACTTTTCCGACCTCATTGATATATTCAACCTGATTGACACCCAATCGGTATATAGCCTGGACTCAGCCACACTTGCAGCCCTCGATGCCTACACCACCACTGACGGGCGGGAAGCAACTGTCTTTGCCCAGAACATCAAAACGATGTACGGCAGCCATTATCCACCCCGCTACCAGTTGCCGGGTGTGGGTGAACGAAATGTAAGGGTGGAACAGAAGGACTCAGAACAGTCCTCTTCAGTATCACTGACTGTGGCCCCGAACCCATCGTCAGGTTTCGTCGAATTTACGATCAGAGGTGCCGGTGAAGGGAATAAATTGTTGCTTACTGTATCCACCCTCGAGGGAAGGAATATCTGGCAACATCCATTTTATCATGATGAGCAAAAAGTGACCTGGAGGGCAGATAACATCCCGGCAGGTGTTTATATCTGCCGTCTTGTATTTACTGATGGCACTCCACCCATCATTGGCAAAATCCTCCTTACAAAATAATCTCTCCAACTGCCTCTCCGGCAGCCACCGGCTGCCGGAGAGGCTAAGTTTTCTTGCCATGAAGAAATGGATAATTATAACCCTGCTTTTGCCGGCAATTTATTCAACCGCACAGCCGGGCTTCAATCAAGCGTATGGCTTCGAGCCAGACATGACCGGTAATATTTTTGTCAACACTTTATTGGACAGTGACACTGTGGTTTTGTATGGAAGTGCCACACCATCCAGTCCTCCTTATTTGCAGGGTTTACATTTTGTAAAAATGGATACCCTGGGCAATGTTTTATATCAATTGTTTTATCCGGACCCTGATGGAGATAAATTTGCCGCTAATCCAAATTTTGATATAATAAAAACTTCCGACAACGGCTATGCTATGACTGGGGGAGCGTTGCTGACCAATTTTGGGGTTTTTGTCAAGCTATCGAACAATGGCGAAATAGAATTTTATAAAAAATATGATCCAAATCCAAGTTTACAACGCCAACTACGAAAGATACATGAAACAGAAGATGGGTATCTGATTGCAGGCCACAAGACCTTGCAAAATGGTGACATCCAGGTATTCCTCATGAAAGTTGACAAACAGGGCAATTTTTTATGGGAGAAGACCTACGGGCAGCCGGGGGTGATAGATGTAATGGGCAGCCTGGTGAAAATTGACGACAACCATTATGCGATTGGGGCTGCCAAGTCGAAAGGGTTGGGGGAGCCACCCTATAGCCCAGGTGATACCTGGTCGAAGGGCTGGCTTATTGAGGTTGACAGCATGGGCAATGTTATTTCAACACAAGAAAGC
Source organism: Saprospiraceae bacterium (assembly GCA_026993525.1). Lineage (GTDB taxonomy): Bacteria > Bacteroidota > Bacteroidia > Chitinophagales > Saprospiraceae > UBA6168. The sequence continues at coordinate 4,478 of JALWSS010000125.1, forward strand.
CCA
>JALWSS010000126.1 GCA_026993525.1 Saprospiraceae bacterium
CATGGAGGGTCGTCGGCCGCGTCTGCTGGGGGGAGGGGGCCTGCCCTGTCCGACGGCCAGGCGGGCTGCCTGCCTGGCAGCAGACAGGGCGGCAGACAGGGATTATGAAGGTTGTTGTTCCCGGGGCTGTGCCCAGGATTGGTTGTAGTGTAGGTTGTAAGGAAAACTCGGAGACTTTTCAACGCTGTTTAAAACTCTGAAAACTCTGCGGTTAAAATATAGCAGGATTGACTACGAGCTACGAGCTATGAGCCTCAGATGGCAGGCGTACTCTGTTCAACGCTGTTTTCAACTCTGAAAACTCTGTGGTTAAATAAGGATTATGAAGGATTATGAAGGATTATGAGGATTATGAAGGATTATGAGGATTATGACCCCGATTTTCATCGGGGATGAAGCCTGCCCTGTCCCTGTCCGGCGGCCAGACGGGCGGCTGGCCAGACGGGCTGCCTGCCTGGCAGCAGACAGGGCGGCAGACAGAGATTATGAGGATTATGAAGGTTGTAGGTTGTAAGTTGTCGGTTGGTCCCGAGCTTGTCTCGGGATTCAACGTTGTTATTAACTCCTTTAACGCTGTGGTTATTAAAGATTTGTAGCGTCCTTCAACACTTCAACTCCCGAAAGCCGATACCGAAAGCTTTCGGTATCGGCTTCGGGATCAACAATCTCAATCCCGAATCAAGTTCGGGATCGTGAGGCAAGCTCACGACCTCAACAATTCAACATTTCAACACTTCAACAATCTCAACACTTCAACACTTCAACAATTCAACACTTCAACAATCTCAATCCCGAATCAAGTTCGGGATCGTGAGGCAAGCTCACGACCTCAACAATTCAACATTTCAACAATCTCAACACTTCAACACTTCAACAATCCCCCTCACTTCAGCCCTTCAAAGAGCCAGTCAGCGAGGAGTTGTCGGTTGCTGGCCAGGATGATACGTTTCTGGTCCTGGGGATGGCGAATGTTGCCGAGTTCGATGTACACTGAGGGGACTTCGGTTTCACGAAGCATGTGCAAATCCCGGGAGGTAACGGTACCGTGGTAGCCCCGGCCTTTGCGGTATTTTTCGTAGCTGTTTTTCATGGCCTGGTGCATGGCCAGGGCTGTTTTCTTTCCGGTGTTGTCGCCGGGGTAGTAATAAAAGAAAAGGTCGGTTTGTTGCCGGTGGCTTCTGGAATCCACGTGGATGACCACCAGCATCTGGTCTTTGACCCCTTGTTTTTTGTGTTTTTCGTAGAGTTTGTTGATGATATCCGAGCGTTGTGTGAGTCTGGGTTTCTGGCCGGCCGGCACTGCCAGCCCGCCCCATACCACTTCATCGGCATCGCAGTTCAGGTATTGCTCTTCGCGGATGCCATCGTCGGGGTCCCGGTTGATGAGGTAAGTGGTGGCCCCGTGTTCCACCAGGTGCCTGGCCAGGCGGAGGGCCACGTCGTAGGCGTATTCGTCTTCGCAAAGGGTGTGCTTGCCCACTTTGGCCATGGCGCCGGGGTCAGGTCCGCCGTGGCCACTTTCCACATAGAAAACCTTGCCTCTCAGGTCGGTGGACAACAGGGGCACATGCTCGTATTTTTTGCCGAAGATGGGGAAGATGCGGTTGCCGCCGGATGCAAGGGCCAGGTTGTCATCTGATACTTTTACTTTTTCGCTGGCAGTGCTGGAATCGAGTTGCGGGTTGGTATGCACCTTTGGCAGGGTAGGTTCGGGGCAATGGAGCAGGTGGAATGGCACCCACAGTACTTTGTCTTTCCTGAAATCGCCCTTCTTGTAGCCGTTCCGGTACATGCGGTCGTTGTACTCCTCGATGGCTTTGGCGGTGCTCCAGTCTTTGATGCCGACCGATGAGCGGATGGTTTTGCCATTGAACCCGTAAATGCTGATGGGCAGGTAATACTTCCTGCCGATGACCAGCATGGCACCTTCTTTCAGTTTGTTGATTTCGTAAAAACGGCGGTGGTTGCAGGCGTAGCGGTCCAGCTCATACCTTCTCAGCAATGAAAACACTCCGTCACCGGGAAGTGCCTCTGTCTGGAGCAGATCATCGCTACCTGTATCAAAACGGAAGCTGGTAAGAACCAGTAACAGGATGAGCATTTTGGGCATGGAACCTGGGAATTTTGAGTGACACAAACGCCGCATTGCGCAGCGAAAATATCCAAAATGAATTTTTCCCGTGTTAATGTTCCCCGATTGTCCTTCATCGCTTCGCAATTCTGAAGGTTTGCACCCCCGCATCCGATTTCAGAACCACCAGGTACAGGCCTGCCTGCCAGTTGTTGTATTCATCAACGGGCCATTGGTGCTGGCCGGCCAGGAGCCTTTCAAAATGTTGTGCTTCCAACAGTTGTCCGGTGAGGGTGTAATACTCCAGGCTGACGTTCTTCAGGTCTGTTGCTGAAACGAAATTGACTTTTGCCGAAGCAGAAAAAGGATTCGGGAAGGCATAGAACTCCAGGATGGTGTTTTCTTCGGAAGTAGCATTCAGGCAGGCGGTGCTGACGGTGAAATACTCATAGGTGCCGAGTGCAAAATCACAGATGGACCGCACCCTGATTTCATAAGGAGTGCACATTTCCAGGCCAGACACGGCGTATTCGTTTTCCGTGGTGCTGTACGTGGTCCAGTCGTCTGCGGTGCCGGCTTTGCGGTAGCCGAATTCATAGCTGATGAAATTGGAGGGTCCGTCCCAATGGGCTGCGATGGATGAAAAGGTGGTGTCAAAGCTGAAGTTGAAAGCATTGGCGCAGGGCACGGCCGGCCTGAAAACCGCGATGACGGTGTCGCCAAAAACGGCGTCCAGTTCCATGTGGATGGTGTCGGCGAAGGCATCGGGGGCAAAAGCGTTGTTGATGACCTCCCAATGGTCGAGTACCCAGTCCGTTTGCGGTTGCGCAACGAAACTCAAAGTGGTGCCGGCAAAATAATCTCCCACATAGGGATAAGTGGCCGGGGCAATGGTGTTGACCAGCACCATGTTGGCCTGGTTTGCGGGCTGCACGATGACGGTAACGGGGTAGGGCCCTTCCACATCGTAGCACTCCACGATGCCAGTGTCAATGACCGTGCATCGGGAGTAAATGAAATCTTTGAGTTCCTCCACGTTTTGCTGCCACTGGCTGAGGCTGCCGCCCCAGCGGTCAATGTGGGCGGGCATTTCAGGTTCTATGGCTGCCAGCATGGAATCCAGCAAACCGATCATGAAGTCGCAGGTGAAATAGCTGTTGTTGAGGTCGGCGTAGCGGTTTACATAAAGGGAGTGAAAGTCCTCGTTGGCCATGAGGCTTTGTATCAGTTGGCCGTGGCCCTCAAAGTCAGAGATAAGGTCTTCTCCATAGCAGGGGTCGGCGTTTGCCGAAGGGTCCGGAATGCCCGTGTAATTGATGTAATGCCCGAAGGTGGCATCCATGTCCCAGAGGGTATAACGCCATTTTTTGGCTCCACCGGTGGGTTTTCGTCCACGCCACCAGGCGGTGTTCCAGTTGAGCCAGTCCTGACACACCACGTGGGTGTTGATGATGAAATAATCAATGAGGCTGAGCATGTTGAGGCGTTCTTTGGCGTATTCGTAGTTGGCCGGAATGCTCATGTCGTTGGTGGTGATGAAGTTGTAGAGGTCGTCCCAATCCTGCCTGCTGCCGTATTCTTCCCAGGTGTTGCCCCAGGTTTTGATGTAGTCAATCCACTTTCTGCCCTGGTCGTAGTAGTGGCGGGTGAAATCGGGATCGTCCACTTTTTCCCTGATCTCGTAAACGCCCCAATACTGGCCGTTCACATAGATCACGCAGGGCAGGTAGGTTCTCTCGTCCAGCTCGAGGTCAGCTTTTTGAGAGAGGGTGTGTACGTAGGCATCGCGGATGTGAGTGCCATCGTTCTCCGCGGGATAGTTGTCGTTGGCGGCAGCTTTGAGGATGAGGCGCTGGAAATTATTCCGGTCTTTTTCGGGAAAAATCTGGTGGCTGATGGAACTGGTATAGCCCATCTGATCCCGGGTAATGTAATCAATGCCCCGCTGCGCATAAGCCCATGAATCGTTGCCGTGTTTGTTGTACTCGCCGTAGGCAAAATCAATCCGTTCACCGTTGTCGAAGTATTCAAAAGAACCACGGGGTTCGTTCTGGGTGCCGTTGAGCAGATTCATCAGGTTGTCGCCTGCGATAGACAGGACCGGCACCGTATGGTTGTCGTTGATGAAGTAGGTGTTCACCATCGTAAAGCCCGGCAACAGGTCGCTGCCGGTCGGGAAGGCCCTGGCTTTCAGGACGGTAGTCTCGTTGATGCTGATTGGAGCTGCATAAATGGTGGAGGTAGCCGAGGGCTCGCTGCCATTGGTTGTATAGCGCACGATGGTGCCTTCGGGCACGTCCAGGCTGATGGTCAGCGGGCTGTTGTAAAAACCGGCGCTCTGGCTGGCTGTGGGTGCCTGGGCATAGCCCGCTTTGGCGTTGGCATTGGGTGCGCCGGGCGTGGGGTTGGTGAAAACACCCCAGGTGAGGGCTGCATCCGAAACCCGGCCGGTGGAATGGTTGGTCTGGTTGGGTTGGGAGATCTGCACCAGGTCCAGGGTGTTCTGCTGCGGGTCGGAAAGGACGATGTATTTGTGTTTGGTCTGGGTGAGTTTGAACCCGGCGTGGATGAAGCCCATGCTGTACTCATCCCTGTCGGAACAAAAGACCAGCAGGTGTTCCCCCGGCTCGATGGTGATGCCCGTCGGAAACTCCCATTTATCCGGATTGTTGGGGTTGTCACTCAGGTAATAGCCGCCCAGGCTGAGGGTTGCGGTACCGGCGTTGTAGAGTTCCACCCAGTCTTCGTGTTCGCCGTAGTTGTCGCTGATGCCATCCATGTTGGCGGCGGAGTATTCATTGATGAGGAGCTGCGCCTGCAGGCCAGGTGCGAGGAATAGCGCAATAGCAAGGATGCAAACCCTGAGTTTCATTTTGGGTGCTGTTTGTTCCTCCGTTTGCCGAAGGAAGATTAACGAATGAGTGTGGTGTGGCCTGTGTACCTTTCTATGGAGCCATCCACGAAGCTCACTTCCAGGTACCAGACGTACACGCCTGCGGGCATGGGCCGGCCTTTGAAGCTGCCATCCCAGCCACTAGTTGGGCTGTTGATCTCAAAATCTCCAACCTCGAAAAGCAGTTCCCCCCAGCGGTCGAAAATTCTGAAGTAATTGATCTTGTCAACGAGTTTGGAATTGCCGTGCACCAGCAGCAGGTCGTTCACTCCGTCGTTGCCGGGGGTGAAGGCTGTGGGCACTTCTATGCTTCGCAGTTCCCTGACGAAGATGTTGATGAGGTCTTTGGCGGTGCAGCCGTTGGGGTCGGTGATGGTCAGGGTGGCGGAGGTGGGTGAGTACACTTCGAACACCCCGATTCGGGCACTGGTATCTACCGGCGGTGTTTGCGGGTTGTTGGAAAACCAATGGTAATCCAGCAGGTCCCAGTTTGCAGGATCAACACCGCCAATGTTGGGGTGTATTTCGAGTTGGGTGCCGTAATCCACGATGGTGTCCGGCCCAAGGTCAAGGGTTAGTTCGGGTGGTTCCACAACCACCAGGCCGCTGGTGTCATAGATACAGCCCCTGGAGTCCCTGATGTATAGTTCATAGTCGCCTGGCGGCAATGGTGCGATCAGTGGCGAGCCGAAATAATTTTCCCCGTCCGTGCTGAAGACGAAGGGCGGGTTGGCGCCACTGACTTCCACAAAGATGCTTCCGTCGTCAAACCCGAAACAGGTGACGTCGGCAACGTCCACATTCACCAGGAAGGGCTCCGGTTGCCCGATGAAAGTGGAATCTTCCAGCTCGCATCCTTCGCTGTCGGTGATGGTGATGAAAGCCCAGCCTCCCGCCAGATTCACGGCGGGATTGGCAGCCTCACCGTTTGACCAAAAGTAGTTGTAGGGCGGGGTGCCACCCGCCGGGGAGGCAAAGGACCGCCCGTCGGTGTAGCCGGGGCAGCTGACCGGTTCGTTGTTGAAACTGACCGTGATGGGTGTGGAATTATCAATACTGGTGCTGTATTCGGCTGTGCAGCCATTGGCATCGGTAACAACCAGGTGATAGTCGCCTGCCGGCAATTGGCTGAGGTCCTGGCTCACGGGGCCGTGGTCCCATTGATAGGTGTAGTCCGGTGTGCCACCGTTCACGGTGACGTCAATGGTTCCGTTGCTCTGGCCAAAGCAGCCCGCATCCTGGGTGGTGGCACTGAGCTGCAATTCGTTGGGTTGCTGAATTTCGATGCAATCCTGGGCGGTGCAGCCATTGGCATCTGTCACCTGCAGGCAGTATTGCCCGGCGGGCAAGGCGCTCAGGGTTGAATCACCGGGTGTGCCGTTCCACTCGTAGGTGTAGGGCTGGGTGCCCCCCGTTACCGTAGCGGCAATGCTTCCATCGGCTCCGCCAAAGCAGCTGACGTCCGTTTTGCCGAAGGAAATGACGAGCGCCGCAGGCTCAGTAGCGGTGGTGGTGGCGGTGGCAGTGCAGCCTTTGCTGTCCGTGATGGTGACCGTGTAGGTGCCGGCGCTCAAGCCGGTGGTGGTTTGCGAAGCGTCGTTGTTTGACCACAGGTAGGTGTAGCCCGGTGTGCCGCCATTGGCAGTGGCGGTGGCGGTTCCGTCGCCGGAGCCCAGGCAGGACAGGTCGGTGGCGGAAGCATCGGCGGTGAGCAGTGGCGGTTCCTCTATGACGGCCGTTGCCTGTGCCTGGCAACCGTTGTCATCGGTGACCAGCACCTGGTAGCTACCGGCAGGGAGGTTTTGCACCAGGTCAGTGGTGGCGTTGCCGGCAGCGGCATCCCACTGGATGTTGTATCCGGGTGTGCCGCCGTCTATTTGTACGGATGCCTCTCCCGTGGCTGTTCCAAAACAGTCCACACTGTCCACCGTGGTGAAGGCTTCCAGCAGGGTGGGTTCGGTGATTTCTACCGTTGCCGAGTCCTGGCAGCCGTTGGCGTCAGTGACCGTGACGGCATGGGTGCCGGGGCTGAGGCCGGTGGCAATGGAATCCGTTGAGCCTTCGGTCCAATTGAAACTGTAAGGCCAGACGCCGCCGGTGGTCAGCACCGTGGCAGCGCCATCATTGGCGCCAAAGCAACTGATGTTGCCAACCAGTTGCGGATCGAGCACCAGCTCTGCCGGTTGGTTGATGGTCACGGAGTACTGCTGCGGGCAGTCGTTGGCGTCAATCACGGTGACGGTAAAGTCTCCGGCAGGCAGGTTGTCGAAAATGCCGGTGGTGTTGCTGAGGGTGTCCAGGTACCAGACGTAACCGCCTGCACCTCCGTTGGCCGAAAGGCCGATGCTGCCGTCGGTTCCGCCAAAACAGGTGACATCCTGGACGCTGTTCAGGGTGATGTTTGGCGGAACGCAGGGAGGTGTAAAACAGGTGGCGGTGGCGGTGTCGCTGTTGCACTGGCTGAGGGCTACCACTTCAATGGTGAGGGTGTCGGAAGGAGCCAGGCCGCCGATGAAGTGCGAGAGGTTGCCGTTGTTGGGTGGCACCCAGCCGTTGCCCTCTACGTTGACCAGGTAACCGTTGTTGTCGGCCACGTCGTTCCACTCGAAGGTGATGTTGTCAATGCCGATGTTGTTGCAGCTAATGACCGGTGTTTCGGGTTTCGAGATCACGTTGATAGTCACCGTGTCGTAAACCTCGCAGCCGTAGGAATCCCATGCGGTGAGGTAATAGGTGGTGGTGCTGTCGGGGGTGGCGACGGGGTCGGGGCAATCGTCGCAGGACAGCCCTTCGGATGGTTCCCAGCGGTAGTTGACCTGGTAAGCCGGCTCGAAGGTGATGGTCCAGTCGAGGAGGGAGCCGTCGAAGCCCATCTGGTCATCGATGCAGAGGAGTTGCCAGGTGCCGTTGGTGGGGAAGCTGCCGTCCCAGAGGTCTGACCAGACGCCTTCGATGGCCCAGGTGCCACCGTTGAAAGCGGCGCCCTGGCCACCCGGGCAGGGGGGCACGTTGAAGAAATCGCTGATGGGTGTTGTGGCGTCAGGGCTGAAGCAGACCTGGTCGTAGTCGTCGCAGTTCTTGCCGTTGTCGGAGCTCAGTTCAATGAATTGCCCGCCGGGCGAGATGAGGAAGAGGTCGAGGTCGTCGTCCCATTTGGTGTCAATGTTGACGCAGACGGAGCGGATGACGCCCGGGCCCAGCGTGATGGGCTGCACCCCGAAGACGTTGACCGGCGAGTAAGTGGGATTGCCGAAGGGAATGGCCATGTCCTGGTCGTTGGTGAACGAGGGCGGGGTGGGCAGCGGAATGGGCAGGGTTCCGTCCAACCGGACCGGCTGCCCCTGGCACACCGTGGTATCGTTTCGAAGTTCGGGAGGGAGGATGGCATTGTCGCGGACGTACAGCCAGAAAGTGTCCCGGTTGCAGATGTCCCGTTGAATGTCAATGCCGATGGATTCCAGGTCTTCGTCAATGCCGTCTTCGATGGCAACCACATCCACAGTGATGGAGGAGTCGCCGGCGGGGATGAACAGGTCGGTCGGGATTTCAACGTAATCCACTCCGTTGGTGGCAGTGCCGAGGATGGTGTAGTCCAGCGGGTGATCGGATTCTACGGCATTGGGGAAGCTGAAAGTTATGGAACCGGAGGCACAGCCTTCGGTCACAGTGCCGTCGAGGCTGACGGTTGCTGCCTTCACCTCCAGGGTTGGCGCTCCAAAAGACTTTGCTTCGAGAAAAACACCGGTGTCGTAGATGTGGTCGGTAACATCGGCCACCGCCAGTTTGATGGTGTAGGTTTCGCAGGGTGTCACCACGGCAGTGGCGGTGAAGACATCGGTGTAGCCGTCGTAAACGGGCTGCAGGGCGATGCCGTTGTTGTCGTTGTAATACTGGAGGAAAGAAGGAGGGCAGGATACGCCGTTCTGGGGGTGTATGTTGTTGATGGAAACGGCCTGGGTGGTGCCCGGTATGTTGGCGATGTTCTCACCGTTGTTGGAGAATGGCCCGTTGATGCCGGGGCCACTGATGAAAAAACCAAATACATCGTTGAAACTGGAACAGGAGAATTCCGGGTATTCTTCAGAAGCAAAGACGTATTTGAATTCTACGGTATCGCCTGTCGGAATGAATTCAATGGTATAAACGGCCAGGTCCTGGATTGCTCCTGTTGCAATGGCTGCAAGGTCGGGGTCAGTGTTGGTGATGCCGTTGTCATTGGAAGCGAAGTTGTTTCCGAGGCAGTTGGCGCCAAAAGGCCCGCCGTTGCAGTCTCCGGCAGCCCTGCCCGAGGTAAGGATGATGCCCCGGTCAATGCCGATGGCCTGCTGGCCGTTTTTGAAATAGCCCACAGCCCCGGGGGCACCGCTGTAATTGACGCTGAGCACTTCCACACCCTGCCCCAGAAAGATATTGGTGATCAGGTTTTCAGGCGTGAAAGGGGCAGTGGTGGCATCGGTGACCTCCATGTCCTGGGCATGCATGGTCAGGAATGTGAGGCAAAAGAAACAGGTCAGAACAATTGTTCGGGAGCTACGGCTCATCAAAAGGATACTATTATCGGTCACAGGTACAGGTTCTGTTCAGCGAGGGGTCAGAATAAATCGGGTATAAATGTAGGCCAAATTCGTGGCTTGACCCGTGGCACTGCCAACCAATCCCGAAATTGCCGCACGGCTAACAAAAAAATGAGGAGTATGAGCGGTTGACAACGGAAAGAGCAGATGGTCTTGTTCATTCCTGTGATCTGTAAATACTGTCCTGTCCTGATCGCCATTTATCTAAAAAACAACCTGCCACATCGCCGGCTTTCTATCTTGGCGTGTTTCCAAAATTCAGAACTCACCACGTCGGAACCATGAATCAATTTTTCAAGTACGTTCTCGCCTCCATAATAGGATTTGCGCTGGCCGCTGTGGCTCTCGGCGCATTGTTTTTCTTCATGATGATCGGTGCTGCTGCCACCTCCAAACCCACCTTTTCAGTGTCAAAAAAATCCGTGTTGCACCTCACCCTGAACCAGCCCATGCCGGAGCAAAGCAACAATGTCGAAATGGGGATGTTCGACTTCAGCACAGCGGAGATTCCCGGCCTTCAGGCAAGCATTGATGCTATCAGGCACGCCAAAACCGATGACAAGATCAGTGGCATATTCATCCATCCCGATCAGGGTGTAAGACTTGGCCTGGCCTCGTCAAAAGCCTTGCGGGACGCACTGGAAGATTTCAAAACCAGTGGCAAATGGGTGATTTCCTATTCCAAATACTATACACAGGGTTCCTATTACCTCGCTTCCGTTGCCGACAAGGTGTACGTAAACCCCATGGGAACGATTGACCTTCACGGATTCTCGGCAACCATCCCCTTTTTCAAAGACATGCTCGACAAAATGGGCATCAAAATGCAGGTTTTCTACGCCGGTGATTTCAAAAGCGCCACCGAGCCTTACCGGCTCAACAAGATGAGCGAGCAAAACCGCCTGCAATTGCGGGAATTCCTCGAGCCCATTTTTATGCAATTCCTCGGCGACATTGCCGAAGACAGAGGCCTCGATGTCCGGTCGCTTCGCAATACCATTGACACACTGGGTGTCAGAAACGCCGAAGATGCGTTGCGCTACAGCCTGGCCGATTCGGTGGTGTACCTGGACGCTGTGCTGGGTGACATGCGCACCCGGATCGGTTTGAAGGAAAAAGACAATATCAAAATGGTTTCGCTGTCGCAATACGTATCCAGCTACGACAAAGACCGGGGCAAAGGCAAGGACAAAATTGCCGTGGTGTATGCGGAGGGTTCAATTGTGCCGGGCAAGGGGGAGCGCGGCAACATCGGGGACGACAAATACGTCAAACTGCTTCGCAAAATCCGGAAAAACGAACACATCAAAGCCGTGGTACTCAGGGTCAATTCACCCGGGGGCTCTGCCCTCGCTTCGGAAAATATCTGGCGGGAACTTGAACTCATCAGAGATGCAGGCAAGAAAGTCGTTGTCTCAATGGGAGATTATGCCGCTTCAGGTGGCTATTACATTTCCTGTGAAGCCGATACCATCTTTGCCCAACCCAATACCCTTACCGGTTCCATCGGTGTTTTCAGCATGATCCCCAACACCAAAACCCTCTTCGAAGAAAAACTCGGCATCCATTGGGATTCCGTCAAGACCACCAAAAACTCAATCGGCCTCAACACCGTTTTTGACCTTTCTGACGATGAACAGAACTACCTGGAAGAGATGACAGTGCAGGTCTATGAGCGCTTCCTGCAGCGGGTGGCCGAAGGCCGGGGCATGCACCGTGATTCTGTTCACAAGATTGCCCAGGGCCGTATCTGGTCGGGTGAAAAAGCCAAAGAGCTGGGCCTGGTGGATGCCATCGGTGGCCTGGATGATGCCATCACAGCCGCCGCTCAAATGACCGGCCTCGAGAAATACAAAACGGTGGAGTACCCCGTCCTTCCCGATCCCATCACGGAACTGATAGAAGAACTCACCGGACAGGGCGATGACAACGCCGTAAAAGCCGAAATCCTGAAACAGGAACTCGGCGAATTCTATCCCTACTTCATGCACATCCGGGAGGTGATGCAGGCCAAAGGCCCCCAGGCCCGCCTGCCGGTAATGGTGGAGTTCAATTAGGAGCGTATTCATATTTACGGACGAAGCCATTTTAACCTTAAAATGCGCTACCTTCGTTGCATGCGCTTCGTTTGCCTGTTTTTATTGCTGAATTTTATTGCAGTGGCCCGGGCCCAACAACTGTCACGGGACCTCAGGAGCATGGGCATGGGCGATGCCGGAGTTGCCCTGACAGGCAGCACGGCACTCTTTGCCAATCCGGCCGGATTGGCGTCAGTCCCAAATACGAGTTTTTTATCCGGGGCTTCTTCCCGTTTTGGTTTGGTGGAGTTGACCAGCGTTTGGCTGGGAGCGGTGATGCCCGTCAACCGGGGCGCATTGGGGTTCCGCCTGGAGGCTTTTGGTTTCGACACCTGGAAGCAGCAGCGGGCAGCCGTTTCCTATTCCCGGAGCCTGCACGACCGGCTGCGCCTTGCGGCGAGCTTTTCCTGGTTGCAGAACAGCATTTCTGGCTACGGCAGGCAGGGTGTATTGAGTGGCGGTGTTGGCCTCCAGGCTGAACTTAAAAGGAACCTTACCCTGGGAGTGCAGGTGGAGAATCCTTTCCCCGTGCGTTTTGCCGAAGGTGATTACCTGCCTGTGACATTCAACGCCGGCATGGCCTGGCGGGCATCCCCCCGCTTGCTGATGGCCCTCCAACTGGACAAAACGCTGGACTACGAACTGCGCTTCCGGAGTGGTTTTGAATACGCCCCAATGGACAAACTCCAGGTGCGCTTTGGCTTCGCCTCCAGCCCTTCGGAATACAACGGCGGCATCGGCCTGGAAATCGCAAAGGGCATTTTCCTGCAAATGGCCGCCACTTACCACCAGGTGCTGGGCTTTTCACCAGCCATTTTGGTGGAGTATAGAGTAGGGAGTAGAGTAGGAGTAGGGAGTAGGGAGTAGGGAGTAGGGAGTAGAGTTTAGGGTGTAGGGTTTGGAAGCATTACTCTGTTCAACTCTGCGGTTAAATTAAGAGTAGGGAGTAGGGAGTAGGGAGTAGGGAGTAGGGTTTAGGGTGTAGGGTGTAGGGTGTAGGGTGTAGGGTGTAGGGTGTAGAGTTGGGGGCGCTACCCCTGAATTGACCTGTGTGCTTTTCATCCCTCATCCCTCATCCCTCATTCCTGAGTAGGGAGTAGGGAGTAGGGAGTAGGGAGTAGGGAGTAGGGAGTAGGGTTTAGGGAGTAGAGTTTAGGGAGTAGGGTTTGGAAGCATTACTCTGTTCAACTCTGCGGTTAAATTAAGAGTAGGGAGTAGGGAGTAGGGAGTAGGGAGTAGGGTACGCTAGCCCCTCTCATCCCTCATCCCTGATCCCTCATCCCTCATCCGTCATCCCTCATCCCTCATCCCTCATCCCTCATCCCTGATCCCTGATCCCTGAGTTCTTTGACTTTTCCTTCCAGCCATGAGCGGTTGAAGACGGTATTGGCGGTTGCCAGGTCAGCGTGCAGTTTTTCAAGGGAGCGGTGCCAACGGTCCTGGCGGGTGATGCCCTGGTTGACTTTGAGCCGGAAGGCTCTACGGGTAAATTTCAAGAGGTTGTAATAGCCCTTTTTCTGAAATTCCGAGAGGTTTTTGTTGCGTTTGAGGTATTGCCGGAAGGCATCGGTGAGGGCCAGCAGGGCTTCCTCTTCTTCCAGGTCGTAATAAGTTCGCAGGAGCAGCGATTTTGCGTCCAGGTTGTAGCGCAGGTCGGTGTATTCCACCTGAAACAGCAGGCCCATGACCTCCTGAAGATGGCCCTGGTGATAATGCCATGCTGCCAGGTTGTAGCGGTAGGCATTGTCGGCCACGTCGGGGTTCAGGTGCTGGTGGTATTCTTCGATGAACTTGCGGACCCACTCCGTTTGTCCCAGCCGGAGGCCTGTCGTCACAATGTTCTTGTAATGCCATTGCGGAAGAAACCCCCCTTCGAAAAACAGGCGCTCATCCAACTGGACCATGTAGAGCCGGAACAACTCCTTCAGGAAGCCGCCGTTGCCCTTGTTGATCTGCTCGATGCAAAAATTCTGGAGGTAATTGTAGATGACCTGCTGCTCAGAAAATGAAAGTTGCGATTGTTGTGCCTGCACTGTTTCCAGGGTAGGTGCATATTGCTTTTCGTCGCTGCTTCGCAGCAACAGCAACACCCGAAGGTAAATGTCCACCGTCGGAAATTGCCGGTAGCGCTCCCGGTTTTGCCGAAGAAAATCAATCAACTCATCCAGCAGGGGATCATCGGGTGGGGGGGCGGCCATGAGTTTGCTGCGCTGAAGCAGTTCACAGGCATCGTGCAGTTTTTCGGTGATGTAGGCCGCATCAAGCACCACCTGGCGGTCAGCCATGAAACTGTTGTCGTATTTACCGAAGGAAAGCGCAGCCTTGTCCAGTTCGTTGGCGAGGTCCGCACAGTTGCGCAAGCCAGCCCGGGCCTGTGCCCCTTTGTGGCAGTCCGTCCAGTTTTTTTTGCTTTGTTCGTAAATGAGGGGGTAAAGGCCCAGGGCATCGCGTTGCCGCATTTGAGCCAGTTGGTGGTGCTTTTGTTCCCAGAATCCGGCTGAAACGGCCCCTTCCATGTGCCAGAATCTGAGTACCAGCCGGGTCAGGTAAGTGCTCACCAGGGCCAGTTGCTGGGCGTCGAATTTTTTATCTGGAAAGACCTGCCTGAACACCTGCCCTTTCTTCAGTTTCCTTTCCGTAAAGCGCGGGTGGAGCCCCGACAGGTAGGCACACAGCCGCTGGGTGGGCTGGTGCTTGTTGAAATACGGCGAATGCACAAAATCGTTCAGCCGGGTCATTTCCCGCCGGTTGAGGGTGGCCAACAGCTTTATGAGGCGGTTGTTGATCAAAGGTGGTGAATTGGTGTTCCGGCTGTTTAGCTTTCAACTGTTCCTGATTCCTTTAGCTGTGCCAGCAATCTGACATTTTTGTTTCTCGTCTTGCGCCATCTGAGGAACCCGACAGTGGAATTCAGCAATCCAATCAAGAATCCAACCAGCGTATAAACCAGCCAGTCATCCAGGGTATTTCCTGCCGATTCTCCATAAGTCTTGATCAATCCGAACAGCGGGGTGAAAAAGACCGTGAAGATCAGCGTTCCCGGCAGGACAAAACGGAGGTAGCCTTTTTTCAAAACCTCTTCGGCATTTTTCAGGTCCCGCTCAAGTGCCGCAATTTCGAGTTGCCGTTTTCTTTTCGGATCCATGAGGATGTTGAGATTGTTGAATTGTTGAGATTGTTGAGATTGTTGAGATTGTTGAATTGTTGATCCCGAAGCCGATAGCTATCGGCTTTCGGGAGTTGAATTGTTGAGGTCGTGAGCTTGCCTCATGATCCCGAACTTGATTCGGGATTGAGATTGTTGGTTGTGGGCTTCGGCTTCAATTCCTCAATTCCTCAATTCCTCAATTCCTCAATTCCTCGCTTCCTCACTTCCTCACTTCCTCAGTTCCTCAATTCCTCCATCCCCGGGTACTCCATATTCATGGCTTCCAATGCTTCGCAAACTTTTTTGGCGATGACGTAATTCCGGTACCAGCGTTCGTCCACCGGTACGATGGTCCAGGGGATTTCGCTCCAGTTGAGCACATCTTCATAAGCCTTCATGTATTGTTTCCACAGTTTGCGTTCTTCCCAGTCGCCTTCGTTGTGTTTCCAGTGTTTTTCTGGTTCATCGATGCGTTGCTGCAGTTCGATGGCCTGCTGTTCATAAGAGATGTGAAGGTAAAATTTCAGTACGGTAGTATTGTTGTCGAAGGCGAGCAATTTTTCGAAGGCGTTGATGGCCTCCATGCGGTTTTTGACCCTTTCTTCGTCAATCCAGCCATGCACCCGTTGAATGAGGATGTCTTCGTAATGGGATCGGTTGAAGATTTTGATCTCACCTTTTGCCGGTACCTGTTTGTGTACTCGCCACAGAAAATCGTGGGCAAACTCCAGCTCAGTCGGCTTTTTGAAAGGATACACACTGACATTGAAATGGGTACAGTCTTTAAAAACCCTTTTCACGGCTCCGTCCTTTCCGCTGCCATCCATGCCCTGGAGTACTACCAGGAGGGCGTGATTGCGTTCTGCCCGCAGAATTTCATTCAGCTCTCCGATGCGCTCCTGGTACTTGTCGGTGAGCTTTTCGATTTTTTTTCGTTTGGCGTCATCCGGTGGCGTTGTGGCGTAGTCGGAAAGGCGGATCATTGTCGTTGGATTGATTGATGGTCTTCGGTTAGGTCAGCTTTTCGCCTCTTTGGTTTTCAGGTAATTGCGCACGGTGTTTTTCACCTGGACGGCAAAATCTTTATTGAGGATCCAATAAAAATAATTTCTGTCTTCTTCAAAAACCTGATCGAAAGTTTTGCCCACATATTTTCCGAAGTTGAAGACAATTTCACCCTGGTCATTGTATTTCAGGCGGTTGGTCACATCAATGGTTCTCACATCCTGGGTGAAGCTGTGGAGCGTTTCCACATCGGGCCTGACGGGGGTTGGGGTCACGTTGCCATCATCATCCACATGGTCCACGCCATCGTACATCTTCAACTGGCCCTTGAACACGTCAATGGTGGCTTTCACGTCAGCCAGGGCATCGTGGGCGTCGGTCATTTCTTTTTTGCAATAGAACCGGAGGGCTGCACGCAGGTTGCGGGGCTCCATTTTGTAGAAGATGCGCTGCACATCCACCAGTTTGCGTTTTTCGATGTTGAAGTGGAGCCCGGCCCGGTCAAACTCCTCCATCAGCAGTGGCACATCGAAGCGGCTGATGTTGTAGCCGGCCAGATCTGCATCGCCGATGAAGTCGTAAATCTGCCGGGCCACTTTGTCGAAGGTGGGCTTGCTGGCCACGTCTTTGGCCGATATCCCATGCACACTGTAAGCCTCTTCGGAAATGGGAATGCCGGGATTGACGAGCATTTCCAGTTCTTCCGGCTCACCACCACCTTTCGGGAATTTGACAATGGCAATCTGAATGATCCTGTCACGGATCACATTCAGCCCGGTGGCTTCAAGGTCGAAAAAGCAAAGGTCTCTTTTGAGGTTGAGCTTCATGAGTGAGGTTTTTTTGAAGGTTTTTGAAAAGGGTTATGAAGGATTATAGAGGATTATGAAGGATTATAGAGGGTTATGAAGGATTATAGAGGATTATGAAGC
>JALWSS010000127.1 GCA_026993525.1 Saprospiraceae bacterium
TTGCAACATTGACCTTTCGGCCCTGGTGGCCGTGCAGCCCGACTGCAACGAGGAAGGCACCAGTTCTCGCAAGTGTTGAGCGCAGCGGCACTTGCAAACTTACCTGTGTACGGCAAGTGACGTCTCGCCAGGCTCGACTTAACACTTGCCGGAACTGAAGAAGTGAAGAACTGAAGAATCGAAGAACTGAAGAATCGAAGAATTGAAGAACTGAGTCCCCCGATGGCTATCGGGGCAAAAACCCCCAATTCATTAATTCCGACGGAAATTTGAATGCCCAAGGTTATGATCCATTTAACGTCATGGACTATACTATACAGGGCTTTAATCAACAGAGGAGTTTGCGTAAATATCAATGGGATGAATTGATTGAGTAATCATCTATTATCGCCTCGCAATAAATAAAAATCATGAAAAGAATCATCCTAATGCTAATGGTCGGGCTCTACTGGGGAAGTGCCTTTTCCCAAATTCATAAAGACAGTATAGCCAAAGCATACATTGAAGCATTTTTCGAGAAATTTACAAAGGATCGTTGGCAAGACGAAGAGTTGGGCATTGCTGCAATAAATGAACTTGAAATCCTTTCTCAACATGAGAACGTCAATCTCAGAACATGGGCACAATTTGAGATAAGGAGCACTGGCAGGCGGAATGAATCAATAAAAGTAAAAGCAAAGGCACTTGGAGCAATCCTGAAGTTCTCATTTGATCCGGACCTTGCCATCCGGGGCAACAATGCCAATTTTTATAATTCCTTCACAAAAGAAGCCTTTACACCAGCATTCATTTCGGAACTGAAGCGAATACTTCACAACGACAGTTTTGTCAACAAAGGGCATGTACTGTTGGTGGGCTATCTGGAACTGAAAGAAGAAAAAGACTGGCTTGAAAACCACATTTTGAGTAGTCAGGCAAAGCTCCCTTATGAAGACCCCCGTTTTGAATTGGGCAACGTGCGTTTTGCGGCCCACATGGCCCTGGCAAGGCTGGGGGAAAAGAAGCACATTGATTATGTCATCCGGACCATCATGGATGCACCGGTGGAAGACATACTCCGCAAAAGGCTCAAATACCTGTCGTACATCAAACAGCCCGAGGCCATAGAGATATTCTTCAATTTCCTGTTTACGGACAAAATTCTGCCCGATGTTTCCGGATGGGAAAGGACTTACGCCAACTACGTCATCCCCTATATCTACGACTCGGTCAAGGATTTCCCCGTTGATGACCCCGGGTTGTTCGGACACAGTGAAGAACAGATAAGACAAGCCAGGGACTGGGTGACAGCCCACCGGAACGATTACGAAATCAGAAGGGATATCTGGCTGGAACCCAACAAAATCTATCACCATTAAATTCGCATAGCATGTTGAAAAAGAACGTTTCCATTTTAATGATTTTGGGATTTGCTTTTTTGTACCCATACCAGGTGTTTTCCCAGATAGACAAGGAAAATAAATCTGTGGAGCAGGATTTGGAGTTTCCGTGTGCACCTAAAGTAAGGCTCAAAAAATTCGAGGATAAGCAAAACGAACTTAATACTCTTCCTCCACCCATACCCCCTGCAACTGCCCCTACCTTTAAAAAATGGCAAATTGTAATCGGGAGGGAGTTTGATTTCAAAGCTACGCCAAATAACAATGCAGAGAATTGGCAATGGAAAGTAGGTGATGACGGAACTGGAAATGGTTTCTGGTCTTTCGATCCACCCTTAAACAACCCACCCATCAATAATAAGAACAAAGGCACATCCCAAATACCTGATTCAGAAATCCCAATAAACAATGGCATTTTTGGAACGGCTAAAGGGAATGTTCGTGTCTCTGCAGAAATTGAAGTTGGACAAACAACTGAGGTGAGAACAGATGAGCAGGAAATAAAAATCTTTTATTCAAAAGATGATATGAATTTTCACAATCTCGTTGTCCCAAATTGGTTCTTTTATTGGTCTCAGGTTGTTGAAGGTGAGCTGACTACTTCAGGTATCAGGCTTTTTGAAGTGAATGATTTGGTAACCGAAGCGGTATTGAATGTTGATCCACCAACACCTATTAAATTCACTTTAGAATATAGGGAGGATGGAAGTTATTCCTGGCCGCAGCCCCCAGGTTCAAATGTTGTATATGGGACAAACCTCCTTGGGAATCAAATGAATAAATTCAAGTTTGCTTTCGTTCCGGGAGGGCTTTGTGCCAATAATTTTAGAAAAGTATTGATCGGCTACCCTGACGATCTACCAGCCTTGTCAATTATCCAAATAGGCAAAGGATGCGGTTATCACTATCCAATATATAATTACGGCCCAGGCCCTAACGCCTTCGAAGCTGTGCCTCCAGAGTCGAATATCGTAAGAGGAGTTGATGTTTTTTATGCTTTAGTAAATCATGAGCTTATGCACTGGAAATTAATTGAAGATTTTTGGTCACAGGCAGGCTATGATAGTTCAAATGATTGTGATTGGGATTTTTACCCAAATGATTGGGAAATGGGACCCATTGGAGAATCATATGGTTTTGACCCGGTAATGGAAGATAAATATTCGGAAAATTACGACCCTGAGAATCTACCTAATTTACTCCCAATAGAGAGTAGGGCTGCCACATGGTTTCAAGAAGAGAAATGCAGGCGTACAGAAATGGCGACTCAAAGCAATTCACCACACTCTCAAGATTGGTCTTTTGATCCCTCTTATAAAAACCAAGGCAAGAATTGGTAAATAAAAGAATATGAAAAATATAAAGATGCTATTTTCTCTATTGTTATTAGTTCACATGACTTTGCCAATTTATGGTCAATCCAACTTGTTGGTTGATTCATTGGAACAAATACTCTTTCCAAATAACGACAGCGATGAGATAGATGTGGTGTTGCTTGAGTTTGAGTATGCAAAGGAGCGCTACGTCCTAAGAGGAAGAAAAACCCAACCCGTTGTTTCCGACATTGAAAAAATTGAAAAACTGCTTTTCGAAATACGGGCAAGCAAGGATACCGGTATCATGGAGCGCTTGATTGAAGTGCAAAGGCGATTTGAAGATTACTTTTTAAATGAATGGGAACCAGCTTACAGGATTGTTCACCCCAAATATGTATTTTGTTACAAAGTACTGATGAACATGGAAATGACGCTTGCTTCCCTGTACATGGATACTTTTGATTCCTCACAAAAAAAGTATAAGTACCTCAAAAACATTTATATGTCGCAATGGGGCGACGGAGCCGAAGAAAGAAAAAAGAGGATTAGATTTTTTTCAAGCTACATAAAAAACAAATGGAACGGTGGGTGTTTAGGAGGGAGTTTTTGCGCGCCTGCTCTGATCATTGAGATGGCTAATGATCTGGAGGAAGGCATAATCAATGATTTGCGCAGTTTCGTGCTTGATTCACTATCTGAAGATGAAAAGCAATTTTATCTGGTTACGCTCGGAAAAGCAGTACGAAACATGAAATCCAATGAGATTGAAGAAATATTCATCAACCGCATAGATGATATTGACCGGCTTTCCCCAAACTATGAATTTTATTTGGAAAACCAGATTATTGGTAGAAATCCCAGGATATATTTTGCTATCGGAGAGCGGGGGAGGGCTAAGGGTCTTGAATTTTTATTGAATGAATTTGATAGTGAAGATTTGTTGAAGCCTGGCCGAGGCAAATTACATTCCTTATGCTTTACCGATACCGGAAAAGAGCTAATGGAAAAAAGGCTTCTGCAAGAAATTCGCAATAGCAAGGGCAAGAGGCAGAAGGAATACATATCTATGCTGATCGGTTGGGTTTATTACCCTCAACGCAATATCGAAAAAATCAACCAATTGTCTGGGGTCATTGATTCTGAGAATAAGGCGGTGTTAAATGATTTTATTGAGAGAATAAATAACAAGAAAAAGGCAACTATATCAAATGAACATTTTCCAAATGATCATTGATCCGCACTGAAAAATCCTTGCCTTGAATTCAACAACCTGATCTACATTTTCAAAAATCTAAACCCATCGTGATGAAATCCACCATATTCCGTATGCTTTGCCTTTTGGCTCCTGGTTTTGCCGTATATTGTCCAGTACTTTCCGGGCAGAACGACTTTTCCATCAACATTACCAATGCTTGCTCCAACAATGGGGCCATTGAACTGACAGTCCTGACAGAGGATTATGCCCCTCCATTTCAGTTCACCTGGACGGATATCGAGGGAAACGTTCTACTGGTAGAGGAAAACGATGAGAGCAGTGTGTTGACCAATCTTGCGCCAGGTAATTATTGTGTCATGGTAGCGTCTGATGATGGCTGCAGCGCTCAATCCTGTAATCTTGTGGTAGGCTCGGAACTCACCATCCAATCCCTCACCCCCATCTGCATCTGCCCCGGCGGCTATGGCAGCGCCGAAGTGGAGGTCTCCGGGGGGAGTGGCAATTACGCCTATGCGTGGAAATCGGCTCCCGGCAACGGCATCAG
>JALWSS010000128.1 GCA_026993525.1 Saprospiraceae bacterium
GGCCCAGTGGCCTCCGTGTGAGGCAATGAAAGTTGAGAGAATTTGATCGCAAACGCTGGCAGTGGTTCCGAACCCTGCCAGCGTTGGGCGCCCAAAAACCTCCCGGACGCAGCTCCGGGAAAAACCTCCCAAAAACCAGAGAAAAACCTCCGTGGGCCCAGTGGCCTCCGTGTGAGGCAATGAAAGTTGAGAGGGGTTGAGAGGAGTCGAGAGGGGTTGTGGGCAGCTCTCTCAAAAACACTGTCAAATCCTGATCGTTTTGCGCTTCTTTTTGGGCCTGGCGGGGATGCTGTCACGGCCGGGTGGAGTCATGCGGCGGGGGATGTCGAAAAACGGGTCTTTGAAAAAAGGGTCCTGGTGATCAAAGGGGCTTCCGAATTCAAAGCGCAAAGGCGGGTTTTCCATCTCCGGCGATTGTTTGATGCCGTCGGGGTTGGGCACCACCAGCACTTCCACAGGGTCGGTTTCCAGCACCTGGTCGCCCACCCTGATGCTGGCGGGGCCGATGTAAAAAAGCCCTTTCTGTTTGGGTTCCAGGTAATAGGAGATGGTCATTTTTTGGCTGACCTCGCCATTGACGATGGTGGTAAAATTGGAATGACCGGGACCGCTCACGATGTTGAAATCCTGTGTAAAATCCGGTTCCTGAAAATCGGTGCCATTGCCGTTTTCGAGGATGAACTGCACCTGGAAGTAATTGCCCATCAGCACGGAGTCGGTGCTGAGTTTTACGGAGAAGGCGGGTTCTTTGCGCTGGGCTGAAAGTACCGTTGCGGCAGCGAAGAAAAGCAGTACTGACAAGGTTCCTTTCATCGCGGTTTGGATTTTGGTGAGGCTTGCGAAGCGAATGCAAAATTACAGATCCAGCACTTTTCTTTTCAACTCGAAATGCTTTCCGAGGTAGAGCCGGCGCACCTGTTCGTCGGCGGCCAGTTCCTCGGCTGTGCCGGCCATGAGGATGGCCCCGTCGTACATGAGGTAGGCCCGGTCGGTGATGCTGAGGGTTTCCTGCACGTTGTGGTCGGTGATGAGGATGCCGATGTTTTTGGTACGCAGCCTGGCCACGATGGTCTGGATGTCCTCCACGGCAATGGGGTCTATGCCGGCGAAAGGCTCGTCCAACAAGATGAAGTTGGGGTTGGTAGCCAGGGCCCGGGCAATTTCCGTACGGCGGCGCTCGCCACCCGACAGGGTGTCGCCGGCACTGTTGCACACCCGTTCCAGCCCAAATTCAGCAATGAGATTTTCGAGGCGCTCTTTCTGACTGGCTTTGCTGAGGCCGGGAATCATTTCCAGCACCCCGGCAATGTTTTGCTCCACGGTCAGCTTCCGGAAAACAGAAGGCTCCTGCGGCAGGTAACCAATGCCCCGCCGGGCCCGCCGGTACATGGGCAGGTTGGTGATGTCTTCGTTTTCCAGAAACACCCTGCCCTCATTGGGCTGGATGAAGCCTACCACCATGTAAAAAGTGGTGGTTTTTCCGGCGCCGTTCGGGCCCAGCAGGCCCACGATCTCGCCCCGCTCCACCTGGATGGAAACGTCCTTGACAACTGTGCGTTTGCCGTATCGCTTGACCAGATTCTCGGTTCGTAAAATCATGTCGGTTTGTTTAACGTATCGTCGAACCCTGTTCGACGAAATTTGCTGACGACCAGTGACCAGACTGGCAACCGGAGATCACCAGTACAGTACGTGAACGCCTGGATTCTGTACTTGCCGCTTCTTTACCCGGTGGTAACACTTTCTTCGCTGCGCAATTTTCGCTCCTGCAAAGTATGCCACAAAAGCACCACCCAGCAAATGAACAGCCCCAGAAACTCCCGGGTGTTCTCGATGTACGGCGTGGTGGCCTTCATCTCGCTGGCAATGTCGGGGCTGCCCATTTTGATCCATTCCATAAAATCAGGCAGGCACAACAGCATCCAAACGGTGTTGATGGCCAGGATGCCCCAAAGCACATAGCGGTGGTATTTGCCGAAGGCCGCAAAAATACAGACCCACGCCACCAGCAGGTAAATGGCCATCCAGGACCAGGGGTCAGGGTCGTTGTACTGCACCGCAGCAAAAACGAGGAACAGCAAACCGAGGAAGAGATTGAGGTATTTCATTGTTGAGGGTTATGGAGGGTTATGAAGGGTTATGAAGGGTTATGACCCCGATATTCATCGGAGATGAAGGGTTATGGAGGTTGTTGTTCCCGGGGTTTCGCCCGGGATCAGTTGTCAGTTGTCGGTTGTCAGTTGTCAGTTGTCGGTTGTCAGTTGTCCCCGATACCGAAAGCCGATAGCTATCGGCTTCGGTATCGGGGTCCGTTGCTGGTTAACAGTTAGCGGGAATACTCTGCTAAACTCTGTGTCATAACTCTGTTTAACTCTGTGGTTAAAAAAGTTTAGGGTGTAGGGTGTAGAGTTTGGAGGCGCTAGCTCTTACTACGAGCTACCAGCCACGAGCCACGAGCTACCAGCCACGAGCCACGAGCTACCCCGTCACGAAATCAACCCCCAGTGCCGGGTTCCTTTGTCCTCCACTTCCAGCCAGTATTTCAGGGGGGCATTGAGGGGGTGGCTGAGTTCCGGGTCTTTTTCCAGAATTCTCTGGGCCAGGTCGCGGGCCGTTTTCAGTATTTTCTCGTCCTGAGTCAGGTCTGCCAGTCGGAGGTTGAGCAGGCCGCTTTGCCGGGTGCCTTCCAGGTTGCCGGGGCCCCGGAGTTGGAGGTCTGCTTCGGCAATTTCGAAACCGTTGTTGGTGCACACCATGGTGTTGATGCGCTCCCGTGCGTCGTTGCTGATCTTGAAATCGGTCATGAGGATGCAATAGCTCCTGTCGGCGCCACGGCCCACCCTGCCCCGCAGTTGGTGGAGTTGCGACAGCCCGAAGCGCTCGGTGTTCTCGATGACCATGACCGAGGCATTGGGCACATTCACACCCACCTCTATCACCGTGGTGGCAATCATGATCTGGGTTTGCCCATTTACGAAGCGCTGCATTTCGAAATCCTTGTCGGCGGGCTTCATGCGGCCGTGTACGATGCTGATCTGGTACTGCAGCCTGGGGAAGGCCCTGCTGATGGCTTCGTAACCCTCCATCAGGTTTTTGAGGTCCAGTTTTTCGCTCTCCTCGATGAGGGGGTACACCACATAGACCTGGCGGCCTTCGGCAATTTGTTTCTTCATAAACCCGAAGACCTGGATGCGGTGGTTCTCGGTTTTGTGCACCGTGGTCACGGGTTTGCGTCCCGGTGGCAGCTCATCAATGACCGATACGTCCAGGTCGCCGTAGAGGGTCATGGCCAGGGTGCGGGGTATGGGGGTTGCCGTCATCACCAGCACGTGCGGTGGCAGGGGCTTGTTTTTCTTCCACAAGGCTGCCCGCTGCGCCACGCCAAAGCGGTGCTGTTCATCGGTGATGGCCAGGCCGAGGTTTTTGAACTGCACCCAGTCCTCGATCAGGGCATGGGTGCCGATGAGGATGCCGATCTCCCCGGCAGCCAGCCGTTCCAGAATGGCTTTGCGCTTTTTGCCTTTTACGGAACCGGAGAGGAACTCCACCTCCACGGGCAAGCCCTCCAATTGTTCTTTGATGCCGCTGAAGTGCTGCTGAGCCAGGATTTCCGTGGGTGCCATCAGGCAGGCCTGGTAGCCATTGTCCAGGGCCAGCAACATGCAGAGCAAGGCTACGATGGTTTTGCCGCTGCCCACATCGCCCTGCAACAGGCGGTTCATTTGCGAGCCGGAACCCACGTCCTTGCGGATTTCCTTGATGACCCGCTTCTGGGCCTTGGTGAGTTCAAAGGGCAGTTTCTCTTCGTAAAAGCGCATGAACAGCTCGCCCACATTTTCGAACACATGCCCCCTGATGCCTTTTTTTCGTCGCAATTTGGTGTGCAGCAGGCGCAACTGCAGGAAGAACAATTCCTCGAACTTGAGCCGCCGGCGGGCGTCGTTCATCTGCTGTTCGTTTTCGGGGAAGTGGATCCAGCGAAGCGCCTCGTAGCGGCCGGGCAGGCGCAACTTTTTCCGAAGGTATTCAGGGAGGTTCTCCGGTAGCACCTTTTCAAGCCCCTGGTCGGCAATGGCGGCATCCAGTTTTTCGAAGAGGGCCTCCATGATGCGGCGGCGACCCCGGGCGTCCAATCCCTTGGCATTCAGCTTTTCGGTGCTGGAGTAAACCGGTGCAAAGGTGAGTGCCGGCCGCTTGTTCACCTCCGACAGTTCCTCCATCTCCGGGTGAGGCAGGTTGATGCGGTTGTTGTACACACTCGTTTTGCCGAAGGCGACATAAACCTTGCCGGGTGTGAGTAATTTCTCCACCCAATAGATGCCCTGAAACCACACCAGGTCCACCACACCCGTTTCATCCCTGAATTTTCCGACGAGGCGCTTTCTGCGCCCTTCGCCAAATTTTTCCAGTCGCCGCAGGGTGCCTTTCAGTTGTACCTCTCGCCCTTCGGGCAATGGCGTTTCCCGGTACAACTCGCCGATGGTGTGGAAACGGGTTTTGTCAACGTAACGGAAAGGATAGGCCAGCAGCAAATCTCCAAAGGTGTGGATGCCCAACTCCTTTTGCAACATGCCGGCCCTGGCAGGCCCCACGCCTTTGAGGTATTCAACCGGTGTGTCCAGCAACTTGCTCATGGGGCTAATTTCGGAAAAAGCTGAGATGAGGAATCGAGGAATCGAGGAATTGAGGAATTGAGGAATTGAGGAATTGAGGAATTGAGGAATTGAGGAATTGAGGAATTGAGGAATCGAGAGAGCTAGCGCCTACTCCCTACTCTTTTTAACCACAGAGTTTAACAGAGTTACCACACAGAGTTCCACAGAGTTAGCGCCCTACTCCCTACTCCCTACTCCCTACTCCCTACTCCCTACTCCCTACTCCCTAAACAATTTCTTCATATCCACCCGGTTGCCGATGATTTGCTCCAGGCGGTCAATGGCAACCCGTTCCTGTTGCATGGAGTCTCGTTCTCGCAGGGTCACGGTGTTGTCCTCCAGGGTTTGGAAATCCACCGTGACACAGTAGGGTGTTCCGATGGCATCCTGGCGGCGGTAGAGTTTGCCGATGGAGCCGGTGTCGTCGTATTGGGTGTTGAAAGCGAACTTCAGTTGGTTGAAGATACCCCGGGCTTTTTCTACGATGGCGTCCTCGTTGCGCTTCAATGGCAGCACGGCGCATTTCACGGGGGCCAGTGCCGGGTGCAGGCGCAGTACATCGCGGGTGTTGCCTTTGCCGAGGTCCTCTTCGGTCAGGGCGTTGCTGAGGGTGGCCAGGAACATGCGATCGAGGCCAATGGAAGTTTCGATGACGTAGGGGATGTAGCTTTCGTTGGTCTCCGGATCGAAATACTGGAGCTTTTTGCCGGAGAGTTCCTGGTGGTTTCGCAGGTCGAAATCGGTGCGGGAGTGGATGCCCTCCAACTCTTTGAATCCGAAGGGGAAGCCGAACTCGATGTCCACAGCAGCATCGGCGTAGTGCGCCAGGTTTTCGTGGTTGTGGAAACGGAGCCTGGCGGGGTCGGTACCCAGGGCCAGGTGCCACTTGAGGCGCAGGTCTTTCCAGTATTCGTACCACTGCTCCTGGGTGCCGGGTTTGATGAAGAACTGCATCTCCATCTGTTCAAACTCCCGCATTCGGAAGATGAACTGCCGGGCCACGATTTCGTTGCGGAAGGCCTTGCCCACCTGGGCGATGCCGAAAGGCAGTTTCTGCCGGGTGGTGTTTTTGACGTTGAGGAAGTTGACGAAAATACCCTGGGCCGTTTCCGGGCGGAGGTACAGTTTGCCCTCCTCCCCGGCAATGTTGCTCAGCTGGGTGCTGAACATGAGGTTGAACTGCCGCACTTCCGTCCAGTTCTTCGAGCCGGTTTCCGGGTCGGCGATGCCCAGCTCTTCGATGAGGTCTTTGAGTGCGGCCATGTCGCCGGCGCTGAGGGCCTCGTTCATGCGGCGGTTGATGTCGTTGGCCTTTTGCAGGTAGCCACTTACGCGGGGATTGGTTTGCCGGTAGAGTTTTTCATCAAAGCTGTCGCCAAAGCGCTTCCTGGCTTTTTCAACTTCTTTGTCGGCTTTCGCCAACAGCTTGTCAATGGCGTCCTCGATGAGCTGATCGGCACGGTAGCGCTTTTTGCTGTCTTTGTTGTCAATGAGGGGGTCGTTGAAAGCGTCAACGTGGCCGGAAGCCTTCCACACCTTCGGGTGCATGAAGATGGCCGCATCTATGCCCACGATGTTCTCGTGCATCTGCACCATGGACTTCCACCAATATTCACGAATGCTGTTTTTCAAAAGGGTGCCGTAGGGGCCGTAATCGTACACAGCCGCCAGGCCGTCGTATATCTCGGATGACTGGTAAATGAATCCGTATTCCTTACAATGCGCAGTCAGTTTCTTAAAGTCAATCATGCTGTTGGATTTTGCAGGGTATGCCGCCGGCGGAACCCGTCCGCCAGCCTCGCTTTTTTCTGAAGGCGCAAAAGTAGGGAGTGCCGGGGATTATGGAGATTTAATTGAAGCGTCCCCTGCGAAAAGTGGTATTTCCGATCACGAGACTCCCGATCCCGGGAAAAACCCGTAAAAACCTTAAAAACCTTAAAAACCTGTAAAAACCTTAAAAGCCAGAATTCCCTTTGGAAAAACGAATTTCTCCGGTGCACGCTTTGAAAGATGACCCTCGATGAGCTTTGTTGGGGCCTGGAGACCTCATGAGGCTCCAAAACCCCACAAGGTCCCGCGCCCTGGTATCATCCGGCCAGCTTCATGTCACGGATGGCCTGGAGAACGTCCTGGCGGCTGATCTGGCCGGCCAGTTTGCCGTCGTCATCCATTACGAGCAGGCGTTTGTACGGAGTGGTCAGGAAAAGGTGGGCCACTTCCATAATGTTGGCATCAATGGAGATGCTCTTCATCACATTGGACATGTAGGCAGCCACGGTGGAGCCGCCGGTGGGCTGGTCGTAATACACCCCGCCAATCATGATGTTGAGGCAGTCTTTGTCATCTATGAGGCCTACGACTTCACCATTGCCATTTAGCACCGGGCCACCCGTGATCTTGTACTTTAGCAGGGTGTTCACCACTTCGCTCATCGGTGTATCCGGCCGGAAGGTGATCAGCTTTTTGACAGGAATCATGTATTTGGTTACGGAAGGAGGGGGCACTTTGCTTTTGCCGGGCTGATGCTCTAATGATCGTTGCTGAAAGTTTTTCATGTCCTGAATCTTTTGGTGATTGAATCCCGAATGGAGCCAAAAGATAAGGCTTTATTGCCAAATGAATTCAAGCCAATTGCAATTTATACCCAACTCGAAGTGGTTTGCGAATAATTCATCGCTATCGCCCAGTTTGGATGGGGAGTTTGGGTCCCGAATCCCGTCCCGAAATTATTCGGGATCGGGATCGGGATCGCCGCCCAAACCACTTCGTTTTGAGTATATTTGATTGGGCACAGCCCGACGGGGTTCACGGCTCCAGCCAGTGGGTAAGTCCGTTTTCCCGAAGGTATTGCGACACCTGGAACATGCTCTCAGCGTAGCGGCGCATTTCTTCGGCTTTGGCGGCATTTTCCCGAAGGACATCCTGCTGGTCGCCAACGCTGTAATGGTACAGCGAATTGACCCCGTATTCCCTTGAGATATAAAGGTAGTCTTTGTCCAGTACGGCGTATTTGTCGTCGGCGTAGGCAATGGCATACCGGCGGTTTTGCCGAAGCAGGTCAATGCCGAGGGTATTGTTCACCCAGGGCAGCCCCAGCAGGCCCATCAGCGTGGGGCAGGCATCCAGTTGTGAGCCCAGTTTGCCCACTCGGCGGGGTGTGCCGAGCAACTTCGGTGCATAGACGATCATGGGCGTGTGGATGAAGCTGAGCGGCAGGTCGTAGTGCTTTTCCACCGTAACGCCGTGGTCGCCGGTGAACACGAAAATGGTGTTGTGGAACCAGGGCTGGGCGGCGGCTTCTTTCAAAAAGCGGCTGACCGACCAGTCCACATACTCCACCACGCCCTTGATGCGCTCCGGGTGCCGGGGCTTGAAGTATTCCGGAATGACGTAAGGCCCGTGGTCGCTGCCGGTCATGATGGCCCCGAAAAAGGGGCGGCCGTTCTGACTGAGTTTATTGAACTCCCCGATGGCGTGGTGGTAGAGGTAATCATCGGGAACACCCAGTGCACTGAGCACTTTTTCCTTCGGGTAATCCGGTTTCGAGACGATGCGGTCAAAGCCGTTTTTCCGAAGAAAAGCTCCCACGTGGTCGAACTCCTGATCGTGGGTGGTGAAATAGATGGTCTGGTAGCCGTGTTGCTTCAGGGTCTGTGCGATGCCGGCGTGGGGCTTCATTTCCACCAGCGGGTGGTGGCGTTTCACCACGGGCATGCTGTAAAGCGCAGCATAAACCCCTGCGAAAGTGTGAATGCCGGCCGTAAAAATGCTGTCGAACATGAGCGATTCTGTGGCGAGGCTGTCCATGAAAGGCGTCAGCTTGTCGGGGTTGCCGAAGCGCCCCATCTTGTCGGCGCTCATACTTTCCATAATTACAAAAACCACGTTGGGTTTTTGCGATGCGACGGAATCAGGCATCACCCTGCGGGCAACGGGCGAATCGAATTCCGACTTTTCGATGCCCAGGTAGTGCTGCACATTGCTGACGGCCTCCTGATCGCCCATGAAATGCACCCGGTTGTATTCCGGATCGAAATGGTCTTTCCAGGAAAGGAAGAAGGTGTAAAAGGGATTGAGCGAAAGCAGGTTCGGGAAGCCGTAATCGCTGAAATATGCCGTGGCCGGACTGATGGGCCCCTGCACCGACAACCTGCCCCACAAGGCACCGGCAAAGAGCGCTGCCATGCCCAGTGTCATTGCGGGCCCGGCGGCCGGTCTTTTTCTTTTTGCCCCTTCGGCAAACAGGACCCCGCGCAGCAAGCTCAAGTGCCGGCTGGCGAAAAACCAGCTGGTCAGCAGCAGTGGTGCAAGGGCCCAGTAATAGCGCCACTCGCCCCATACCATTTCCCACAAAAAGTCGGAATCACCCGTGCCGGCGGAGATGAGAATGCCCATGTTGGTGCGCATGTTGAAATGGTGGAAGTAGGGTAGATCAGCCGCACAGACGAAAAAGGCGAAAAGGTACAGCCCGGTGGTGATGGCAAAGACACCGCCATACCACCACCCCGCAGCGCCATTGCGCAGCGAAGGAATGAGCAAAAGCAAAAATGCGGGCAACAGCAGATAGGCAGAAGTGACCGTGTCGAAGCGGATGCCCATCAGAAAACTTTGCACGATGGGCCAGAAACGCTGCCCCTCCGGAAGGTATTCGAGCTGGTAATATTCCTGCAGAAAAGTGAGCAGGCGAAAGAAGGTGAAGCCTGCCATGCCGAGCAGATAAGTGCCGGACAGATAGCGCCATTCCGGCAGCAGGTTTGCCCGATTCTTCAGCAATGAGGTGATCTTCATGTGGTTGTTTGTACTGCACCCCGCCGGGGCAGTTGATTCGCTCAGGTTTATTGATCGAGGTCCGGCAGCCTGACGGCTGAACAGCGGGCGAAGTTACAGGAATAACCTTCAGTTGCGCAAGCCCTTAACACTGCGTTTAAGCCTGCTACCTGCCAAGCTTGCAATGGCTACCAGGGCAGCCACACCCAGCACCAACCCCCAGGGATAACGGTGTTGCGGCAGCGGGTCCATGTTGCCGATGGCCGCATAAGCCGCCCAGTACACGGGGTGGGCGTAAAGGTCTTGCGGAACGGATTGCAGATGGTCCAATTGCGCTGCCCGAAGCGCCTCGTCTTTGGGCATGCCGGCTTTCAGCCCGGAAAAGAAAGCCTGGGTCAACCGGCTGTTCGACTCGTCGTTGATGCTCCACAGGGTGGTGACGATGCTGCGGCTGCCGGCGTAAAAAAACGCCCGGGCCAGGCTGTTGATGCCTTCGCCCTGTTGCCAGTTGCCGGCGGCGGTTTCGCAGGCCCCCAGGTACACCAGCTCGGCGGGGATGTGCATGGCATACAACTCGCGGGCGTAGAGGCTGTCGTAGCCACCCCCATTGCCCGACAGGGCGAAGAAGGAAAACTCTCCTGCACGGCTGTTGGCCTGGGCATGCGTGGAGAGGTAGAGCCAGGCCTTGCCGGAGGCGAGCTTTTCAAAGTTTTGCCGGTTGGCCTGCTGACCCGAAAGGCAATCGCCACCCAGCATGCCAGCCACTTCTTCGGCGCTGGACCGGTTGAACTGCAAGGCTCCGAAACCGCCCTCGCCCATGAAGGCCGGGGCCAGTGCCAGGCCACCTTCCAGCTTTTTTGCCTGGGGCCGGGTCAGTTCCCGCATCAACGCAGCGGAATAGGTGAATGCAATGCTGTGCGCTCTGATCAGGTAGGGGTAGTTCCGGAAACGGCAGCTTTCGGCCGGTGTCTGTGTCAGCAAAGCGCCGAAGGGCAACAGGCCCAGCATCCCTCCCGGTACAACGATGATTTTCTTCCGCAACAGGGGCTCAACCGGCTTCAGCAGCAGGTCGTACAAGTCCACTGCCCGGCGGGTGTAGGCCTCGCAAAGTGCGGCTTTGTCGCTGCCGGCAAACTGAAATTCTTCGATCACCTTGCGGAAGGCGGCCACCTGCCGGTTCAGGTCGCTCTGCAATGGTGCCCTTCGGAAAATGGCGGTGTCGCTGCGCAACAACAGGAGGAAAAGCCGGCCCTCCGCCGGAAAGTAATTGAGCATCACCTGCTGTGGTGAGAGGAGGCGTTGCACCATTTCCAGGCTGATGCTGTCGGGGGCGTATTTGAGTTGGTAAAAGGCCGGATAATCCTGCCCGATGCGGGTGCGGAGGGCGGCCAGTTGTTGCCGCAGGCGAAAGGCCCCGGCTTCCAGCTTTCCGGTTTCAGCAGGTTTTTCTTTTTCCTGCTTCGCAAAATAAAGGGCTTTGTCCAGCTCAGCAATCTGGCTGTTAAGCTGCTGCTCCTGTTGCAAAAGGCTGTCGGGTACATTGGCAAAGGAACCGGCCTCCGACTGCCGCAGGGCTTCGTACAGCAGCACGCTCCGGCTCTGTTCCATGAATTGGAAAACCTCCCCGGCAATGGCCTTCCCGGGGTCGGCCTGGGCGTATTCCCAGAGCAGATCGAGGGCGGCACCGGTGCGGCGGTTCACCTCGGCCACCACCGCCAGGCTGGACTGCTCAAAATGGTGTACCCTGCGGTAAATCCTCGCCGCCTCAAACAGCAGCCGGTAACAATCGAGTGCTTTCTGAAGGTAGTCCAGATCACCGTGCCGGCGGTAGAGCAGTGACCAACTCCGGGCCTTGCCGTCCAGCGCTTCGATGAGGCTGTTCTCAGGATAAAACAGGGCAGCCGGCGGATTCACTTCCGGGTTTCCTTCGGTAAACTGGTACAGCACGG
Organism: Saprospiraceae bacterium; assembly: GCA_026993525.1. Taxonomy (GTDB): domain Bacteria; phylum Bacteroidota; class Bacteroidia; order Chitinophagales; family Saprospiraceae; genus UBA6168. The sequence goes on from JALWSS010000128.1 coordinate 11,372, forward strand.
CCCGCAGGGCGCTCTGCTGGTGCATGAGGGCTCGCCACGGGTCCTTTTGCCGAAGGAAAAATTCTCCCATCAGCAGGTGCACTTTGGCCACCTCCCGCCTCAGGGTGTCGGGAAAATGGGCTTTGAGCAAATCCAGCGCCCGCTTGAAATGCGCCAGTGCTTTTTTCGGATCACCGGACAACTCGCCCAACTGCTTGTGCAGGTTGCTGAGCCAGTAATTGCCCGAAGGGTGAAGGCCCTCATTCACCACCCGGCGGCAGGATTGCAGACCGGATCGGGCGTGTTGCCGGGCTTCGCCGCTGTTGCCGGCAGCTGACAGGCTGAGCGCCAGCGTGCCCTCCAACAGGCACACGGACACGGGCGAGAGCCCTGCCAGGGACAACGCCTGCCGGCAGGTTTCGATGGCCAGGCTGTCGTTGCCGGTATCCGCCTGAGCGATGGCGATGTCGTTCATGGCCTGGGCGGCCAGGTCGTGGTTGCCGGCTGCCAGCGCCACCCGCCGCACTTCGTCCAGCAGCACATGGGCAGCGGCGTGGTCGCCAAAGCGGGTGTAGATGTTGCCGAGTTCCCGGTGCAGGTAGGCCACCACCGTGGTGTTGATCTCGCCGTGTTCCTCAAAAACAGAGCGGGCGGCCTCGTACCAGTTTTTTGCTTCGTAAAAATGGCCGTACCAGGCATGGGTGAAGGCGGTATTGACGTAGAGCCAACCCAGTGCCTCCCATTCTTCCCGGTTGGCCGGCGGCCGAAACAAATGCAGTTCATCCGCCTGCCCGTATGCCTGAATGGCGGCCTCGTAATGCCCGGCCTCGTCCAGTGCCACACCGGCCCGCTTGGCCGCCTGGATGAAGTTGAGCAGGTCGTCGTTGGCCCTGCAGCGATCCTTCACATCATGGAGCAGGGCCATTATCGCAGCCGGGTCGGATGCCCGTTCCAGTTGTGCCAGCTGCATGCTCAGCCCGGTGGTGTCCTGGGCCTGCAGCCGGAACACGGCGGTGATGGCCAACATTGCAATAAGGAGGAAAGTCTTGCACATCATCATGACCCGATCTGGTTGGTTGCAGAGGGCCAAGATAGCGCTTTGAAAGAGGATGATGAACGAGACCGCTACCGACCAGGTAGTGATCAAATGATAGTACAAATGCTTTGATTGCTTAATTTTGGATGATCCGAAAAGATTTCCCGACACCCTGAATCCATGTTCAACTCATCAGCTATGACCAACTGGCAGCAATACATCACATCAGACGAACACATTCTCCAGGGCAAGCCCATCATCAAAGGAACCCGGATTTCTGTGGAATTCATCCTGGAAAGACTGGCAGATGGCTGGTCAGAGCAGGAGATCCTGGAGAATTACCCCAGGCTTACACCAGAGGCGATGAAAGCGGTGTACGCTTATCTGTATGAAGGGATGAAAGATGGGTTGCTTTTTAGTACAAAAAAGAACAGGGCATGAAACTCCTGGCAAATGAGTTTGCCACTAATGAAAAACGGGTGATAGTGACCCTCGACAGGGATTGAGGTGAACTTGTTTTAAAAAAAGGAATGAAACGGTTAGCGTTACCGGACGGCAAGCCGGTGCCAGCGGTTTTCACCCTCACTCCCCCAACCTTTCCCGAATCTTTTCTTTCAGGCCTTTAGTATCAACGTTCAGTTCAGAGGGATCGGCCGGAGCCTCGAATTTCTTCTTCAGAAAAGTATCGATCTGACGGCTTTGCTTTTCGTACTGTTTGCAGGCGTCGCAAATGAGGGTGTGCATCCACAACTGGAAGCGCTGGCGCAGAGACAATCCCTGTTCCTGTTTGATTTCCATCAATTCTGTGGCCGCTTTGCAAGATAGCATTAGAGCTTTCATTGTTGGTGTAGAGTGTAGAGTGTAGGGTTTAGGGTGTAGGGTTTAGGGTGTAGGGTTTAGGGTGTAGGGCGCTACTCTGTGGAACTCTGTGTAATAACTCTGTTAAACTCTGTGGTTAAAAAGAGCAGGGTGTAGGGTGTAGCTAGCCCTTTCATTCCTCATCCCTCTCCCGATCCCGAGGAAATTTCGGGATCGGGATCATCCCTCATCCCTCATTTAGGGTATTGTCGAAACAAATTTCAGCTGTTTGGAAGCATATTCAGGAATTATCCGGTGGTTCCCTTGCGGGGCGGACTTTCGCATCCGTTTCACCGTCCTGAGATGGACAAATCCGGGGCCGATTATTGTTTTATGAACCAATTGTCCTCCAGGCATTTCCTCAGTTGCAGCTTGGCCCGGTGTACCAATTGCCAGTAGTTGGTCTGGCTGACGCCGAGTTCCTGACAGATTTCTGCTCCTTTTTTTTCCTCCAGAAATTTCAGACGGATGCAGGCCTGCATGGACTCCGGCAAATGCCGGATGCACCGGCTGAGAATGTCGTTGAACTCTGCATCCTCCAGGAGTTTCTCCTGCGGGCCCTGCCAACCGGCAGGCCGGGCGCTGTTTTTCCAATGGCCGTTGGCAGCAAAAAAGGTCTGCATGATGTCATCGCCGGGGTGGGCGGTGTTGCGGTTGATGGCCCGCCGGTAGTGGTTGGCGATCTTGTATTTCAAAATGGCCAGCAACCAGGTTCCGGGACTGCTCTTTCCTTCAAAATTCTGAATGCCCTCCGCTGCTGCCAGAAAGGTGTCCTGCACCAGGTCTTCAGCCAGGTGCCTGTCGCCGGTTTTGCGAAGCGCCCAGGCATACAGCACATCCGTGTACTCACGAACCCATTCTGTCAATTCTGGAGGTGCTTTTCTCATGGTGGCAGGAAAGGTCAGTAATTGTAACCACTCGCTTCTTCTTTGGTAAACGCTACGCCAAGGCCCAACACCATGCGGTTGACAAAGTTGAAATAGGCAATGACCTGGGTTGCATCCAGGATGCTGCGGTCGTCAAAGCCGGCGTGGCGGAGGGCCTCAATTCTTTCGGCATTGGATTCTGAGGGGGCCAGCGTCAGCGCTTTTGCGAAGCGGCAAAGGGCCAGGTCCCCGGCGTTCAGTCCTGCCCGGGCAGGGTCAGCGATGAAGCGGCGGGTGCGCTCATCGTCCTTCCAGTAAAACAGCAGTGCCTGCCGGTGGTGCTCAACACAGTATGGGCAGCGGTTGGCCGCCGACACCACCACCCCCAGCATTTCCCGTTGGTAGCGCTTCAGCGGCGATTTGCCGAACATCAATTTCAGGTACAAGTCCATGTGCGCCAACAAGGCAGGCGGGTTCAGGCTTTGTATCTTGTGTACTTCGGCCAACTTGCCCCTGCTGCCGGTAATGTTGTCGTAAACGGCTTTCAGCGCATCGTCTGCTTCTTCGTAGGAGAGGGTTTTGATGTAGGCCATCAGTCTGTGTTTTTGAAATAGAGCTTCTGAATGCGCATCATGGGCCCCGGACAGACCGAACGGTGGCAGGCCATGCAGGCATCCACCACTGCGTTGAAGGCTTTTTTTCGCTGCGCAATGCCGCTGAGTTTGAAATCCTCCATGGCCTCCAGGTAGGCCTCGGCCCTGGGGCGGTAATTGGGGTTGTTGGTTTTGGTGTCCACGGTCGCTTTGGCCGTCAGAATGGCGCTGAGGTCAATTTCGAATTTTGGTTCCTCGCCTGCGGCAATGGCTTGTTTGGCAGCCATGGCCTCGTCAAAAATATCCCGCATCAGCAAGGTGAGTTCGCTCTCGTTGGCGAAACGAAAAGCAAACAACGAAAGAAGCACCACTGCAGCGATGGAGAACATGAAGATCAGTCGTGTTTTCATGGATTCGTCGTTTGGTTTTGGCCCAAAGGCAGTCTGACTGCCCTTTCGGAATGTGTCCGGCGAAGATAAGGAGTTCAGACTTTGTAGGGAGTAGGGAGTAGGGTGTAGGGTGTAGGGTGTAGGGTGTAGGGTGTAGGGTGTAGGGTGTAGGGAGTAGGGAGTAGGGTGTAGGGAGTAGGGAGTAGGGAGTAGGGTGTAGGGTGTAGGGAGTAGGGAGTAGGGAGTAGGGAGTAGGGAGTAGGGTGTAGGGTGTAGGGAGTAGGGTGTAGGGTGTAGGGTGTAGGGTGTAGGGAGTAGGGTGTAGGGAGTAGGGAGTAGGGTGTAGGGTGTAGGGTGTAGGGTGTCCGGCCCGTCTGGCCGTCAGACAGGGCAGTCCCGAACTTGTTTCGGGCTCATCCCTCATCCCTCACCCCTGGTTTAGGGTGTAGGGTGTAGAGTGTAGGGTTTGGGGGCGCTAGCACTTTTCATCCCTCATCCCTCATCCCTCATCCCTCACCCCTCATCCCTCATCCCTCATCCCTCATCCCTGGTTTAGGGTGTAGGGTGTAGGGTTTGGGGGCGCTAGCACTTTTCACCCCTCATCCCTCACCCCTCATCCCTCACCCCTCATCCCTCATCCCTGGTTTAGGGTGTAGGGTGTAGAGTGTAGGGTTTGGGGGCGCTAGCACTTTTCATTCCTCATCCCTCATCCCTGGTCTCCCATGGTTTCAGCATACTTCGCTGGCCGAAAGCCCTTTCCACCTCCACCTCAGCCTGCGATTGAAAAAAAGCAAGCCCGGCAGCCTCCATGCGGCGGGCCAGATAAAGCTGTTCGGTCTGACCGGGTGTGGGGATGAGCAGGGCCGGTTTGTTGAGGGCGGCCAGGTCCATGATGGTGCTGTAACCGCTCCTTCCGACGAAAAAGCGGGAGCTACAGATGGCCCGGTTCAGTGCTGATGAGCCCATGAAGGGTACGATTCTGAGCTTGCCTTCATCGAGTGGCGGGCCGGTGTTTCCAGCCTTGCCCTGTACGATCAGCCATTTGAGGCTGGAAGCGCTGGCCTGGCGGATCAGTTCCACCTCGAGGTGGCTGCGCTGTGGCTCCGGCCCGCTCAGTACGGCGATGATGTCCTGTTCGGGGGGCAGGTTCATCGGTTGCATCCGGGTAAGGGGACCCATGAAGTGTACTTTGCCCTCCAGTTTTCCTGGTTCGGAAAGCCGGCCTGACAGATTATCCGGGCCGGGGTGGTCAGGCACCCACAATTCATCGAAATTTTTGAAAAAGCGGGAAAGGGCAAAGTGAACCCCCGGCCGCAGCAGCATGGGCACGATGGGTTGAAGCTGATGGGTGATCAGGATGTTTTTTACCCCTTC
>JALWSS010000129.1 GCA_026993525.1 Saprospiraceae bacterium
GTATTAGGCCTCCCGCTAGCGTTCATCCTGAGCCAGGATCAAACTCTCCGTAGTAAATCTCTTCAATAACCCCATAAGGCTATCTGTTATTTACGTACCGTAGAGTGAATCCTCTCAAAAAAGAATTACGCTGGTCTTCATCCTCTTTCCTTACCTCTCCCTCCGTGTCAATGAACTTGTTGCGGAGTGATCTTTGCACGTTTACAATGACTGTAACACCTGCGACCATCCGCTATTCTTCAGGCCCCATTGGGCCTATTTTTCAGCTTTTCAAGACCCGCTTTTTCAAGCGGACGGCAAAGATATGCCGAGCTTCGGTTATGCCAAAATCTTTGACAAAAATTTTTTCGCTTTTTTCCTCAAAATTCTGTCAAAGCCAGGGCTGTCAACAATTGACAAAATAATTGGTTGAATGCAGCCGAAAATATCGTTTTCAGCAATGCCTTTTTGCAAAGCGGGCGCAAATGTATATGGTCATGCTCTTAGTGACAAAACTTTTTTCCAAAAAAAATCAAAAAGCCTCATTCCGGTGATCATACATTAGTTATACTCAACTCAAAGTGGTTTGAGAATAATCCATCACTCACGTCAAGTGTGGATGGGGAGTTTGGGCGGCGTGCGCCGCCCAAACCACTTCGTTTTGAGTATATGTCAATGCCTAACCCTTTTAAGTGACAATTTACCCACATTCCTCATTGGAGAATGAGGTAGCTTTGCGGCTTCACTTTTCAAACCACCTTATCATGGTAAGCACAGCACTTAAAAAACACAACTTCAGCGCAGGGCCGGCCATCCTGCCTCAGGAGGTTTTCGAAGAAGCCTCGAAGGGGGTGATCAACTTCATGGGCAGCGGCCTGAGCATACTCGAAATCTCTCACCGCAGCAAAGAATTTGATTCTGTCATCAAGGAAGCCGAGGCCCTCGTCAGAGAATTGGCAGGCATTGACGACGATTACGCAGTCCTGTTCCTGACTGGCGGGGCCAGTGCCCAATTTTACATGGCCCCCATGAACCTCCTCAAAGAAGGAGAAAAGGTAGCATACATAGATTCCGGCGCGTGGTCGGCCAAAGCCATCAAAGAAGCCCGGCACTTTGGCCAGGTAGAAGTCATCGCTTCGGGCAAAGATTCCAATTACACCTGCATTCCGAAGCAATACAATGTCCCAAACGATGCGGCCTACCTTCACATCACCAGCAACAACACCATTTACGGAACGCAATACAAGACGTACCCCGAAACTTCCATCCCCCTGGTTGCCGACATGTCTTCAGATATTTTCAGCAAACCCGTTGATTTCAGCAAATTCGGGCTGGTTTACGCCGGTGCACAGAAAAACCTGGGCCCGGCGGGTGTTACCCTTGTTATTCTTCGAAAAGACCTCATTGGCAGATCGGGCCGCACCTTGCCTTCCATGCTGGACTACCACACGCATGTCCAAAAGGGCTCTTTGTTCAACACCCCACCGGTATTTCCGATTTATGTGCTGATGTTGACGTTGCGCTGGCTCAAGGCCAAAGGTGGTTTGACTGCCATTGCGAAGCACAATGAGGAAAAGGCAGCCGTACTTTACAAGGAAATTGACGAGAACCCCTGTTTTACCGGAACGGCAAAGCCGGAAGACCGTTCTTTGATGAACGCCTGTTTTCTTCCGGCAAAACCGGAATACGAGGAGCCATTCCTGAGGCTCTGCCAGGAAGCGGGCATTTCAGGTGTGAAAGGGCACCGTTCCGTGGGAGGTTTCAGGGCTTCTGTTTACAATGCCATGCCGTTAGAAAGTGTGGAACTGCTGGTGGAGGTCATGCAGCAATTTGCCCGCACGCATGGTTGATCAGAGCAAGCACAACCAACAAAAAAAGGGAGCCGCATCGGGTTCCCTTTTTTCATTTAGGTCAGACTGTCTCACATTGTCGCCTGTCGCAGATAAGTTCTCAGGTCCTCCAACATTTGATCGTTCAGTTTTTCCAGGGTGTACTGTGGCATATAGGCCCGCTTCCAGGGCACGGGTGAAGTTCCGTAACGCACTACCTGATAAACGGAATAGCGATCGTATTTGCTGAAATGCTTGTCGAGAAATTGCAGCGACAGCTGCGAAGAATCCAACAGGAAAAAGGAATAACGGCGGTCCTGGTGACAGTGCAGGCAACTCAATTCATAAATGAGTTTGCCACGGTTGGCATCACCTGATACCGGTACGTTGCGTTTGCGGTCTTCGGGAGGGGGCACAAAGGTAGCTGGCATCCCCGGCAGATATTTTTCTTTTATCGTCGCAATGGCCTTTGATTGCCGGCCCTGGCTTTTTGCTTCGGCAATGAGCTGGTAATCCTGGTCGCTCAGGTTCAGGTCATCCATTTTCAGGCCGATGGTCCACAGGTAGGCCAGAACAGATTCCATTTCCCAATCTTCCAGTGGCCTGCCCTGAGAGCATTCGGTGGCACAAAGCTGGATGGCCTCCCGCAGGTCGTTGCGGGCTTTGCTTACCAGGTCGCCGTATTTTTTGTAGTAATCACCGTTGTAAAAACTGGTGCGGTTCACGATTCCATAGAGCGCGCTGCCCTGCAGGTACGGAAGCCCTTTTTCAGCAACGTACTCCAACCTGGCAATGGGGTCGGACAGGCTCAGGTCGGGTTCATCTCTTTCCACGTTGTGGCAGGCCGTGCAGACAAAGTGCCGTGAGATGCGTTTGCCCAGGCGGCCGTCGGGGCCAAAAGCGCTGCCATACAGTACCAGGTCGCGGCCGTTTTCGGCGGAAGCACCGGGAACCGACAGGTCGGGCTTGTGGGGCAAAGGTTCATCGCCAAGTGTCTCGAGCACTTCGGCCACGGGCTTCATTTTCAATTCCTCCACTTGCTCTGTAAGCGACAGGCGGTAGCCCGACCACAGCACCACTCCGAACAAAACAAGGGCAATTGCATATTTCCTTTTCATTCCAAAGCAGTTTTAAGGTCAGAGGTTGAACAAACGGGAGATGGTGAAGCCAATCCTGAACTGCCCTTCGGCCCAATCGGAGCGGGTGTAAGGGAGGTAATCAGTGGGCATGATGCCTGCAGAATTGGTAAAATTCAACTGAAACACGTGCCCTCCGGTATTGAACTCCAGGCCGATGCCAAGGGGAGTATTGTAATCGTTCAAAGGTGAAGAAGCTTCGTTGAAAGGACTTTGCCTGCCATTGAGCGGCAGGGCTACGTCACCAATGATGGCCAGGGTTTTGGTGGCCTGGAGACGGAAGACCAGTCCGGTATTGATGAGGTTGTTTTCATCGCCGGCCGGCACGGCATTTCTGTGGGTGACTCCGGCCGAAAGTTGCAATGAAAACCTTTCGGAAAATTTCCGGGCACCGATCAGTGAAACATGGAAAGCCATCCGGTGTGCAAACTTTTCAAAATAGGTTACACTGGAGGGGTCTGTTGATCGCTCAGCAGTGCTGAGTGTTGCCAATCCAAATCCACTCAATGAAATGGGCGTTCCCCCCTCCATTTGCCGAAGGAAATTCATTTTCAGAACACCGTGAACCAGTTGTTTCATGGGGCCGGCTCCTTTGGTTCTTGAAAAACCGATGTTCATCCGGTTTGATACGCCGTACTCAAACCCGATGGCTACATCGGCGGCGTTCTCCAGGCCATAAAAGGATTTCCAACCACCGGCATTTCCGGCAAGATCGCCGAAACGGTGGGTGATCCTGATGTCAAGTTTTCTGATTGGGAGTATTTCTACAGACGGAGAATTGATCACCCAACGGTCAGAGAAAGTTTCGCTGACCGGGTTCTGCCCCAAAAGAGAAGAAACCGCCAGCAACGCAATTATTACAGAATAAATTCCTTTCATATCAAATAGCTAATTCGTGAGTTTGAAAAACCAGCATAAGTTAGTTTTTGGGGTAGCCGGCCAACAGCCAGCATTGGATTGTGAGCAATTCTTCCTCGGTCAGGTCGTCTTTGGCAGATTCGGGATACACGCTGCTGTTGGGGGGCATGCCCAGCGCTGGATCATCCTTTTGCGTCACTACCCTGCTCTCAAAAAGTCCGTTATCAAGCACCGGCAAGAGGCCGTCATAGCTGTCGTAATTACCTACGCCTATGCCCCCAGGGCTGTGGCAGCCGGCATAGGCGCAGGAGTTGTCAATGATGTCTTTGACAACAGCATCGTAAGTGACCATCATGGTATCGCATTGGGATTGAATTTCCGGTTCGGGAAGAACATCATTGGTACAAGACGGTACCAGGTACAAACCGGCAATGACCAGAAGTGAGAGGCAGGGAATCTTGATATTCATAAATTCAGTAATTAACAATTGCCGGGCCAAGGCAAAGAACTGCTTTGAACGGCAAGGTGAAAAAGCAGGTGCAATGATAAAAATCATCTTCTTAGCTGTGCGTCTGTTTGGTTGCAAATCGCACTGCCTCCTCAATGCATTGAACCAAAAGGCCCGCGAAATGTATTTACACCCGAATCCGGTATTTTTGCTGACGCAAAAGCCAATTTGCCTGAGACAACCAGTTTTCAACAACAAAAAACTCGACCTATGTATCCAGTAGAATTGACTGCCCCCATGGAGCAGGAACTCATAGACATGGGCGCCAAAGCGCTCAAAACGCCAGAAGAAGTAGAAGACCTTTTGAACAACCAGGAAGGCTCTGTCTTGTTGGTGATCAACTCCGTTTGCGGCTGTGCCGCCGCCAATGCCCGCCCCGGCGTCCATCTTTCTCTTCAGAATGAAAAAACCCCGGGCACCATTGCCACCGTTTTCGCCGGTGTTGACCGGGAGGCCACTGCCAAGGCCCGAGAATACCTGCTGCCGTATCCGCCCTCATCGCCTTCAATTGCCCTGTTCAAAGACGGCAAACTGGTGCATTTCCTCGAGCGCCACCACATTGAAGGCCGCCCCGCCGACATGATCGCAACCAATCTCAGAATGGCTTACGATCGCTTCTGCTGAAGCTGAGTTGACATGATACCGGCCGGAAACCGGAGGGCTTTTCATGCACCCTCTGATTTCCGGCCTTTGTTTTTTCTGTGCTGTTGGGTTTTGTGGGTCAAGAGGCTGAGAGGGGGGGCTCTAAACCTCACCGTGCCGATCCAGTAGAGTGTAGAGTGTAGAGTGTAGAGTGTAGGGTGTAGGGTGTAGGGTTTGGAAGCGCTAGCCCTTGTCATCCCTCATCCCTCACTTTCCTTCCTCAAACGCCTGTGCTCTGCCGGAGAATCATTTTCTTTGCGGCCGGAAAGCAGGCCCAGGGTTCCTGCCGGTTTTTCTCGCCAACAATTCACAACGAGTTGCAATGACAAACACGACTGCCAACACCGCTGTTACCGTTTCCATGAAAGCGGCTGACAACATCCGTATTCTCGCTGCCGCAATGGTTGAAAAAGCCAATTCGGGCCACCCCGGAGGCCCCATGGGAGGCGCCGACTTCATCCATGTGTTGTATTCTGAGTTTCTCAACTACGATCCTTCTGACATGCGCTGGCCGCTGCGGGACCGCTTCTACCTGGATGCCGGCCACATGTCGGCCATGCTCTACGCCCAGCTCACCCTGCTCGGTCTTTACGACATGGAAGACATCAAGAATTTCCGGCAATGGGGAAGCCCCACTCCCGGGCACCCTGAGTACGACCCTGACCGGGGCATTGAAAACACCTCCGGGCCCCTGGGCCTGGGGCACGCCTTTGGCATCGGCTCGGCCATTGCGGAGCGATTTGTAGCAAACCGCCTTGGCGAGATAGTCAGCCACAAAACGTACATCTACATTTCTGACGGGGGTGTGGAGGAGGAAATCTCACAGGGTGTAGGGCGCATCGCCGGCTTTCTGGGCCTTGGCAACGTCATCATGTTTTACGACGCCAACGACATCCAGCTCTCCACCAAAGTGGATGAGGTGATGACCGAAGACACCGCAAAAAAGTACGAAGCCTGGGGCTGGCACGTCATCACCATCCCCGGCAACGACCACGACGCCATCCGGCAGGCATTGAAAGCATCCGTCGCCGAAACGGAGCGCCCCTCACTCATCATCGGAAAAACCCTCATGGGCAAAGGCACCCGCCAGGCCGACGGCTCCGGCTTTGAAGGAAAAGTATCCCTGCACGGGCAACCCCTGAGCAAAGCCGGTGGCGATTTTGCGAAGACAGTGGAAAACCTGGGAGGAGACCCGGAAAATCCGTTTGTCATTTTTCCGGAAGTGGAAGAATACTACCAGACTGTGCTCCAGAAAAAACGTCGCAATGCACGCCGCCGTAAAAACGCCTACAAGATCTGGGCGAAAGACCACCCCGAAAAAGCCGAAACCCATAAGCGATGGCTGAAAAGGGAACTGCCCCCACTCGACTGGGACGCCATCGGGCCCAAGCCCAACGGTGCCACGCGAAACGCATCGGGCAGCGTACTCGCTTACCTGGGGGAGCACCTCGACAACATGATCGTATCCTCTGCTGACCTGTGCAATTCCGACAAAACAGAGAACTTCCTCAAAAAAACCGGGGCTTTCAAACGGCACGATTTCTCAGGAGCCTTTCTGCAGGCCGGCGTTTCGGAACTGTCTATGGCAGCACTTTGCACGGGTATGGCACTCCACGGTGATGTGATTCCGGCCTGTGCCACTTTTTTCGCATTTTCCGACTACCAGAAACCCGCCATCCGGGTGGCTGCCCTCATGGAGCAGCCCGTTATTTTCATCTGGACCCACGATGCCTTCCGGGTGGGTGAAGACGGCCCCACCCACCAGCCGGTGGAACAGGAAGCCCAGATCCGGCTTTTGGAAAAACTCAAAAACCACAGCGGCCGCAACGCCTTCCTGGCACTGCGGCCCGCCGACGGTGCCGAAACCGTGGCCTGCTGGAAGCTGGCCCTCGAAAACCGCCATTCACCATCGGGGTTGATTCTTTCCCGTCAGAATGTGGAGGACCTGCCTGCCCTGCCCGGCAGCAAGCGCAAAACAGACGCCCAACAGGCCGCCAAAGGCGCCTACATCGTGCAGAATTGCGAAGGCAAGCCGGATGTCGTATTGGTGGCCAACGGTTCTGAAGTGAGCACCCTGATGGCCGGCGCCGAACTTTTGCAGAAAAAACACAACCTGAAAGTGCGGATCGTATCAGCCCCCTCAGAAGGGCTGTTCCGCAACCAGACCAAAAAGTACCAAAAGAGCCTCATCCCCGGCAACGTACCGGTTTTCGGCCTCACCGCCGGCCTGCCCGTCACCCTGCAAAGCCTTGTCGGCCCAAGGGGCCAGGTGTGGGGCCTCAACCACTTCGGCTACTCCGCACCCTACAAGGTGCTGGATGAGAAGTTTGGATTCACTGCTGACAATGTGGCAAAGCAGGTGGGGAAAATGCTGAAGCTAGTAGCTAGTAGCTCGTAGCTCGTAGCTCCCCGAGGGATCGGGGCAGGCTGTAGCTCGTGGGTGATCCTGCTAACTGTTAACCGACAACCGCCAACCGATAACCGCCAACCGCCAACCGCCAACCGCCAACCGATAACCGCCAACCGACAACCGCCATCATGCGCCTGCTTCTCTCCATATTTTTTTTCGTCGCAATGGCCACCGGAGCCATGGCGCAGGTGCTGACGGCTGCCTACACCCGATACAATGACAGCTTTGGGGAATGGTATTTTCTGACGGAAGACGAAGAAGAGGGAACCCTCAATCTGCGCTGGCTTTTCGAAGAGAACTGGACCGAATGGGACTACCGACTGGGTGAGCTGTCGGGCTCCATCGAGCTGAAATGGAAGGACAGTCCGGAGGAATGGGAACTCCGTGGGGGTAATCATATTGTTACCGCCCGCACCGTTTGGCCCGGTGACCTCAAAGAATGGCGCATCAACGACGGAAAGCACACCCTGACCCTGCGCAGCCGTTGGTCAAACCGTCTTGATGAATGGGAACTCCGAAGCTCACACGATGGCGACTGGGTCATGTTCACCGTTTACGAAGGTGACCCCAGAGACTGGATCATCGAAGATACCCTGCCCGAAGAATACCCCTTTGAAACTCGCCTGATGCTGGCCTTCCTGGTGCTGTATCATTCAGCCCCCAAAAAATGACAAAACTGATTGTGGTAATTTCGTATTGGCCCGCAGCATACCCCTCCCCCCGAATCGTCTTATTGTGAAGAAATTTTTAAGAAATATCGTTTTCACCCTGGCATACGGCCTGCTATTGACAATTATCGCAGCCGTCTTTTTTGAATGGTGGGCTGGCACACATTGTGTTGAGTACACCTTTGATCACCGCTATCAAATGGAGTTAATTGCTGACGAATGTTTCACTTGCCCGCTTGACTGGCAATTTGATTTCGATATGGCAATAAAAGAAATTAATTCCGGGAAAACGCACCATTTTCAATTCTCAACCCTCGACGGACCGACTATACAATTTTTACTTCCTGTCGGAAATATACCCGACAGAAAGGGGCTTTCGAAAAATTCGTCACCGTCTTCCAGTCTGGATGGGGAGTTTGGGTCCCGAATCCCGATCCCGAAGAATTTCGGGACGGGACCGGGATCGCCACTCAAACCACTTCATTTTGAATATAATAATATGATCATAATCAGGGGAAATGGCAGGAATGCAGGGCAACAATGGATAGTTGACCTGAATAAAGATACAATTTTCTACTCCAACACCGTTTTGCCGGACACCAACTTTCAGGCAGTAGCTCAGTTCACCAAAGAATTCAGGATCATCCCCAAATAGTTTTGGTCAGGCTTCAGAATCAAGGAAACCAACACAATGTAAATCAGGGTTTCTCAAACTGTTTCAGCCACTCCCAATTAAGTTGTGCACCATACAGGGGGTGGTTGGATCCGTTTGGATATTGATGCCCCAGTTCGGGAATAAACAGAAAGTTGAATTCTCTGCCAGGCTGACCAGATGAATCTTTGTAGTTGGCCACCATGACAGAGGTTGTATCCCCACTGAGGGTATATTCTGTTTCAAAGTTAAAAACGTGGGAGTGAATTTTTGCCACTCCATGAAACTGTGGATGAAACTGCAACAATGTATCAAACAGAGACATGGGAATGGTAATTCCTTCTCCATACCACCTGCTGTCCCTGTTGCCAATCTGGAAGGTAAGCGGAATATACTCAGCGGGAGTTAGCGTAGTATCCCTCCCCAGGGTTCCGGCAGATTCTACGATAGCGGCAAATACATCGCTCATTTCAACCGCACACCGGAATGCCATTGCTCCTCCGTTGGAAAAGCCCACCAGGTATATTCGGTTATTATCTATACTGAAGCGCTCATTCAGTTCGTCAATAATTTGTCGCAAAAACTTGATATCGTCTCGTGGAGTCTGATTGGGGCAATATTCAAATGAACCGGGATAAACATTCCATTTCGTTGTGTTTTTTACCTGACCTTCATCTATGACACAATAATGCCACGAAGAGGGATAAACTGTAATGATATTTTCCTGCTCTCCAACCTCTTTCCATCCGGAAATTTTGTAAAACCGCAAACCATCCCCGGAAGAGCCGTGCAACATGAATACCACCGGAACGGCAACACTGCCGTCATAGGTAGAAGGCACATGAACGTAGTATTCCCGTTCATCGCCATTCACCAGGGTAGTGAAACGGTTTTTCCCAATTACATAATCTTGTTGGGCAGGCTGATCCTTTTTACAAGCCAAAAAGAATGCAACCAGCATGGTTGAAAAAATCACTTGTTTCATCATTGTTTTTTTTTGAATCCGGAAATTCATTCCGAATGGCAAATAAAATACTTCTCACGTTTTCCCTTTCAGAAATATGGCCCTAAAACCGGTTCAAGATTTTTCAGAAGAAAAAATCTATGCCGCCATACAACGATCACGAAAAGCCATTCCCTACAAAAACCAGGCAGATTTTTTTGGGCTCATTTCAAATCTACCTGATGTGATATGGTTGGTGAAAAATCCGTCACCATCTTCGGGACTGTATGGGGAGCCCGGTTCCTGAGCAAGTCTATATTCGCCGCCCAATCCATTCCGTTTCGAGAATATATCAGCGGACATTACCCTGTCAAACCAAACCTGTTCACCCCGCAATCATCCAGGCTACCCACACCACAATTGCCGCCGACAGGCCCAGCACTGCCGTGCCCAGGGTGTGCAGACGGTAGCCTTTGCCCACGTCCATACCGGTCATTTGGGTGACCACCCAGAAGAAGCTGTCGTTGGCGTGTGAAACGACCAGTGAGCCGGCCCCGATGGCTACCACGCTGAGTGCCTTGCTGAGGTCGGAATGGAGCCCGAGAGCGGGCAACAGAGGGGCAAGCACAGAGGCAGTGGTAATCATGGCAACGGTGGAAGAACCCTGCGCCGTTTTCAAAGCGGCAGCCACGAGGAAGGGCAACAGAATGCCGATGCTCATGCCCTGCAGGTGCTGGCTGATGAGATCGCCAAGGCCGGAGTTTTGCAGCATTTTGCCGAAGATGCCCCCGGCACCTGTCACCATCAGGATAACTGCGGCGCTCTTCAGTGCCTGCCCCACCCAGCCGCTGTCTGAGAGCATGGTCTTTTCAAGTTTCTTCGGCAACAGGAGGGCAAAACCGAGCCCCGCCAGCAGCGCAATCACCGGGGTGCCCAACAGGGTGATGACATCGGCGGCCAAGCCGGATTTTGCAAAGACAAGGTAGTCGTTCAGGCTTTTTGCGACGATGAGCAAAATGGGAACTCCAATGGGCAAAAAGGCTTTCCAGGCAGCAGGTATGCTTTGCTCCGATTCCTCTATCGCCGGTTCTTCTTCGTCAATGGGCAGACTTACCCTGCCTGCCAGCCATTTTGCGAAGAAAATGGCCGGAACAAGCGCCAGCAGGCTGACTCCCATCCCCGCCAGAATAACCAAACCGAGGTTGGCACCGATGATGCCCGCTGCGGCAATGGGTCCCGGCGTGGGTGGCACCATGGCGTGGCTGGCCAACAACCCCAATGCCAGCGCAACGGCGGTCCCTGCCAGGCGCTTGCCGGCTTTCTTCGTCAGGGCCTTGTTGAGTGGATGCAGGATGATGAAGCCGCTGTCGCAAAAAACCGGGATGGAAACAACGTAGCCTATCAGCCCCATGGCACTGTGCAACCGCTTCTGGCCAATCAGCGCCAGCACCCTGGCCGCCAGGGCCTGCGCTCCCCCGGTATGCTCCAGAAAAGCGCCAATGATGACTCCCATCACAATGACCAGGCCTATGCTGCCGAGGATGCCGCCAAAACCGTCCTTTACGGATTGAAGCACCAGTTCGACCGGCATGCCTGAGAGAAGACCATAGCCCAGGGCCACCACGAAAAGCACCAGAAACGGATGTACCTTGAAACGAACCGTTCCGACGACAATGAGGAGGATGGAAAGGAGAAGCAGCAGCATAGTGAGGTTTTTTTGAAGGTTTTTGTCCCGAGGCAAGCTCGGGATTGTAGGGTGTAGGGTGTAGGGTGTAGGGTGTAGAGTGTAGGGTGTAGGGTGTAGGGTGTAGAGTTTGGGGGACGCTAGCTCTTTCATCCCTCATCCCTCATCCCTCATCCCTCTCCTTGCCGGAGGCAGTCCCGAACTTGTTTCGGGATCATCCCTCATCTGCGGTCAGTTTCTTAAAATACCGGACATAGTCCACTACCATTTGCTGTGGGAAGGTGGTGGATGCATCCGGGTAGCCGGGCCAATTGCCGCCAACGGCGATGTTCATGATCAGGAAAAAAGGATTATCGAATGGGTTTTGGGAACCGAAATCCTCTTTGGTCAGCCGGTGGCAGGGCTGGTCGTCAACCAGCCAGGTGAGGCCCTGTTCATCCCAGAGGAGGCTGAAGACGTGGAACTCATCTGCAAAACGGCCGGCGGGCAGGTCATAGTGCCCGTTTGCGAAATGATGCCCCTTGCCATCGAGGTTCCAGTGGGCGGTGCCATAGCACCTTGCCGGCTGTTGGCCGATCAGTTCCACCATGTCAATCTCGCCGCAATCAGGCCAGCCGTTGGACAGGTAGTCATCGGCCAGCAGCCAGATGGCAGGCCAGATGCCCTGCCCGTAAGGCATTACGGCCCGCACGTCAATCCGGCCGTAATGGAAACTTTGCAGGCCCTCGGTTTTGATGCGGGCGGAGGAGTACGGGTGGCCATTGGTCTCTTCTTCCCAGGCTTCCAACACCAGAAAGCCATCCTTCAGGTAAACATTGCGGGGGTGGTTGGTGTAGAACTGCTTTTCGTCGTTGCCCCAGCCGCAGAGCCGGGGGCAGCCGTCACCCAGGTCGTAGGTCCAACTGGCCGGGTTGGGCTGGCCGCTGCCGTTGAATTCATCTTTCCACACCAATTTGTAACCCTGGTAAGCATCGGGCGTTGAGTAGCCCCCGTACGGGAGGCTGTCCACTCCGTTGGTCTTTTCATTTTCTTCGGAAATGCGGTTGGTGTTCCCCTGGCATTTATACTCTAAACGAAGTGGTTTGGGCGGCGTACGCCGCCCAAACTCCCCATCCACACCTGACGTGAGCGATGGATTATTCTCAAACCACTTTGAGTTGAGTATACCGAAGGAAAGGCAAAAAAGGACCAGTAAAATGCACCTGTACATGATTGAATTTTAAGGTTTGACGAAGCCCTGAATTGCCAAAGGTGAAAAATCTCAGGGGCAATGCCATCGAAGGGTTCAAATTTCTACTTTTGCGCGCATGAAAAACGAGCTGAAGATTCACAACAGTCTTACTGGAAAAAAAGAAGTATTCACCCCATTGCACGAAGGGCGCATAGGCATGTATGTTTGTGGCCCCACCGTTTACAGCGATGTACACCTCGGCAACTGTCGCACCTTTGTCAGCTTCGACGTGGTGTACCGCTATTTCCAGTACCTGGGGTACAAGGTTCGCTATGTCCGCAACATCACGGATGTGGGGCACCTGGAAGGCGATGCCGACATCGGACGTGAGGACAAGATCTCCAAAAAAGCCCGCCTGGAAGAGCTGGAGCCGATGGAGATCGTGCAGCGATACATGAATGGCTTTCACGACATGATGAAGGTCTTCAATGTGCTTTCTCCCAACATCGAACCCCGGGCCACCGGCCACATTCTGGAACAAATAGACATGGTGCAGGCCATCCTGGACAACGGACTGGCGTACGAGGTGAATGGCTCGGTTTATTTTGACACCATCAAGTTTGAAGAAAAATACGGCGTTTACGGGCAGTTGTCGGGCCGCAAAATTGAAGAGCTGATCTCCGAAACCAGAGACGACCTCAAAAACCAGTCGGAAAAACGCCACCCCTCTGATTTCGCCATCTGGATAAAAGCCGACCCGAGCCACCTGATGCGCTGGAAGTCGCCCTGGTCGGTGGGTTTTCCCGGCTGGCACCTGGAGTGCTCGGTGATGAGCACCAAATACCTGGGCGAGACTTTCGACATACACGGCGGCGGCAACGACCTGAAGTTTCCCCACCACGAGAACGAAATTGCACAGAACATCGGCGCCTGCGGCCACGCCCCGGCCCGCTACTGGATGCACGGCAACATGCTGCTGCTGAACGGCCGCAAAATGGCCAAAAGCGAAGGCAACAGCATCATGCCGGGTGAGCTCTTCACCGGCAACAGCCCCCATATCAGCAAGGGGTATTCGCCCATGGTGGTGCGCTTCTTCATGCTGCAATCGCACTACCGAAGCACCCTCGACCTGACCGACGACGCCCTGCAAGCCGCCGAAAAAGGATACCGCCGCCTCATGGAAGGCAACAAGGTGTTGCAATCCCTCGCCCATCCGGGCAATGGCGCCGCCGGCAAACTGGACGAAGAGATCAATGCCACCATAGACCAGGCCTTCGCCAACATGAACGACGACTTCAACACCCCCAAAGCCCTCGCCAGCCTCTTTGATCTGGTGACAAAGGTGAACAGCCTGAAAGCCGGCCAGCTACCCATGACCGACATTACCGAAGACACCCTCAACAGACTCAAAAAAACCTTCAACGATTTCATCAACGACATCTTCGGTCTCAGAGACGAGATGGCCGCCACCTCCGGCAACGGCGTGGTGGAAGGCCTGATGAAACTCATCCTGGAAATCCGCCAGGAAGCCCGCGCCCGCAAAGACTGGGGCACCTCCGACAAGATCCGGGACGCCCTCAAAGAACTCAACATCGTGGTGAAAGACGGGAAGGAAGGGACAAGCTGGAGTAGGGAGTAGGGTGTAGGGTGTAGGGTTTGAAGTGCTGGCGCCGTGAAACTCCGTGTCAAATCTCCCTGAAACGCTTTACAAAGACGCTGCTCACTCTGTGGTTAAAAAGCGTTAGGAGTTGGGATTGACGATGGGGGATACTCTAAACATCAGGGTGCTTAATCCAGGACCCGGTGGACGCAGTTATTAGAAAAAGCGCCTTATCTTTGGTGCCTCAGTCATCATTGACCTAATGAATGATAAAATCATCCATATCATTTCACTGATCAAAGGCCTTACTTTTAGTGAAAAGTTGGAGGTACTTAAGGAACTGATCAATGAACTTTCAGGAATAAAACAACAACTGGAGGAGCCTGCCAACGATTATACTGTTAGTCAGACTAAACAAGAACAATTGCTGGAAACTGCAGCTAAACTGCTCAAAAAAGACTATTCAGAAGACAGGGAAATAACAGCTTTCACAAATATAGATTCTGAAGATTTTTATGAAGAGGGGTGAAATATGGCTCGTCAATCTGGACCCAACCATTGGGGCTGAAATTAAAAAGGTCAGACCCGCAATAATTATCAACCACGATTCACTGGGTACACTTCCGTTGAGAATTGTAGTGCCGATAACTACATGGAAAGATCATTTTTCTTCTGCACCATGGATGATTCGCCTGGTCCCTGATCATCAAAATAAACTCGATAAGGTTTCCTCTATTGATTGTTTTCAAATTCGATCCATTTCGGTTAAAAGACTGGTTCGAAAAATAGGTGTTATCGACAATCAGGTCCTACACGAAATCGGTAAGGCTTTGAAAGTGGTATTGAAAATGAGCTGACTCATACCTTTACCACCTGTACATGAGTGAGTTCTTTCAGGCTGCCTTTGCCAGGTTTTCATTCTCCGAAGACAATCCTGACCAGCCGCAGTACCAGAAAACCCACGGCTGCACAAATCTTTCTCACTTGCCTGTTTTTTCCTTCGGTCAATGTGATTTCCAGCCAGCTGTCGGGCACACTTTTGCGATAGCGAATGGGAGGGTTCCGGGGTGGCAAAGCCAGTGGTGAGTGCAATAAGCTGACAATTGCCGGCCTGGTTGTAAAGTGCTATTTCTTTACCCTGATGGTGACACCATTCTGTAATTTTTCCACCGCTTCTTTCGTCGGAATGCCTTCCACTTGTGCCAGGTAGGTTTTCGGCACATGGCTGCCGGGACTTAGCATGCGTTTCACAGAAGCTTTGTCATTGGTAAGCAGCAAAAGGCCCTCGCTGTCAGCATCCAACCGCCCCACAGGGTACACATCCTTCGGGAAATCATAATCCAGGTCGGCCAGGGTGCGCTGCCCCGGATGCTACCGGGTAAACTGGCTCAGCATGCCAAAGGGTTTGTAAAGCAGGCAGTAGTCCATGATGTAAAAGTGCCAATGGGATTGGTGCCACCAAAATCCATTTCAATTTCATAGGTTCTCGCTTCAGGCACTGAAATTGCATTGTTAGGCCCAAACCATTCCCAAAACGCCTTTCCATCGATAACAATCCTGGACAAATCACGCCCTGAGTTCCACATTTCCAAAGCCTGGTTGGTGCATGGCTGTTGTCATGTGAGGAATGCCCGTTGAAACGCTAAGCCAACCAAATAAAGTCATGGTTAAGATCCACTCAATCAATCCCGGTGCGAGCCAGGGAACAAAAAGGCCCAGGATCAAAGCCTTGCCCGGTGAAGACCTGATCCATTCCTGGATGGAGGAGGTTCAGTTCTGGCAGGAAGAGATTAGCTTTTTCTCCCGCTTTCTGACGATGGGCCTCGGCAATGTTCCGCATGAACTGCAATCGGAAGTTGACCGGCTCAGGCAGGAGTTTGCCTCCTACCACGAAGAGGTGTTGCCCGCATTTATCAAATCCCTGGCGGAGTTGATGAACAGAGAAGAAATTGAACCGGAGATGAGTCAGGCGGTGGTGGGCAAACTGCACAAACACCGCAACTACCTGCAGGCCCTGAAAAAGCGGCTCTTCCCGCTGTTCAGCGAATTGTTCCACTGTGAGATTTGGTAGTGTCGAACTCCAGTTCGACGTAAAGAATTTGGGCTTGTCGTTCTCCCTGTTGACGAAAAGCAACGTACAGGAAAGCAACGCCGATCGGGAGATCGACGGTACGTATGAACCAAATGCCTGCCGACACCGTTCAATGGGGGCTTTTTTTTTCATCAAAAC
>JALWSS010000130.1 GCA_026993525.1 Saprospiraceae bacterium
CTCCTGAATTCTTCCTGCGGCTTTTTTTGCAGCTTTTGAGGTTTTTGCCCCGAGGCAAGCTCGGGATTGAGGTTTTTTGGGCCCCCGTCAGGCGCTGACTTTCGGTCAGCGCCTGAATTCTTCCTGCGGCTTTTTTTGCAGCTTTTGAGGTTTTTGTCCCGAGGCAAGCTCGGGATTGAGGTTTTTGAGGTTTTTCGGTCCCGAGCTTGTCTCGGGATTGGAGGTTATCCTTCGGGTAATTATTGGGTAGCGGTTTTTGAAGATCAAAAATTGGGATTTACCAGGCTGGCCTGTTATCTTTGCGGCCGTTTTTGAAGCAGTGCCGGTGTTTCTCGCTTTCCGGGCAGATTCATTGGTCTGAATTAACTGACAAAATCTTTAAACATGTTCGCAATCGTAACCATAGCCGGTCAGCAGTTTAAAGTGACAGAAGGTCAGGAGATCTTTGTCCACCGGTTAGAAGCCGCTCAGGGAGACAAGGTTACCTTCGACGACGTATTGCTCGTTGAGAAGGACGGCTCCGTGAAAGTAGGCACGCCGATCGTGAAGGGCGCCAAAGTGAGCGCAACCATTCTGGAACCACTTGTAAAAGGTGACAAAGTCATCGTTTTCAAGAAAAAGCGCCGCAAGGGCTACCGTGTAAAGAATGGTCATCGCCAGCAGTTTTCGAAAATCAAAATCGAAAGCATCGGGGCCTGATACCATCCTGCGTCATGGCCTGCGTGGTTTGACAAGAGCACCGCAGCCAGCGCCTAAGTTTAACCTGAAAACAGTAAAAGAAAATGGCACATAAAAAAGGTGAAGGTTCAACTCAGAACGGCCGGGATAGTATCAGTAAACGTCTCGGTGTAAAACTCTACGGTGGTCAGCTGGCCCGTGCCGGCAACATCATCATCCGGCAGCGTGGCACCAAATTTCACACCGGCAAAAACACCTACTTCGGAAAAGATTACACCATTCACGCAAAAGTGGACGGCGTGGTTTCGTTCCGAAAAGGACGCAGAGGCTGGACGTTCGTTTCCGTATTGCCTTTTGACGACGTACAGGAAACCGTTGCCAAAGTCGAAAAGCCAAAAGCCAAACCGGCACCGAAACCTGCAAAAGAAGAACCGGTAGTAGCTGCCGCTGCTCCTGAAGCTCCGGCTAAAGAGGAGGCTCCTGCAAAAGAAGCTCCTAAAGCAGAAAAGAAGGCTGCACCTAAAGCAGAGAAAAAAGCTGAGCCTAAAGCAGAGAAGAAGGAGGCTAAAAAAGCTGAACCCAAAGCGGAGAAGAAGGAGGCTAAAAAAGCTGAACCCAAGGCTGAAAAGAAAGCCGCCAAAGCACCGGCAAAAGCGAAAAAGGATGACCTGAAGAAGATCGAAGGCATCGGCCCCAAGATCGCTTCCATCCTCACAGAGAAT
Organism: Saprospiraceae bacterium; assembly: GCA_026993525.1. Taxonomy (GTDB): domain Bacteria; phylum Bacteroidota; class Bacteroidia; order Chitinophagales; family Saprospiraceae; genus UBA6168. The sequence goes on from JALWSS010000130.1 coordinate 1,401, forward strand.
GGCATCGCCACATTTGCCGACCTGGCAGCCGCCGATCCTGAAAAGATCCGTGAAATCCTTGTCGCACAAGGTTCACGTTACAAAATGCACGACCCAACCACCTGGCCGCAACAGGCCGCTCTCGCTGCCGAAGGCAAGTGGGATGAGTTGAAAGAACTGCAAGACGAACTCAAAGGTGGTCGCAAAGAATAAAACTTTGCCCCGGACAGGCAAATTTGTTCAGAAAAACTTTCTGACCCTGCATGGTACCAAGCCGTGCAGGGTTTTTCTTTTTTTCGTCGCAATGAAGTGCAAGGCACTACCCTCCCCCACCGAATATCAACTTTGAAACGACACCCTGAAGTAGCCGGCAAAACCTAACTTTGCCAAAACCCGGCAGGACACCTGCCACCTTATCTTGTGAACCAGCCAAATTCTTCCACACCGTGACAAAGCAACCACCCATTCCTTTCAAAGAAGCCATTCTACAGGGCATCCCCGATGAGCTTCCTCCGGCAAAAGCCTACGACAAAACCGTATCGCACGCCCCCAGGCGGGTTATTGACGACCTGCTGTCAGCGGAAGAAAAACGACTGGCCGTGGCCAATGCGCTTCGCTATTTTCCGGAGAAATTCCACAGAGTGCTTGCACCGGAATTTGCCGAAGAGCTGGATCAATACGGCCGGATTTACATGTACCGCTTCAGGCCGGATTACAAAATGTACGCCCGTCCGATTGAAGAGTACCCCCACCGGTCGAAGCAAGCGGCGGCCATCATGCTGATGATCCAGAACAACCTTGACCCTACCGTTGCCAAACACCCGCATGAATTGATCACCTACGGCGGCAATGGTGCGGTTTTCCAAAACTGGGCGCAATACCTGCTCACCATGCAATACCTGGCCAACGTGACCGATGACCAAACCCTGGTCATGTACTCCGGCCACCCGATGGGACTGTTCCCCTCGCACCCCGAGGCCCCGAGGGTGGTGGTCACCAACGGAATGATGGTGCCGAATTATTCGAAGAAAGAAGACTGGAACAAGTACAACGCCCTGGGTGTGACCCAATACGGGCAAATGACCGCCGGCTCGTACATGTATATCGGGCCACAGGGCATTGTGCATGGTACCACCATCACCCTGCTGAATGCCGGCAGAAAAATGAACCTCGGTTCAGACGACCTCCGTGGCAGCATCTACGTAACCTCCGGATTGGGAGGCATGTCCGGTGCACAGGCCAAAGCCGCTGTCATCACAGGTGCTGTGGGTGTGGTGGCCGAGGTGGATCCCAAAGCCATCGAGCAGCGCATTACCGACGGTTACATACAAAAAGAAAACGTTTATTCAGACCTGGATGCCCTCCTTCGGAGAATGGAAGAATGCCGGAAAAACCGGGAAGCCATTGCCCTCATCTACGCTGGCAACATCGTGGACCTCTGGGAAAAGCTCGTGCATGAGGGCATGCACGTGGAACTGGGCAGCGATCAGACCAGTCTGCACAATGTTGACGACCTGGGCTATTGCCCCGTGGGCTATACCTACGCCGAAGCGCAAGACCTGCTGGCCAAAGACCGCAAGGCATTCAAAGAAGCGGTCCGCCAATCCCTCATACGGCATGTGGCCGCAGTGAATGCTATGGCAGAACGCGGTATGTACTTCTGGGACTACGGCAACGCCTTCCTGCTGGAAGCCGGCCACGCCGGAGCGGATATCTGGAAAGACCAATCACGGGGCCTTTATCGCTACGCAAGCTATGTGGAAGACATCATGGGCCCCATGTGCTTTGATTTTGGCTTTGGTCCGTTCCGTTGGGTATGCTGTTCAGGAGAGCAGGAAGACCTGAACAAAACCGATGATATTTCGGCAAGCGTTCTGGAGGAAATTTACGCCTCGGCACCGGCAGAAATCCAGGGCCAGTTGAAAGACAACATCCTCTGGATCAGAAACGCCGGAAAAAACCTCCCCGTCGTTGGCTCAAAGTCACGCATCCTTTACGCTGATGCCGAGGGCCGCATCAAAATAGCCACTGCCTTCAACAAGGCCATTGCCGCAGGCGAACTGAAAGGGCCGGTGGTTCTCGGCCGGGATCACCACGACGTAAGTGGCACCGACTCCCCCTTCCGGGAAACGGCCAACATTTACGACGGCTCACGTTACACCGCAGACATGGCCATCCAAAACGTCATTGGCGACGCTTTCAGGGGTGCCACCTGGGTCAGCATCCACAACGGCGGCGGTGTAGGCTGGGGCGAGGCCATCAACGGCGGCTTCGGAATGGTGCTGGACGGCAGCCCGGAAGCGCAAAGACGCCTCGAAGCAATGCTCTTCTGGGACGTAAACAACGGCATCGCCCGACGCTCGTGGGCCAGAAATCCCAACGCCCGCTTTGCCATCGAAAGGGAAATGAAACGCTCCGGCGGCCTGCAGGTCACCCTGCCCAACCTGGTGGATGAAAAGGTGCTGAAGGGGTTGTTTTGAGGGATTCTTGTCCCGAGGCAAGCTCGGGATTGAGGGGTTTTTGAGGTTTTTGTCCCGAGGCAAGCTCTGGATCGAGGTTTTTGCCCCCCCCTCAGGCGCTGACTTTCGGTCAGCTCCTGAATTATTTTTTGAGGTTTTTGCCCCGAGGCAAGCTCGGGATCGAGGTTTTTCGGCCCCCCCTCAGGCGCTGACTTTCGGTCAGCTCCTGAATTATTTTTTGAGGTTTTTGAGGTTTTTGTCCCGAGGCAAGCTCGGGATTGAGGTTTTTGTCCCGAGGCAAACTCGGGATCGAGGTTTTTGGAACACAAAACCCCTTCAACAAATGAATGGCTAATAAACATGAGTCATCCCGAATTTTGGGAGACTTGGTAGAAAAAGGCCTTCTGTGTAACTTCGAGGAAATTTCACAATCTTCGAAACACGCAGAAGGCCTATGTTTTTACGATTACTGCAAGATAAGGAAG
>JALWSS010000131.1 GCA_026993525.1 Saprospiraceae bacterium
CTACGCTGGTTCCGTCCCGAAATTTCTTCGGGATGTCCGGGACCATATCTTGTCGGACTCCGTCCGACATTTTTCCAGAAGGAATAACTTCGTTTGACGAGAATACCACTTTTTGCAGTGCACTCATTCCTCAATTCTTCGATTCCTCTCCCGACAAAAGTCGGGATCAATTCCTCGATTCCTCACATAACGCACTGCGCAAGGTAAGCTTTGCTTTTATATTCTTCGGAAAATGTGATTCGACTGCAAGCCCATTGCGAAAGCGAGTGAAAAGAAAAAATGATTCTCTGGCCAAAGCTCCGTTGATGCCAGCATTGACCGGAGATAATTTTATGTGGCCCTGTTTCTTTTCAATTGTCCTGCTAAGCTTACCTTGGGCGCCTGATCCGGACCTTTCGCCAAAAGAGCCAGCCGCCGGTTTCCAGAATGGTTCTTGAAACGGGGAAGTTGGTCAGTTACTCATCTTGAATAAAAGTGAAAACAAAAAACGCTGAAATAAAATTGTCGTCCGGTGGTGCCGGATTTGGTACCGCTCCTGTTTTCATGGCCACCATTTCTACCATTCTCGGTGCCATCCTTTTTTTGCGATTCGGGTATGCGGTGGCCCATGTGGGCTTTTGGGGCACCATCGTCATCATCGTTCTCGGCCACATTGTGACCATCGCCACGGCCATGGCGGTTGCCGAGATCGCCACCAACCAGAAAGTAGAAGGCGGCGGGGCATATTTCATGATCTCCCGCTCCTTTGGCATCAACATTGGCGCCGCCATCGGTGTGGCCTTGTACCTGGCCCAGGCCATCAGCGTGGCCTTTTACGTCATTGCTTTTGCCGAGGCTTTCCAGCCCGTTTTTCAGTGGCTCAACGCGTCCTACAATCTTCATCTTGCCGACATGCGCCTGGTGAGCATTCCTTCCATGGCCTTGCTCACCCTGCTCATCCTCACCAAAGGGGCTGATCTGGGAGTGAAGGCTTTGTATGTGGTGGTGACCGTGCTTTTTATTTCCATTATTTTGCTGTTCCTTGGTCAAACCGACTACCTGCCACCACCCGACCGTTTCACTGCCCACATTGCCAACCCTGACAGTTTTTTCTATGTGTTCACCATCATTTTTCCGGCATTTACAGGTATCGCGGCGGGGCTGGGACTGTCCGGCGACCTGAAGGAGCCGAGGAAATCCATTCCGCTGGGCACCATGAGCGCCACGCTTTTCGGAATGGTGGTTTACGTTTTCATTGCCTACAAACTGACGGTGAGTGCCAGCCCCGAAGACCTCGCCAACGACCAGCTTTTCATGAGCAAAATTGCGGCCTGGGGGCCCGCTATCCCCATTGGTCTGGCCTGTGCCACCATTTCATCGGCTTTGGGTTCCATCATGATCGCTCCGCGCACCTTGCAGGCACTCGGCAAGGACAAGGTATTCCCTTCCGAGCATTTCAATGAGCTGTTTGCAAAAGGAAAAGGCGCTGCCAACGAACCTTTCAACAGTGCGGTCATCACTTGTATCATTGCCTTTCTTTTCATCGCCATGGGCAATGTGAACTTCGTGGCTGAGATCATATCCATGTTTTTCATGGTGACCTACGGAGCCATTTGCCTGATTTCGTTTCTGGAACATTTTGCAGCGGACCCCTCCTACCGGCCCACTTTTAAATCCCGGTGGTACCTGTCTTTGATTGGGGCCGTGTTTTGCTTTTGGCTGATGTTCCAGATGAATTTCCTGTATGCCGTTTTGTCTTTGTTGCTGATGCTGGCCATTTACCTGTTCATCACCTATTTCAAAGACAGCAAAGAAGGGCTGGCAGCCATTTTCCAGGGGGTCATTTTTCAGGTTTCGCACAAGCTTCAGGTCTTTCTTCAGAAACGAAAGTCGGATGCACATGAAAAGTGGCGGCCAGCCATTGTCGGATTTTCCGGCGACACCTTCCAACGACCCGCCTTGTTTGATTTTGTGTCATGGCTGTCCTACAAATACGGTTTCGGAACCTATACCCACTTCATACACGGAAGGATATCAAAAGAAACAGGAGCGGAAGCACGCATTGCCAAATCAAAGCTCCTGCAAATGGCCATTGCTTCCAAAAGCCACGTTTACCTCGATACACATATCAGCCCCTCTTTCACCACAGCAGTGGCACAGGTTATTCAGCTTCCCGGTATGTCGGGCAAAGAAAACAACATGATCGTTTTCGAATTTCTGAAGAAAAAACCTGAAACACTCAAAGACATCGTTGACAATTTCCCCCTCATCAAAGCCCTCAATTTCGATGCATGCATTTTGGGAACCAGCGAAAGAGGCTTTGGTTACCACAGGTACATCCATATCTGGATCACCTCCAAAGACGTCGAAAACGCCAACCTGATGATCCTGCTCGGCTTCATTCTTCAAGGCCATCCGGATTGGGAGGATTCGGAGATCAGGATCATGGCCGTAGCACCTGAAAAAGAGCTGGTTCAACAAGAACTTGAATTGGTGCAAATCATCGAAGAGGGCCGCCTGCCTATTTCAAAAAAGAACATCGAGATCATCCCTCAAAAAATGGATGTTGATCTCAAAGAACTCATCTGTACCAGGTCTGAAATGGCAGACCTGACCATCCTCGGGTTCCGGCATGAGGCACTGAAAAAGTTAGGTGTTCAAACTTTTACCGGCTATGAAGAGATCGGAAATGTACTGTTTGTGAATACCTCGCAGATACAGGCGATCGAGTGAGAACAACAGCGAGGGGCTACAAGTCCTGAATATCTTTGTTTGCTATCGCTTTTGCCAGGTTGCCAATAAATCCAACCACTTTTGTGCAGCTTCTTCTGAATAGATAAACTCTTGCCCTTTGAACAGGGTAGGAAGAATGGTATCTCCTGTTTCAGAAGACCATTGGAAAAGCGACTGCATTATTTCTGCGACTGCTTTGCTTTGTTGAGGATTGGGAATTGCCTTGATGTATTTGATTTTTTCATCCTCGACGACCAACCACACTGAATCGTGTACAACGTATTCCATTCCCACCGCACTGAACCAATCATTTGACTCTACCACACGGCAAAGGAGGGTGTCTCCATATCGTTCCAGTAATTCAAAGTTGAGATTGCTGTTCAGTGTGGAATCCCATTCTGCAAGCTCATGCATTTGCACAAGTCCTGATTTTGTCCAGACATCCTGAATTTCGAAAACTACCTCCGGAGAGTAGCAGGAAAGCTCCTTTGAGACATCGTGCGCGTTGTGAGCTTGTTCGTACTTTCTGAGGGTAGTTTCAGGGGCCGAAGAGCAGGAGCAAAAAAAGGCCAATAACAGCAAGCACAATCCTGAAGTAAGAAAGCCATTCCCCGCGAAAGAACTCCACTCGCGTACGGCACTGTGAATGCAGATTTTAGCAGACCCGGTATCTCCTCCTTTTTTCATGGCTGTTTCGAAAAATGAACCAGTACTATAACAAAGCACAAATATCCCGGCATTTATAAATGGATAATTGGACCACCCATTCGGGGAATTGCCGGTAGAAGTTTTCATACAAGAAGTTTTGTTCTTCCATTTGGAAGACCGCCACAGAGAAAGGTTCAGGACTATAAAAGCTGAAAATACACAAATTCAGCAAGATGGAGTGTTTGTCCCCCCCCTGCTCTCGTTGAGGCTTTAAAATGTACCTGATTCAGCAAAGGAGATGACTCCGCCCATTGGAGGCCAATGAATTCGATCTTAAAAACACAGGTAGGGTAAATTCAATGCCGGGCGTTTTTAGGGTGTGATTCATACAACTCCTAACCACAAAACAGAAATCATGAAACAGCTAAGTTTTTTGCTTGCCCTTTTCCTTACCCTCGTACTTACCCAGTCCTGCCAGAAAGACAACGAAACAGATCCCTGGCTCGGCCACGATGCTCCTGCATTGCCTGCTCAGGAAACCTTTTTGATGAGCCTGACACCATTCACGGAAATGGGAGGACTGGCCGATGATGAGGTGGATTCCAGAACCATTACCAATTGGTCGCATGCCGCTGGTAATATCCTGGTTTGGAACTCCCTGTTGAGCCTGCACCTGACCATTCCGATCCTTTCGTTCCAGGAAGCCTTCAACCACCAGCCCGTTTATCAGGGGCAGGGAGTTTGGCTTTGGTCTTACGAAGTGACCGATGACACCGGAACCTACCAGGCTGAACTCTACGGTGAATTGCTGGTCAACGACGAAGTGAAATGGGACATGTACATTTCAAAGACCGGTGGATTCTCCAATGTTCATTGGTACACGGGAATAACGGCACTGGACGAGTCCTACGCCCACTGGACCCTGAATTTCGACGCCAACGATCCGAAACCTTTTATCGGAATTGACTACCAGCGCAACAACGGAGACGACGTGGAAGTCATCCGCTACACCAACATCATTCCCGGCAACCCCGACAATGGCGGCTACATTGAATACCGCGCCGGAAATGTGGTACCCGGCGAATTCGACAGGGCCTACGACGTATTTGGCGCCGGCATCAACAACCTGCTCGAAATCAACTGGAATGAAACCAACCACAACGGCAGGGTGAAAGACCCGCATTTCTACATGGATGAAGAATGGCACTGCTGGGATACGCAGTTGCAGGATGTGGATTGCTGATGAAGGAATATAGCAAGGCCACAAAAAGAGCGGCCGTACCAACTTCATTGGATGGTACGGCCGCTTTGTTTTCAATGATTTGAAGGCAACCAAAAATCTACGTTCCTCCTGCTTGATTCTCACAACAGCTTTGGGTCTGCGACACGCCGACTTTGCACGCCAACTCAATGTTCACGCCAACCACCTCAACCGGGTGTTATGAATTTGAATCCTGAGTCCACTGAAGTAAAATCAGCGACGTATCTAACAACCATTGGTGCTTTGGCATCATGCTACTCCATCTCAGTGGGCTGGTGTCAGGAAGTAGCAATTCTTTAGTAGAATGGACCGTGCCTCGCAATCTTCAGTGGTTGGCTGTGCAATCACTGCTTTTCGGCCATAACGGCCACCTTCCCGGCCATTTGACCACCATCCCCTGATAGCTGCACGAAATAGATGCCGGCGGGCAGAGAGACCGACGACACCACCTGCGGAGTGGCAAGGTCGGTCACGAACTGCTCAGCCACGATTCTTCCGGCGACATTACGGAGAATCAACCTGCCGGGGCCACTTAAATGCCCCCGCGACGAAACGGTGAAAGCCTCCCCTGCCGGATTGGGAAAGATGAGCAATGACGCGGGTGCTTCTCTGGAATCTTCAGTGACAGCAAGAGGCGTATCATTGATGGTGAAACTCACCTCATTGGTGAAAATGGGTTCGTTGAAATCGAAATAAATAGCAGCCATATTGCGAACCGGAATGTCAGCATTGAATGCCTTATTCCTTTGTATTGCAAAGGTCACGAAACCGTGGCTATCGGGTTCGTTGGAGGTGCTGTCGGGCAATTGAATATTGTCGAAAACGATTTCCAACAGTCTACCCGGTCTCAATTCAAACGAGCTGACCGGATGGCTGGCTGCCACAAATCTCAGAGACGGCAGGTAAAGTGCCGTGTCTATCATATCGGTGATTCGCACCCGCTCAGCGGGATAGTTCCCGGTATTTTGAAATTGGATGGTGTAAAGCAGCTCTTTACCTTCGGCAATCTCGGCTTCAGTGAGGCCTGCGGCGGGCTGCACCCGTTTTTCATTGGGGTCGTAAGAGCCAACGACGGTGTCGGTTAAAACAAACACGTTGTCATCAGGCGTGTAATCGGCAGTTGGGGAAGATACTCGCCAGGTGCAGGTAACCGGTGTGCCGAGGGGGGTAGTGGGCGGTACATTTGTTTTCACAGAAATATTCCCACCGGAAAACAAGGACAATTGACCGGTATCCCAGATCAGACTGTCACCAATGACGGCAGTAGGGGTGGGATAGGCGGAAATATAGGTGAGGTTGGGATCAAGCCGGAGGGCGACCTTAGCATGGGGTTCGGTGGTGCCAACATTTTCATAATGAGCGTAAAGTCTTAAATCATAACCTGGCCGGGGCCTGAAAACATACTGTCCCGCTACTGACAGGTCGGTGATGTCGGGTGTGAGGTAGATGCCGAAATCCTTACCGGAACCTCCGGCATTGGCGACATACCAGGGCGGGTTGATGCTCTCTAAGTAGGCCGACTGTATGAGAGGACGAAGCGTATCCTGCATGTTCGGTGTGATTCCCAACGACCAGGTGCCATCTTGCGCCGTGGTGGTGAAATAAAAGGGATACCAGCCTCCAGGTTGTACCACGCTGACACGGACGTTTGGAAATGGATATTCACCGGCATCGTAAACGCCATTGTTGTTTAAGTCGAAATACACTATTCCCTGGGCCAATTCACCATAAGTACTGTCCGGAATCTCCGATTGGAAAACCCCGCCGCCGTAGCCGCCGGAGTATACCTTTCCATCGAAAAATGTGACGGTAGACCCCAGCGATGGCCCCACCGGCAGCCATGTCTTGCACGAATCGAGCGAGGTGAAATAACCGAAAGAGGGAGCAGACAAAATAGGAGTTCCCTGATGATTGTAGAAGACAGGAGTAAGATAATCCAGAGTAGGATCAACATAAAACTCGATTTCAGGCAATCCGTCGTGGGCATAAGTCCAGTTTATACCATCTGTCGAAGTATATAGACGTCTATGATATTGGCCATTGATGGATATTCCCACTGATGCGAACAACCTTTCATCCATAGCCAACAGTCTATAAATGTACCCATATGGAAATTCTGTCAGCTCTTCCCAGGTTTTCCCAAAATCGGAGGAAACGAAAATCTTGTCCAGGCTATTAGCCAATAGTTTCCCGTTGAAATTCACTATATCCCAGAAATCGGAATTATAGTCAGCCACTAGTTGCCAGCTTGCCCCCAAATCCTCCGAGCGCCACACATAATAGAAAAAATCATCCAAAATAATAATCACGTTTTGGAACAGATAGAGGCGGTCAATGTACAGTTTACCCCAAAAGTCTGATTCAGGATAAATCGTGTCCCAACTTTGTCCGAAATCAGTTGAAAGGAAAAAATGGTCCGAAAACCATTCAGCAGTGCATATGTAACCTTCATCATTAGCTGAAAGGTATGCATAATACAACTCAGGTATGGGCAAGGGCGAATCTGTACTCCAGGTTTCCTGTATCGGGTCGTATTCGTAGAGTCCCGTTCCGGCACTGGCCCAAAGCTTACTCCCTCCTGCCTTGAGGCTGATTATAGCTGCGGATGCCAATCCGTCGTTGGCATCGACGAGGCTCCCTGACGCATCGTCCCACCTTAATACACCTTTGCTATAAGTACTGCCGAGTAGATGCCCCCCTGCAGTGGCCAGATATTCCAGATAAAAATGGTAATTGTTGTCGAGTATCAATCCTTCCCAGGTTATGCCAAAATCAGCAGAGCGGGCGAGGTTACCACTCCCTGCCACATAGAGGGTATCTCCAACCAACTGAAAGGATTCAAAGTTTTCATCCCATGGTTTGCCCTGGTTCGACCAGGTCTGCCCGTCATCATGGGAATGCCATATTTTTTTTTGAGTACTTACGAGGAGGTTCTGGTCTGAAGCAAAGATGGTTTTGATGTACTCATTTGTGTCGAGCGGAACAGGGATGGAGGCCCAGTTTTCTCCGTTGGCATCCGTACGCCACAAGTTGGAAGAACTGACACTGTACAGTCTGTCATCAAATTTCCAGAGGTAATAGCCGTACTGAAAGGGAGGGAAAATTGTATCCCATGTTTGCCCTTCGTCAGTGGAGCGGTAGATAAAGCCCTCCTGACCTTTTGGAATGTAAATACCGTGGCTGCACCATACAATTTCTGAAAAATATTCGCTGCCAGGCGGCATATTTGCTTCCGTCCAGGTGGTGCCGTTGTCATGGCTGATGATAAATTTGACTGACCCGGGAGCAGGAAAATGGTTGCTCAAAGACTTAGCGGCCAGGTTGCTGCCATTCGTGGCTAACGGCCCTATGCCGGCTTCGGGCAATTGCTCCCAGGTCATCCCGTCGGCGGTGCGGTAGAAATAGTATTTGTCTGCGTAAAAGGCATATTCACTATTTGAATAGATACGGGAAAGTGAGCCTCCATTAGGCCCGCCGGTATGTTCCCAATTGAATTGTGAGTGGCAAATGTTTGCAAGGAGCAGGGAAAGGAGCAGGAGGGTAAAACGAGTTTTCATTTCGTGCGGGTTTAACCGATGAAATGCCCGGCAAAGCAGGAGACAGAATTCATATGGCGGGGTCTCATCGAGCGCTGCCTCCGGTGCTCTGGCAGGCATGGAATAAAGGCTTTAAAGCGTTCGGGCAGAGGATTGCCCTCAGACAAATATGGTGTTTTTTGTACAGATGTCCAACACCTGGTTGTGGCAATTGTCCGCCATGTTGGCAATTTGTCAGCTATCCTACATTGTTTTTTTCCATAACCTACTCCGAGTCCCAGGCGCCTTTACCTGCTTCACCAGGCAAGAGTGGATTGGATGAAAACCTCCCTCGTTCAGCATTTGAGCAAAAGTTTTAGATCATTGTTTGATTCGCACAACACACTGCTTGATTTCCACAACAGTTACGGAACAACGACTCGCCCTTTTGCATGGAAATCAATGCATCAGGATATGATTTTGAATTTTTCTCGCAAACACCCGGGCTGTGTTATTTTCGCAATGTCGCTTTTTCTGTTCACCAATGCATAGGAAGCAGACAGTACCCGATCCCGGCTGGATTTCAGTGGCCAGCTCAACGTGACCAACAACGGCTTTTCGCTGGTACCAACACTCACCCTTGGCGGCCCTTCAGTGGTATCCACCTTTTACGTCGGTGGCAGGGAGCGTTTCAGTTTCAAGCCACAATTCAGGTATGCACTGGATTTCAAGCCCCGATATTACATCTTCGTCTGGCTGTACAAGCTCTTTTGGAAAGAAAATTTCGCGATGAAAACCGTCACCCACTTACCAGCGCTTTCATTCAAACCCATCGGAACCACACATGAGGGAGAAGAGGATCTGTGGTGCAGGCCAGCCGTTTTTTTTCCGGTAGCTGAACTGTTGCCTGAATGTAAACTCACTCCAAACCTTAACATTGGAATATACTACTTTTATGGGAAGGGCATCGAAAGCGATTTGAACGACAACACCCATTTCATTTCCCTTCAAGATGATTACAAGCGATTACCGCTCTTTGGTAAATGGCACCTGTCAGCAAATGCTCCAATGTACTACCTCCGTCTTGACGATCTGGGTGGGGTGTACCTTGCCCCTTCAGTTAGTTTGGGTAAAGCGGGTGTGCCCTTTTCCATCTCTTCGGCAATGAATTAAGCCAGAAACACCAATATTGCCGGAGAAGATTTCGAATGGAATGTCAGTCTCTACTGGACCTTTGGGAACCGGTTTGTTCAGTCTCAATAACAGGAAGGGTTGGCATAAAACAGCCACTGTCACCAACCAATGAAACACCATGGAGCCCATTGAATTCATAGAAGGATTTTACCGAAGGAAATTCAGCAAGCTGCCGCATGACCTCACCGGCACCATTGACCAAAAAAGAGGGTTTACTGAAAGCGACATCAGAAGTAGCCCCCCGCTTCAGTAAAGAAGCCCGGATGGCCAACAGGGCCCTGCTCGATGCCGTAGGACAGATTGCAAAACGCAACAACGCAACACTGGCCGAAACAGCACTGGATCGTGCCCATACCCGGCACCACCAAAGTGCATCGTTCGGAGGAAAACATTGGCGCCAGTATGCTGAAACTGAGCGCCGGAAACCTTGCAGCGCTGAACTCCCTGTCGGAGATATACCCATCACTTTAGAACACTATCCTGAGGATTTAGAGAAGATGGCAGGGCAACAAATGTCCGAATTGCTCTTATCTATTTATCTTGTGACGCATTTCATATAAACAACAGCATCACACCATGGCAAAATATAACCTCAACATCAACGGCAAACAGCACGACGTGGATGTGGATCCCGCAACGCCCATGCTATGGGTATTGCGCGACCACCTCGACCTCGTTGGCACCAAATACGGGTGCGGCATTGCACAGTGCGGGGCCTGCACCGTCCTGCTCGGCGATGTGGCTGTGCGCTCCTGCTCAGTGCCGGTATCGCAGGTGGGGGAGCAGAAAATCACCACCATCGAAGGCTTGTCGGAAAAAGGCGACCATCCCCTGCAAGTGGCCTGGCTGGAAAACGACGTTCCGCAATGCGGCTACTGCCAGGCCGGTCAGATCATGAACGCTGCAGCATTGCTGAAAGCGAATCCAAACCCAACAGACGAGGAAATAGAGGCGGCCATGAACGGCAACCTCTGCCGTTGTGGAACCTATACCCGCATCAAAAAAGCCATCAAGGCTGCGGCGCAGCGATAGCCAACGGACTCCTCCTTTCTGTCCCTGGTCCGCCAACCTGAATAACCCTTCAAAAACTCTCCCGGGCGCAGCCCTGGAAAAAAACCTTCAAAAACTCTCCCGGGCGCAGCCCCGGGAAAAACCTTCAAACCATCAGTCATGGCACGCATAAAAACATCATACGGGAGGCGCTCATTTATCAAAACCACCGTGTTGGCCGGCGGCGGCATGATGCTCGGCTTCAGTTGGCTGGCAGGCTGCAAACCCGACAGCCCCAACGGAGAACTTGCCCTGCCCGATAACTGGTACGAACTCAACGGCTTTTTGAAAATCGGTGAAAACGGCGTGGTCACCATCATGTCGCCCAACCCGGAGATCGGGCAGAACGTGAAGACCTCCATGCCCATGATCGTTGCCGAAGAGCTGGACGTTGACTGGAAACAGGTCATCGTGGAACAGGCCCCACTCAACACGGACATCTTCACCCGGCAGTTGGCCGGAGGCAGCCAGAGCATCCGGCAGGGCTGGAAGAGCCTGCGCATGGCCGGCGCCACCGCCCGCCACATGCTGCGCCAGGCCGCTGCCCGGGCATGGGGGGTACCCGTGGAAGAAATAATCACCGAAGCCGGCACCCTGAAACACCCGGCCAGCGGCAAGCGCGCCGGTTATGGTGAGTTTGCCTCGGCTGCCGCCAACCTGGAGGTACCCGACGAGGTGGAACTCAAAAACCTGAAAGACTTCAAGATCATCGGCACCTCACGTCGCAATGTGGACGGCCGGAAAATCGTCACGGGCCAGCCGCTGTTCGGCCTCGACTATAAACGTGAAGGCATGCTCATCACCATGATGGAGCACCCACCGGCCTTTGGCATGAAACTCAAGTCTTTTGACGACAGCACCGCCAGGGCCATGCCCGGCATCGTGGATGTGTTCAGCATCAACTCTTACCCCGACGACTATGAGCGACAATGGAGCGACGTGGCCGCCTTCAACGAGTTTGTGGTAGTGGTGGGCAATAGCACCTGGGAAGTGATGCAGGCTAAAAAGGCCATGAAGGTGGAATGGGAGCGTGTTTCCGAAGCAGAAAATACCGAAAACCACCTGGAGCAACTGGCCTCCCTGGGTGAAAAACTGGCAGAAGTGAGGCGCCGGGACGGCAACCCCGAAGCCGCCTTCAAAAGTGCCGCTCGCATTATCGAGCGAAGCTACTCGGCACCTTTCCTGGCCCACAACACCCTGGAGCCGATGAACTTCTTCGCCCACGTTACCGAAGACAAGGCAGAACTGGTGGGACCTGTTCAGACACCTGAATTCATGGAGAAAAGTGTGTCGGCACGCCTGGGACTGCCACTGGAGAAAATCGACATCCAGATGACCCGCCAGGGCGGCGGGTTCGGGCGCAGGCTCTACGGCCACTTTTTGGTGGAAGCTGCTGTCATTTCCCGGAAGGTGGAAGCCCCCGTCAAGTTGATCTACACCCGTGAAGACGACATGAGCTTTGGAACCTACCGGCCCACCTACCACGCCACCTACCGGGCAGCACTGGACGAGAACAACAACCTGCTTGCCTTCCATGTGCGGGCAGGCGGCATACCTGAAAGTCCCCTGTTTGCCAACCGCTTCCCGGCCGGCGCCATAGACAATTACCTGGCAGAAGCATGGTCGGTGGAGTCCAACATCTCCACGGGTGCTTTTCGTGCGCCCCGGTCTAACTTCATTGCGGGTGCGGAGCAGGCCTTCCTCGATGAACTGGCCGAAGAAATGGGCAAGGACCCCATCGAGTTCAGGCTGGAACTGATGGAAAGGGCCAAAAACAACCCCGTCGGAGAAAACAACGACTACGACCCCGAACGCTATGCCGGCGTGTTGAAACTGGTCCGTGAAAAATCGGGCTGGGGAAATGAAAAACCGGGCGTGGGCAGGGGCGTCTCGGCCTATTACTGCCACAACTCCTATGTGGCCCAGGTGATGGACATTTCCATGAAAGACGGGCAACCGGTGATAGAACAAGTGCATTGCGCCATTGATTGCGGCATCGTCGTAAACCCGGATGCCGCCACGAACCTTGCGGAAGGCGGCATCGTGGACGGCATCGGCCACGCCATGTTCAGCGAGCTGACCTTCAAAGACGGAGCCCCCGAACAGAAAAACTTCGACCGTTACCGCCTCATCCGCCACAGCGAAGCACCGAAATCCATAGAAGTGCACTTCGTTGAAAACGACACAGACCCCACCGGCCTCGGTGAGCCGCCTTTCCCCCCCATCATGGGCGCACTGGCCAACGCCCTCTACCGGGCAACCGGAAAACGCGTGTACCACCAGCCTTTCATGGGCAACCGGCAAGTGCCGGGTTGAGACAAAAAAGGCGGCCGAAAGCCGCCTTTTTCGATTTGAGGAATTGAGGAATTGAGGAACTGAGGAATTGAGGAATGAGTGCCCCGATCCCGAACGCTTTCGGGATCGGGGCGTTCAGGAATTGAGGCGCCTTCAACAATAAAAATCCATTGTTGTTGAACCGGAGTTCGGCAGTACAAGTGGCTGCAAGCACACCGGATTGTGAACAAGAGCCACAACAACCGCCCTCATTTTCCCCAAAATTTTCGATACCCGATATTAAGTTCCAGGGCTTTGGCTGATGAGAAATGGTAAGCACGGACGTTCAGACCCACAAAGAGGTGCTCATTCAGGTGGTATTTGACACCCAGCCGCTGCTCCAGCCGGGGGGTGGATTTGAAAAACTGTTTTCGAAGAACAATGTATCCGAGGCCCATGTAAATGGACAGGCGGTTGATGGAATTTTCTCCCGTGAGGAATACCGAAGTGCCGAGTTTGTCCCTGAATGGAACGGCGTTTTTGTCCACCCGGCCTTCCAGAACTGCCGTTTTGATGCCGTTGGTACCGTCGTAGAAGAAATCCAGCCCCGCACCGCACTTGAATCGCCGGTTCAGCACCCGGTTGTAAGCGGCAAAGACATTGACCATGGGGAAATTCCAGCCGTAAGTTTCCGGAGGCCAGTAATTGTTGCTGGCACTGAACTCCACCTGCCGGGTGCTTATTCCGAGGAAACCATAGAGTTCATTTTTCTGAATATCCGCATTATTCAACTCAGCCGGGTTTCGCTTCGCAAAGTACTCCTCACCTGTTACCCACCTCAAACCGAGGCGGTAACCAAATACGTTGACGCCCTTTTGCGGTTCACGGGTATTGCCGTTTGAGATGTGCGTCAGCCGGACAGATGGTTCCAGCCACAGGTGCTTTTCCAATCTGAAGGCCAGGCCACCACCCACCTCGCTGAACACATTCACAGGCGTGGCAAAAATGTCATTGGGCAAAGTTGCCCTGGGGTCGTAGTATTTCATGCCCGTGGCCATACCCAGGGAGGCATACGTGTTCAGTTGCAGAAATCTCCACCTGAGCAGGTTGCCTTCCACAAAGGCATATAAAGCCATGGGGTTGCCGAGTTCTTGCCGCCGCAGCACCCTCAGGTAATGCAGCCCGATTCCATACTTCGGAAAATTGTTGGCAGCATGCCAGGCATCGTCGCCATTGGTTTGCCAGCCATATTCAATAATATAGGAATTGGTATAGCGGAATATCTCACCTTCATCATTCGGAGTGTTGAAAAAGGGGGTGTTGATTGGAAGAAACTCCCCTCGCATGAAGGAAAGCCGGTACATCGGCAGGTCTTTGCCACTTCGGATTTGTCCTGTCAGGGTTCCAATGGCAATGGTCCATTGGAGCAGCAACAGAAGCAGCCGTTTCAATGCACATAGGGTTGGCGCTTTCATAGCGTTGTGCTTTTGGCAATCATTACGTACTGTCGATCTCCTGATCGACAGCCTCTACTCTTCCCTCTGTCCTTCAGCGATCTGGAGATCGCTGCTACGTACTGTCGATCCCGCTGCGGATTTGTCCTGTCAGGGTTCCAATGGCAATGGTCCATTGGAGCAACAACAGAAGCAGCCGTTTCAATGCACACAGGGTTGGCGCTTTCATAGCGTTGTGCTTTTGGCAATCATTACGTACTGTCGATCTCCTGATCGACAGCCTCTACTCTTCCCTCTGTCCTTCAGCGATCTGGAAATCGCTGCTACGTACTGTCGATCCCGCTGCGGATTTGTCCTGTCAGGGTTCCAATGGCAATGGTCCATTGGAGCAACAACAGAAGCAGCCGTTTCAATGCACATAGGGTTGGCGCTTTCATAGCGTTGTGCTTTTGGCAATCATTCGGTTCTAACGCCTTTACAACGCTTTACCCTACGCTTTTGCTTACCCCAAAGCAATGACATTGTTGTATGACCGGGATGATTCTTTGCAAGAACAGGAAAACAGAGCTCCGGGCAAAATGTGCCTGTTACCAGCGCCTCGAAGTACTGCCGAAGCATGTTTATCCGACTTAGGCAGGAATGCTGTGCTACTGTAGCATAATGTTCACGACATAGAAGGATTGAATCCCCCCAATGAGTTTGGATCATCTCCTGTCTGGACAGATATGGAAGACCGGCTGGACAGGCTCATCCCTATATTGGCAATTGAGGCGATGATTTAGGGTCACCACCTCAAATAATCTTCTGACTTGGGTATTCATTCAACATAATTACAGACTGCGCAAAATGAACAACGAGATCGCTGTTACTTCTTCACAAACTTCGTCAGAATGACAATCTGTTGGCCGTTCACCCTGCCTTCGATATGTTCGGGGTTATCCTGAACCAGCCGGATATTCCTCACGGCGGTGCCACGTTTGGCGGTGAATCCGCCCCCTTTCACGTTGAGGTCCTTGATCAGCACCACGTTGTCTCCGTTTTGCAACTGAACGCCGTTGGAGTCGAGGTGTACAACGGTATTTTCAGCAGCACGGGCTTCTGCCTCCGCCCAATCTTTTGTTTCCTCATCCAGGTACATCAAATCCAGCAAATCCTGGGGCCATCCTTCGGCCCTGAGGCGGTCCAGCATGCGCCATGCCACCACTTTTACGGCCGGCACCTCACTCCACATGCTGTCATTCAGGCAGCGCCAGTGGTTGGGATCCATCTTTTGGGGATTCTCAATCTGGGTGTTGCAGGTGCTGCATATCCAAACACAGTCATCTGAGGAGTTGCCTTCTTTGGGAAAAACGGTCATTGCAGAAAGTTCTTCTGTGCCACCACACAATTCGCAGACTCCGCCGCTCCTGGCTTCGAGGGATTTATTCAAGCTCATTTCAGCGATATTAAAGATTTGCAAATAAAATAGCCCGGTGTTGATCTTCCGGTTTTCTTAAAAGGCCGCAAAGGTAAGATTACCTGCCACGGAAGACTGGCAGACCTGTCTCCTTTGCAAATAATTTGATTTCAGACCCTGGCACGCTATATTTTTAAAAGCAAGAATCCGGACCTTTTTGCAGAGGCCCGGACTCGATTTCTATGAAAAGAAAATAAGCGCTATTTTTCTCTTCCTTCCAGGTTTAGCGAAGCAAAACTTGAATTCACCGACCTGGCAGGTGCAATCAACCAAGCATTTTTTCAGCGATCAGGAGACGCCGTTACCAGTTCCGGTCCACCTCGTTCCTGATGGGTGGGATGGTTTGGAGCCAGGCGTAAATGGCCGACACCTCCTCCTCGCTCAAAGCCGCATAGGGAACCATGGGGGGACGCAGCATTTTTCCATCTGGTCGCTGCGCAAAACGAACGGCTTTGGAAAACTCCTCCTCCGTCCAGTTGCCGATGCCGGTTTCTTTGTCCATGGTAATATTGGCAGAATTGATCAGGGTTTCCCCATCCCTCGGATCAATGAGGATGTTGCCACCGCCCATGAATCCGGGTGAATTTTCGGGAACGAAGCTGTCGTTGGTCTTAAAATCGGCAGAGTGGCACTGGTAGCAATCAAACTTGGCCACAGCCAGGTAACGGCCCCAGGCCACCTTGTCTGAGGGGTCGGGTTCGGTGATGGGCGCTTCCGGATAAGGCAAAGGTTTGAAAGCCACCCTGCACAGCAACTTGGACAAAAAGGAGGGCTGCGGTGCCGGCTGAACTTTGTCCGAGGGCTCCAGTTCCGGCTGGTCAGACCTGAGGTAGGCGATAATGCTGTGCAGGTCTTTGTCGCTAAGCAACGGGAACTTCGGCATCCAGGGCGGGGCATAGCTGCCATCCCTTTTCACACCGGTTCGCAACAGATAGGCCAGTTCACCATCGGTATAGCCGTAAATCTTGGCCTTGTCAGAATGTGTAATGTTGGGAACCCACACCTTGCCGAATTCCGGTACGAGGTCGTTCATGTAACGGCCGCTCAGCTTGCCATCCTCTCCCCGGTGGCAATTGGCGCAAAGCATGCCGGCAATGCGCTTCCCTTCGGCAATCATGGCGCTGTCGGCCTCCACTTTCAGCTCAGGGGCCTTGACTTCATAGGTGGGAATGCCGCTAAAGTGGATGGTGGCGGCACCTATCACCAGCACCAGAACAATGACACCCAGGATGATGCCCAGGATTTTCAACACTTTTTTCATAGCTAAAGGATTTATTGGTCACAAAATGAAATTGAAAGCAAAGGTTGAAGATCCATTGATGAGGGGCTTTCACAAATGTCGCAAAGACTGTCAAGATTGTCGCACCCGTTGAGGAGCGGCACAAATTGCGAAAAATAATTGACTTCAAATGTACTGTCGATCCCCAGATCGACAGCCTCCACACTCCAAACCATAGCTCAGCGATCTGGAGATCGCTGCTACGTACTGTCGATCCCCAGATCGACAGCCACTAGCTTCCCTCTTTTCTTCAGCGATCCGGAGATCGCTGCTACGTACTGTCGATCTCCAGATCGACAGCCTCTACTCTTCCCTCTGTCCTTCAGCGATCTGGAGATCGCTGTTACGTACTGTCGATCTCCAGATCGACAGCCTCTACTCTTCCCTCTGTCCTTCAGCGATCTGGAGATCGCTGCTACGTACTGTCGATCTCCAGATCGACAGCCTCTACTCTTCCCTCTGCCCTTCAGCGATCTGGAGATCGCTGCTACGTACTGCCGATCTCCTGATCGACAGCCACTACTCTTCCCTCTGTCCTTCAGCGATCTGGAGATCGCTGCTACGTACTGTCGATCTCCTGATCGACAGCCTCTACTCTTCCCTCTGCCCTTCAGCGATCCGGAGATCGCTGTTACGTACTGTCGATCTCCTGATCGACAGCCTCTACTCTTCCCTCTGTCCTTCAGCGATCTGGAGATCGCTGTTACGTACTGTCGATCTCCTGATCGACAGCCTCTACTCTTCCCTCTGTCCTTCAGCGATCTGGAGATCGCTGCTACGTACTGTCGATCTCCAGATCGACAGCCTCTAACTTCCCTTTTTTCCTCAGCGATCCGGAGATCGCTGGTACCTGGCTTTTGTGAACGAAACGTCAAAGGGCCCGATCACCGGGGCTGGATTGCGCCAAGTCTCATCGGATGATTTTACATTTGGCGCATTTCTCAGCATTTTCATTGTGCCATGAGCGAATTCAACACCTTTTTGCAGCTTGGACTCAACCACATCCTCGATTTCGAGGCCTATGACCACCTCCTGTTCATCATCACCCTGTGTGCGGTTTACAAGCTGAACGAGTGGCGCAAGATTCTCATTCTCGTTACCGCTTTCACCATCGGGCATTCCCTGACACTGGTGCTGTCAGGGCTCAACATTCTCAGAATACCTTCTGATCTGGTGGAATTTCTTATACCGGTCACCATTGTTGTCACCGGGCTTCACAATGTCGTTGCAAGGAAAAAAGAAGAGGGCCTGTTTGCGAAAACCGTCAGGATCAACTACCTGCTGGCGTTGGGATTCGGCCTGATCCACGGCATGGGCTTCGCCAATTATTTCCGCTCACTGATGGGGGGCATGGAGAGCATTGTAAAACCGCTTTTTGCATTCAATGTGGGCATCGAGCTGGGGCAGTTGGTCATTGTGGCGGTGTTTTTCGGATTCCTCTTTCTCATCAACCGGCTGTTCTCCATCGAGCACCGTGAATGGAACCTTTTCGTGTCCGGAGCCGGGGCCGGCGGTGCGCTGCTGCTCATTATCCAAAATGTTTTTGCATAATCTTTCATGATCGCCGTTTGTTCCATAATGCTGTTTTCTTCTTTCCTCGCTTCGCAACAGCCGGGCAGCTTTCACGATTTCAAAATGAGCGTCTGTGAAATGACCTTCCCTTCGGAAAACGACGACTTGCAGCTCAAATTCTACCTCTTTCAGGACGACCTCAAAACCGCCCTGCACGGCAACCCCGATGCCCCCGCCATTGACGAAGAAAAAGCCAGGGCCTACATTCAGGAACACTTCAAACTGACCCGCAACGGCCTTGAGATCAAACTGCGATTCAGCGCCATGCGCATGAAAAACGACCAGGTGTTGTTGGAATTCAACTGCCCCGGTGTCAGGTTTCAATCGCCGGGGAAGCTGCTGGTGCGCAACACCATTCTGACCGAACAATTCCGCAAACAGGTGAACATGGTTTACCTCAATGCCCCCGGTAAAGACCGCATTACCCTCATGCTGCATGCAGCCAAAACCGAAGGAACTTTCTCTTTATAGCCGAATCTTTTTTCAGCAACCATTTGCGACATGAAATCTCTCACTAAAATCACTTCGACCATGATCCAGAAAATTACCCTGTTCGCTTGCGCAATGCTGCTGGCAGTAGGCGTATCCGGGCAAAAGCGCTCCAACCACGGAAACGTTTTCGAAGACCTGAACTACCTCCTGCCTGACCCCAGCCCCTACCGCAGCGCTGATGGTGCCCCCGGCCCTCAATACTGGCAACAACGTGCCGACTACGACATTGACGCCCGCCTGGTGCCTGAGGAGCAGCGCCTCTATGGCAACGAACTCATCACCTACCACAACCTCTCGCCCAACAACCTGCACTACCTCTGGCTCCAACTGGACGAAAACCAGCACCGGGGTGAGCTGGACCACCACCATTTCAACGGCAACTCCATGGAGGAGGTCATGAACGCCCAGGCCCTCTACATGATGGACCAATGGAAAGACCTCACCGTATACGGCCACAACATCGAAGCCGTGACCGACGCCAACGACAAACCCCTCAAATACACCATCAACGGCACCATGATGCGGGTGGACCTGCCCACCGTTCTCAAACCAGGCGAGGAATTTCAGTTTCATGTAAAATGGAACTACAAACTCGTGGACCGCATCAACGGCCCCTGGGGGCGGGGTGGCTATGAGTATTTTGAAAAGGACAAAAACTACATCTTCACCATCACCCAGTGGTTTCCCCGAATGTGCGTTTACGACGACGTGGAAGGCTGGCAGAACAAACAGTTCACCGGACGGGGCGAGTTTGCGCTGGAGTTCGGCAACTACGTGGTGAAAATGACCCTGCCCGATGACTATGTGGTGGGCTCCACAGGTGAGTGCCTCAACTACCCGGCCGTGCTGACCCCGGAACAACTCAAACGCTGGGAACAAGCCAAAACCGCCGCCGAACCCGTACAGATCGTCACCCTGGACGAGGCCAAAGCCAACGAAAACTCGAAACCCTCCACCCGCCTGAAAACCTGGATATACAAAGCCGACAACGTGCGGGATTTTGCCTGGACGGCCAGCCGCAAGTTCATCTGGGACGCCATGCCTCATTACAACTCCGACGGCCGCCGGGTGATGTGCATGAGTTATTACCCGAAGGAAGCCTACCCCATTTACAGCCGCTACAGCACACGGGTGGTGGCACATACACTGAAAACTTATTCGAAGTACTCCATCCCCTACCCTTATCCGGTGGCCATCTCCGTGGAAGCCAGCAGCGGCATGGAATACCCCATGATCTGTTTTAATTTCGGACGGGCCGAAGAAGACGGCACCTACTCGGAAAGAATGAAAAATGGCGCCATCAGCGTGATCACCCACGAGGTGGGACACAACTACTTCCCCATGATCATCAACAGCGACGAGCGCAAGTGGAGCTGGATGGACGAGGGCATCAATACCTTTGTGCAATACCTGGCACTGGCCGATTTTGACAACAACTGGAACCACCGCCGGGGGCCCGCCCACACCATCACCGGCTACATGAACCTGCCCGAAGAACAACTGGAACCCATCATGACCAAAAGCGACAACATCGTCAACTTTGGCATGAACGCCTATGCCAAACCCGCCACCGGCCTCTGGATCCTTCGGGAAACCATCATGGGGCGTGAGCTCTTTGACGATGCATTCAAAACTTATTGCGAACGCTGGGCCTTCAAACACCCCACGCCCGCCGACCTGTTCCGAACCTTTGAAGATGTGAGCGCCATGGACCTCGACTGGTTCTGGAGGGGCTGGTTCTTCGGCATCGAAAAGGTGGACATCGCCCTGGATACCGTGGAATACTACCGGGCCGACCTGGAAAACGACCCGCCAAAGAAAACCGTCACCCGGGAAGTGCGCAGGGAAAAACCCTTTGACGACATTGCGAAGAAAAGAGACCGGGAAGAGGGCACAAAGTTCGCCGTGGAGCAAGACCCCGAACTGGTGGATTTTTACACCACCTACCACCCCTGGGAAACGGAAGACTCCGTTCAGAAAGTGACCACCCACCTGTACGAAGAAACATTGACGATGAAAGAGAAAAAGGAAAAATACGGCAACAAGCACTACTACCAGCTATCCTTCACCAACAAGGGCGGCATGGTGATGCCCATCTTCATCGAATGGACCTTCGAAGACGGCACCACCGAGGTGGAACGGGTGCCCGTAGAGATCTGGCGCAAAAACGAACAGGCCGTCACCAAAGTCTTCGTTAAAGACAAGAAGGTGCGTTCCGTAAAATTGGACCCCTACCGCCAGACCGCCGATGTGGACGAGACCAACAATACAGCTCCTGTTCCGCAAACGCCCACCCTGTTCAAGGTTTTCAAAGGCCACAAGGTGGACGAACTGCCCAACCCCATGCAGAAGGCGAAGATCAAGCCGTAAAAAGTACAGTCAGGGGTAGTTCTGCTGCCCCTGATTGTTTTTTCATTTTCTTCCAAGAAGGTTTCTTAACTGGAAAAAATTCAAATTTACACGACAGTAATCTACGGCTATCATAAAAAGTAGCCGTAGATTTGTGGCACATGAAATTTGATACTCAACATATTTCTGCAAAGTATGGCGTGGTATTGAGGGTCTCAGACCTCCTCAATTTCGGACTGTCATTCAGACAAATACGACGGCTCGTTGAATCGGGTCAATTGGTAAAAGTTGACAAAGGCATTTACAGAATACCTGACCAAGAGTATGATGAGCGGGTAGCATTGGCACTTCGAATTCCTACCGGAGTGTTCTGTATGTATTCTGCCAGTTTCATTCATCAGTTGAGTAATTTCGTACCCTCAGGGCAGCACCTGGCAGTCCCCAAAAAATCCCGTTACGTCGTTCCCGATTTCACTCCTGTGAAATTGTATTTCTGGGAGGAGACACCCTACAAACTTGGTGTGATCGAGCACCCACTCGAAGGTGGAACGATAAGGGTTTACGACCCGGAGAAAACGGTTTGTGATTTTTTTCGGCTTTCTTCAAAAACAGGAGAGCTCGCAATAGAAGTTCTCAAATCTTACCTTCAACGCCCCGATCGTAACATCAGCAAACTTTTCAATTATGCAAAGAAACTGAGGGTTCAAAATTCACTCATTCCATATTTGCAGGTATTGTCATGAACGATTTCAAGCAATCCATCCAGGATAGACTGCGCAACCTGGCCAAAGCCCATGGAAAAGATTTCCAAATGATCCTTACGAGGTATTTTCATGAAAGAATTCTCTATCGTATATCAGTCTCTCCTTTCAGAAATAATTTTTGCCTCAAAGGAGGAGCTTTGTTATACGCAATATCGGAGGAGATGAGTCGCCCCACGATGGACATCGACTTTTTGGCCATTGACATCCAAAGAAATCAAAATAGAGTAGAAGATATTTTTAGGAAAATATGCAGCCAACCATATCCACTGGACGGCATTGAAATCCAGGCTAATGGTATACTCAAAACGAAGTGGTTTGGGCGGCGCACGCCGCCCAAACTCCCCATCCACACTTGACGTGAGTGATGGATTATTCTCAAACCACTTTGAGTTGAGTATATTTCAGTCAAAGAAATCATGGAGCATAAGAGATATATCGGCCTCAGGGTAAAAACCCCGGTTTCCCTTGGGAATATGAGACAGTTTCTAACCATTGACATTGGGTTCAGTGATCAAGTGGTGCCAGCTCCGGTCAAAATGACCTATCCTACTTTATTGGATATGGAGGAACCTGTTGTGATAGCTTATTCGAGCGTATCGGTCATTGCGGAAAAATTTGAGGCAATGATTGACCTTGGTGAATTGAACAGCAGGATGAAGGATTTTTATGATGTTTGGCAGTTGCTACAAGGTGGAAATATACTCAAAACGAAGTGGTTTGGGCGGCGGAGCCGCCCAAACTCCCCATCCACACTGGACGGGAGTGATGAATTATTCCCAAACCACTTCGGATCGGGTATATTAACATGGAAGATTTGAAAAAAGCCATTGAAAAAACATTCAAAATTCGCAAAACGCCCCTGACCAAAAATCACCCTCTTTTTCAAAGTGATTTTGCATTAGACCCACAAAGGCAAAAAATGTGGAATGCTTTTGTCAAACGATCTAAACTCTTGAATGCGCCTGCTTTTCCACAGGTAATGGATTTGATTAGTAACCAATTATCAAGTGTTTACAATTACCTCCTTTCACAGGAAAATCCCTCTGATTGAGCAATGTTCACTCCCCACCATTCCCGAACTTCTCCAACAGCACCACAGCCGCCACACCCAACAGCATGAGACCGATGACCGGCAAAATCTGTGGGTCGTTGCCATAGGGAAGATTGGCCGTAGCATCGAGCGTTGAAAATTTGGAAGGCAGCACACTCCTGGTAAACTCCACCACCTCCACGCCTTTGCTGTTCATCCTTCGGGAAATGACCTCCTGCCAGGGCCACACCCGGTTGAGTGAGCCCACAAGAAAACCGGTGAGAACAGAAAGTGTCAGGCTTTTGTGGTTTTTGAAAGCCCAGTTGAGGAATTTGGAGAACGATAAAATTCCGGTGATACAACCCAGTGCAAACACCCCGATCAGCACGAAATCCAGGTTTTTGATGCCACCAAGGACGATTGGGTACATGCCCAGCAACAACAAAATGAAGCTGCCGGAAAGCCCCGGCAACAAAAAGGCACAGATGGCCACCGCCCCGCTAAGGTAGATCATCCACAGGGCGTCGTTGCCATTGGCCGGTGATGCGATGGTAATGTAATAAGCCAGTGCAGCGCCTGCCAACAGGGCGAGCACATAGGTTGGTTTCCAGTCAGGTATGTGTTTTCCGACGAAAAAGACAGAAGCCAGGATGAGCCCGAAAAAGAAGGACCACAACAGCAGTGGCTCGTGCTCTATCAGGTAAGTGATCAGGTGAATGAACAGCACAATGCTGAGCAGCATTCCCGCTGCCAACGCCACCAGAAAATTGCCGTCCACCCTTTTCCAGGCTGCGGCCAGGCCCGCTGTGCGGAGTGTTTTGATCAGGGCCAGGTCAAAGCCCTGCAGCGCCCCGATGAAGCGCTCATAGATGCCCGTGATGAATGCGATGGTACCACCCGATACGCCCGGAATCAGCTCGGCAATGCCCATGGCCATGCCCTTGAGAAAGATGGAAAGGTAGTTTTTCAATTTGTTTGGGTGTTTGGTAAATAAGTAAGTCTTCAACCCCGAAGCATGTGCCCCTCCTGGGCCTGTCCTGGGCCCCCGACAAAAGTTGCCGGGAAGAACTTCATGGCTTTTTCAATGGAGGCAGAAAGAAGTCTGGGCATCGTTTTGTGCAAATTTGCAGTTCAAATGCAAATTTGCATAACACATGACGATTACGGAGGCCATTTCAACCCTGCTTAAATTACCCGTCCCGAAGTGGCTTGAGAATAATTCATGACTCTTGTCAAGTGTGCATGGGGAGTTTGGGGATCGGGATTGCCGCCCAAAACACTTCGTTTTGAGTGTATCCAGGTAGAAGAAACTGTGTAAGGAATTACCCGGGAAAGATGTTTAGAGAAGTGGCTGTACCTGCTTGTTTTGTGTTCTCACTTTTAAATGACGGGGCAAACTGATTCATGGTATGCCAGATGGGGAGCCATTAGAAGCTACTGGTTTCACACTATTCAAAATTGCACTCAAAAATCAAGATGGCAGAGGGCCCAATTTCCAAATTGCACGTTGAAACTGACTTGATAGTTGCCAATGTCAAGTTTCCCGAACAATTATCCTTGAAATTTCGGATTTTTGTTCCGAAATTTCAAGGATAAAAACACATTCACACCAAATCAATACAATGGCAACAAAAATCCTTAAAACAATCAGACCATAAAAAAGACCAGCAAAGAAGACCTCGACCAGGGCGTTTTTGACCTGTACGACGACTATGCCCACAACCGCCAGGACAGCACACAATTCGCAGAGCGCCTTCTTCCAGCGGACTCGGAATTGAATGAGTGGCAACTCAAAAAATTGATCACATCCCCATCCCACCCAGTTTCAACAAGCTGAACACGAAAATCAACCCGTAAAGGGCCATTAAAACGATGGTCAGAATGCCGATGAAGCGGTAGTGCTTTCCCAGCTTCTCGAGGGCTTCTCCCATTGCCGTTTCGTCATTTCTGGCCAGGGCTGTTTTTGTGCCGTCGGCAAACAGTTGCAAGAGCCGGATAGGAATGAAATACAGTACAGCTATCCCCATGTACAGCACAAAAATGAGAATGCCAATGCCAGAGCCGAGTTGGGATAGAGCGGTAAACAGCATGAAGATAGACATCAACACCATCAGACCGATCATTACATAGCCGAGAATGGATAGGAAGAAAGCCCATTTGGCAGCAACACTGAGCCCGGTCACAGCCTGATCGTTGAGGTGAAGTTCTTCGGAGGATTGTCCACTGTCAAGGATTTCCTGGTCTTGCATAGGTGATTTAGGATTTTTTGAAAGTTGGAAATATGGGCTCAATATCGGAATTCATAATCATTCATCAATGAGTCCATGGTATTCATCGCACCAGTTGGCTCAAGCTTCAGGCTGAGAATAACATGATGTGGATTTTTATTCATCCACAAGAACACCTGAAACAAAGATTTATCAGATCAGTACCCCAATCCTGTACTCATCCTGCCAAAACGCAACATCTGTACTACTAAATGCAACATTAGGTGGAATCCGAAGCTGTGTCTGCTAATCATCTTTGTAGCGATATCACTCATTTTTTCACCAAAAGTTGTTTGCCATGAAAACGAAACTTTTACAACTACTTATCCTTTTATTCATCGCTCAATGGAATGCTTCCATTGCCCAGATCTATGTCAATGATGATGCTACCGGTATCAACGACGGCACCTCCTGGGAAAATGCCTTCACCAGCCTCCAAGACGCCCTGGCCGCTGCCGTTGCAGGTGACCAGATATGGGTGGCTGAAGGGGCTTACCTACCCGGAACTGACTCAGCTGGTTCGTTTATCGTTGAGAAGAACCTCTTTCTCTACGGCGGCTTTGCAGGAACCGAAATGACATTGGAAGAACGTGGAGACCCTGCCGACCATCCCTCCATCCTCTCCGGCGACCTGAATGGAGACGATGTGGAGAATGATTTTGAAACAAACAGAGGCGACAATGCATGGACTGTGATGACCGTAACGCCTGATGTGACGAATGAAACAATCATTGATGGATTTACATTCAGCAACGGCCATTCGAATGGCTCAGGAGATGATTTCAGCCCATCACGGTCAGGAGGGGGGCTCCATTGTTTAGGCAATCCCCGTGTGCAGAACTGCTTGTTCCGACAAAATTTTTCTGCTTTCAGAGGAGGGGGCGCCTTTTTCAATTACGAAGGCGATGAGCTATTAGAGGTTGTTCAATGTACTTTCAATGGCAACAACTCTTCTGGTCGGGGAGGCGGAGCCAATATTTTAAACTCTAATTGCAGGGTGACCAATTGTTCATTTGTCGGAAATATCGCCAACCAGATGGGGGGTGGGTTGCGCTATATCAATGAAAGCGGTTTTCAGTTCATTGAGATTACAGGATGCCATTTTGAGAACAACCAATCGAGCTTTGGAGGTGGTCTTCGATTACAGCAGTCCAATTTGATCAATCCAAACACGGAAGGAAACATAACTTTTCTGGTTTCCAATTGCACCTTTATAGGTAATGCAGCCGCACCATTGCAGCCCAATTGGGGGCAAGGTGGTGGTGGGTTGAATGGGGTATTTTACCCCAACACCAAGAATAATATTCTGGCGATTGACAGTTGTCAATTCCTCCAAAATTCCTCGACAGGGAATGCACCTGCTATAGATATTGCTTCGGCAGGAAAAGAGAATACAGCTTATATTAAAAATTGCACTGTCAGAGAGAATATGAATACGGGAGGATTTGGGACAATGTCAATTTTTGAGTCCCCTTCCGGAACCAACCTTAATGCAATCATAGAGAATTGCATAGTTGAAAATAATTCTAATACAGGAATGTATAGTAGTAGCGGACTGGATATCGGTGGCGATTCCAATGCAGGACCAAGCAACTTCACTTTGAGGAATTGCAAGATCCGAAACAATCACTCAGAAACCCTTAGCGGCGGTATTACCTTATGGGGTGAGAATAATTACGTTGCACAGGTACTCATGGAGGATTGTGAAATCAGTGACAACACAGCCAACGAAATGGGTGGCGGTGTCCTGATCTCTACAAGTAGCAATGACTTTCACATCACCATGGACCGTTGTATTATCCAGGGCAACCACAGCGGATGGGGAAGTGCCATTGCCTCCGCGAGAGGATATCTGTATACAAACAATCTCCCCGAAGGGGCTTCAGTCACCCTGAAGAACAGCCTGGTCACAGATAATTCAGGAGGACATGCCATTGCACTCGACTCATTACCGGGGTTCAGCATGTTGAATGTAACCGTTGCCAACAATGAAGGATCTGGTCTGGCACTCAAAAATTCGAGCGGAGCTGTTCTGCAAAACACCATTCTTTACAATAACCAATTGAATGAATTCGAAGCATTGACCAATGATGTCTCCATTTCTTCCAACGGAGGTAATATCATAGGCGATGATTCTTTTACTGCTGCAAACAGCTATGACCAACCGGGCACTGATCCTCTTCTGGATGAAAAATTCAAACCCATGGGGCCTAACAGCCCCGCCATTGACAAAGGTGTTGACCTCGGTAATCTTTCTGATTTAGACTTTGAAGGAAATCAGAGAGTGCATGGATGTGTGGACATTGGAGCATTTGAAAGCTATCTATTGGTTTCCACTGAATGCCTGACCGATGCCAAAGAAGAAATCATTGGCCAGATCCTCCTCTCCCCCAATCCTGCAACCGATTTCATCCAGCTTCAGTTGCCGGAAAGCATTGGCCAGGCCAATGAAATCAGCCTGTTTGATGCCCAGGGCAGGTTGGTACAGCAGCTGCCATACACCCCCGGACAGCAGGTACAGACAGGGCACTTACCAGGTGGCTTTTACCTCCTGAAGCTATCGGATGGAGAGCGGGTGTACATTGGAAAGTTTGTAAAACAATAACCCCAGCCTGATGGAAGTCTTTTCATAACTGCTCCCGAATCCGTTGTGGATTCGGGAGCTTTTTCTCATAGGCATTGGAAAATCACAGGGATTTTCATTAAATTCACTTCCAAAACACGGGATTAATGAATTCCATTCCGCATTTTCCAAACTGGTTTGGGCATATTGCAAAACCTAATCAAATTATATTGACATTTACCTTACTGCCATTGTGTATTAAACCAACAGGACGATGAGCTTAACCTAATTACCTTACAGACCATAAGGAAAGCTGAATTGAATCTTCAAACGACTGATTTACTCTTGTGCCCCTTTAACAATATTTACAATGGAACAAAGGAAACTCCCACATATAATTGAATTAGCTCATTGCTTCAAAGTAAAGATTCTTGCCGGCACTTTTATTTCACTCTTATTAATGTGCCTGTCATGTTTTAATCCAGCGAATAGGAAGTCGGAACAAAAAAAATCATTTACCTATACGTCGGACAGTTTACCTTCAATTGACTCTAGTAAAAACAGTGTTTTTTTCAGTAGAGAAATTTTAATGCCACGAAAAATAGTTGACAAAGACAGCATTTACCACAAACAAGAATTTCCACTCATTGAAACAAAAATCAAAATTCCCAAAAGAGCCCAACCAGCAGGCACTCCCAAACTGGTAGCATCGCTAAAAAGCATACCCACCTATACTCCTGGAACAGATGACATTCCATTACCTGACACCTTTGCCACCAAAGGCATTGTCGTCCCTTTCAAGGCACCCCAAAACATTGACGCTCCACCGCTTCGATTTAAAGATGGCGTAAAAGAAAACGTCCAGGTACTTGACCTTGATTTTGCTGTCAACACGAGAAGAATTGAACAGATGTTTCAGGACAGCAGGGGACATATATGGTTCGGAACCAAAAGCGGAGCAATCCGGTACGACGGAAAAACTTTTAACCATTTTACAACTGAAAACGGCCTATGCGGCAATCACGTTGCGGCAATTACTGAGGACACTAAAGGCAATCTGTGGTTTGCAACTCTGCGAAATGGAGCATGCAAATTCGATGGCCAAAACTTTATTCATTTTCCGGAAGAAAGCGATATCGGGGGCACACTTATGCCATATCTACTTGCAGACACGAAAGGTAGCCTGTGGTTTGCACTTAAGGATCAGGGATTAATTCGCTATGACGGTTCTAATGTAATTAAATATTCCGGAGGAATATTAAACATAGGATGTTATACTGTATTCGAAGACAGCAAAAGCAATATATGGTTTGGACTATGGAACAAGGGAATAGCAAAATTTGACGGACAAAAATTCTCCCTATTCACCCGAAAAGAAGGAATCGGAAAGGGCTATATCTGGGACATCAAAGAAGATCACAAAGGAAATATTTGGATTGCATCTACGGGAGGACTCTACAAGTACGACGGCAGCAACATCCAACTGTATACAAAAAACCAGGGATTAATCGGATCATCTATAAATCAAATTTTAGCAGATAGCCAGCATAATTTATGGTTCATCAATGGGGATGGCGGAGCAAATATCAGCAATGGCGGAGTAAGTCGGCTTGATGGAAAATCCTTCACTCATTATACACAGGAGACCGGCTTACCTTACAACAGAGGCTATTCGCTTTTAGAAGATTCTGCCGGGAACATTTGGATAGGAACCGTCAAGGGTGCAGCTCGAGTAGGAAACTATAAATTCAAGACTTTTAACAGATCTGATTTGGCTTTTGAGCAAATGGTTTCAGCTATAACTGATGATGCAAAAGGAAACCTCTGGCTGGGAACATGGGGCAATGGATTAATCAAATTTGATGGATTCAATTTTACATACTTCCACAATAATAATGGTGTTTTAAATCGAATAATAAACATTTTGATCGCAGACAAAAACGGACAATTATGGTTTGACAATGGAGTACGTGGTATAGGTCATTTTGACGGATCCAAACTCACCCATTACTCTTTCAATGACAAGAGATGGCTTTTTCCGCTATTAATTGACAGCAAGGGAGGAAAATGGTTTGGTACCAATTCAGAGCTCATACACAACGATGGTTCCAACTGTACTATTTATAAGCTCGAAGAACACCATGGAGAAATCATGTACATTCAAGCAGTGGAAGACGAAAAAGGAAATATATGGTTCGGGACCACAGCAGGTTGTTTGAAATTCAAAGATGATAAATTTACACTCTACACAAAAAAAGAAGAAATATCGGACGAAGAAATTACAGCCCTTTTTAAGGACACTCAAGATAATATATGGATCGGAACTCTTGAGGGATTGAGTCGTTTCAATGGAGACAAATTTATCACTTTTACTTCAAAAGATGGCTTAATGGACAACCACATTTATTCGATTACAGAAGATAAAAACAGGAATATTTGGGTAGCCTCTCACAATGGAATCAGTGTTCTATCACCTATAAAAGAAAAA
The DNA here is from genome assembly GCA_026993525.1 of Saprospiraceae bacterium. GTDB lineage: Bacteria > Bacteroidota > Bacteroidia > Chitinophagales > Saprospiraceae > UBA6168. The sequence goes on from JALWSS010000131.1 coordinate 30,369, forward strand.
ACAATAATCCAGGAATCTCCTGGTACAATCTCATCAGGGAAACAAGTTTCAGAGTATCGAATCTTCAGCTTTGGCAAGGAAGATGGAATTAATGACCAGCATTTTATTTCGACTTTTATAGACAAAAAAAATAAACTTTGGCTGGGGGGAGAAAATGGCTTAACCTCACTTGACCTTAACAAATTTAATACCCCCGCAGATAAACCTAAAATTTATTTGAACAACATTGATCTGAATAAATCCTTTGTGGATTTCAGAAATTTAGCATCCCCCTCCTACCATCGCACCCTGCCTTTCAAAGAAAAAATCGAATACCTGGCTGATTCAGTTATTCCATTTTTCAACTACCCGGTTGAAATGACTTTGCCATCAGACATCAATAATCTGACGTTTCATTTTTCTGTCATTGACTGGATGGCTCCAAACAAAATCCGTCTAAGCTATTTACTAGAAGGCAAAGATGAAGAATGGAGTAACCCGCAAAACAACATGACTATTGAATTTCAGAATCTTTCACCAGGAACCTACACACTGAAAGCCAAAGCCATTGGCGGAGCTCGAATCTGGAGCAATCCGTTCACCTATAAATTTATCATTCTCCCCCCCTGGTACCTCACCTGGTGGGCGTTAATGCTTTGGGCGCTAATTTTTTTGGGGGGCATTTTTTGGTTCTACCAGTTCCTCTTGCGCCGCCAGTTGGCAGAGTCTGAAGCCTACCGTCTCAAAGAACTCGACACCGTCAAAAACCACCTCTACACCAACATTACCCACGAATTCCGCACCCCCCTCACTGTCATCCTCGGCATGGCCGAGCAAATTCAGCAAGACCCTCGTAACTGGCTCAATGAAGGCCTCAAACTCATCAGGCGAAATGGCCGCCAACTGCTCAGTCTGGTTAACCAAATGCTGGACCTGTCCAAAATCGAATCCGGGCACATGCCCCTCCACTTAATTCAGGCCGACGTCGTCAGCTTCATCCACTACCTCGTCGAGTCCTTCCACTCCATGGCCGACGGCAAGGACATCCGCCTGCACTTCCTATCCGAACTCGATGAACTCATCATGGACCACGACCCCGAAAAACTCCAACAGATCATCTCAAACCTGCTATCCAACGCCATCAAGTTCACTCCTTCGGGCGGCGACATTTATTTACAGGTGGCATCCCGCCATGAACAGCTCGAACTCATCATAAAAGACACTGGCCCTGGCATCCCTCAGGAAGATCTGCCTCATATTTTCGAACGATTCTACCAGGTAGATGCCACTACTACACATGGAGGTGAGGGAACAGGGATTGGCCTGGCCCTGACCAGGGAACTGGTCAAACTCATGGGTGGTAATATCAGAGCTGAAAGCGGCCCCACCTCCCAATGGTCTGACAGAGGAGCCAGGTTCACGGTGACGCTACCCATCTCCCGCAAAGCCGGGGCTGTGCAACAGCATACCCTTCGTGAAAAGACCAGCACCCTTGTCGGTGAAATCTTGCTGCATAAGGAAGAATCCCGCCTCACCAACGAACAGCAGCATGGCATTCCCCTGGTTTTGCTCATCGAGGACAATGCTGACGTGGTCACTTACCTTACCTCCTTCCTTTCCGCTGAATACCAGATAGCCACAGCTCCGGACGGGCTGGCCGGCGTGGAATTGGCCACAGAGATCATCCCGGACCTCATCGTCAGTGACGTGATGATGCCCCGAATGGACGGCTTCGAGGTCTGCGCCCGCCTCAAATCCGACGAGCGCACCGACCATATCCCCATCATTTTGCTGACGGCAAAATCTGACCACGAAGCCAAAATCGAAGGGCTGTCGCATGGTGCGGATGCGTACCTGGCCAAGCCATTCAGCAAAGAAGAACTGTTGGTCCGTATCGAGAAGCTCATCGAATCACGCCGGCGGCTACAGAAACGTTTTCAGAGTAAAGGAACACTCCTTCAAATTCTCAAAGAAAAAGCCACGACAAAGGCAGAAGCCTTCCTTCAGAAAGTTGTCAAAGTGGTTGAGGAGAATCTAAGTGATAATAATTTTGGAATGCCTCAGCTCTGCAAGGAATTGCACATGAGCCGTACCAACCTCTTCAGAAAATTGAAAGCCCTGACCGGGAAATCTGCCACCCAGCTCATTCGCACCATCCGCCTGGCCAAAGCCATGGAATTGCTGCAAACCACAGATATGAACGTCACTGAAGTAACCTACGAGGTTGGGTTCAACAGCCCCAACTATTTCTCCCGCATGTTTCAAATGGAATACGGAATGGCTCCGAGTGAGGTGGGAAAGGGGGAATGAACTACAGGCTGAATTCCAATGTACCAACCTCTACACCTCTTTCTCACACCCTCACCCCTTCCACAATTTTCTGGGCATCCACCGAAGCCAGAGCAGCCAGGTTGACGATGTTGGACACTTCGGCATCGCGTGGCAGCAGGTGAATGGGTTTGTCAAAACCAATCATGATGGGGCCCAATGTGTGTGCCGGAGAAAGTTTGCGGATCAATCGCAAGCTGATCTGGCCGGCATCGAGGTTGGGGAAAATGAGCAGGTTGGGCCTGCGGTGTATATCTGCAAAGGGGTAGTATGCTTCTACCTTGTCCTGATCCAGGGCTACATCGGGTTGTACAGGCCCGTCAACAGGAATATCAGACCTGGCAGCCTTTACCATTTCTACCGCTTTGCGAACTTTTTCCGTTTCGGGGCATCTTACCGATCCGAAGTTTGAAAAGGAAAGCATGGCAACTCTCGGTTCAATGCGCATGCGTTCCAACTCCTCAATGGCCATCAATGCGATTTCAGCCATTTGCTCGGCACTGGGGTTGATGATGACGGCAGCATCGGCAAAAAAGTAATTTTTTCGCTCATGCTGCACCATGTACATTCCGGCTACGAACTTGTGCCCGCGCCCCGCGCCAATGATTTTCAAAGCAGGTCGCAACACATCGGGATAATTGACAGAGACCCCGGCCACCATGGCATCAGCATGGCCGGATTTCACCATCATCGTTCCGAAGTAGAAATAATTTTTCAAACTCAGTGCAGCCCCTGAAAGCGTTTTTCCCTTTCGCTGGCGCAATTGGTAATACCCCCGGATGTAGTCTTGCCGGTAAGGCCAGTTTTTCGGTTCCACAATTTCTATACCCTGGGGGTCGTGATGAAGGGTTTCAAAGCGTTCGAGCAATGCCGGTTTACTTTTTGCGAGAAGGATGGGTTTTGCATAGCCCTCTTGTACAATTTCACTCGCAGCCCAGATAATTTTCGGGTGTTCCCCTTCTGGAAAAACGATGCGTTTGGGTTCTTTTCTGGACATGATGTAGATGTTCCGCATAAACTCCCTTGACCAGTCCACCTTTTCTCGGAGTGCTTCCCTGTAAGCTTCGATGTCAATGTGTTTGCGGGCCACCCCACTTTTTATGGCTGCTTCGGCAACGGCAGAGGCTGTCCAAACCAGTACCCGGTAATCAAACGGTTTCGGTATGATGTAATCCGGGCCAAATGCCAGGCTCATGTCATCGTAAGCGCGCTTTACGGAATCGGGCACTTCTTCTCTGGCCAGGTTGGCCAGCGCCTTTGCGGCAGCGAGTTTCATTTCCTCGTTAATACTGGTGGCCTCCACATCCAGCGCACCCCTGAAGATGAAGGGAAAGCCCAAAACATTGTTGACCTGGTTGGGGTAGTCACTGCGGCCGGTGGCCACAATGGCGTCGGGCCGGGCTTCTTTAGCCAGTTCGTAGCGAATCTCCGGGTCGGGATTGGCCATTGCGAAGATGATGGGTTTGTCGGCCATGAGGCGCACATCTTCCGTTTTGAGCAGATCAGCTTTTGAAACCCCACAAAAAACATCCGCCCCTTTAATGGCGTCTGACAGTGTTCGGGCCGTGGTTTTTCTGAAAAACTTCTTTTTATAGGGGTTGCGTTCCTCATCTCCTCTTCCTTTCCACAGAACACCCCTGGAATCCACCATGAGAAGGTTTTTCGGATTGACCCCCAGGGAGATGTAAAAGTTGGCACAAGCGATACCGGCAGCACCGGCTCCACTCATAACCAGCTTCACCTCGCTGAGTTTTTTTCCGGCCAACTCCACCGCATTGATCAAAGCCGCACCGGAAATGATAGCCGTGCCATGCTGGTCGTCGTGAAACACGGGAATGTCAAGCTCTTTTTTGAGAGTTTCTTCAATGTAAAAACACTCCGGCGCTTTGATGTCTTCCAGGTTGATGCCGCCAAAAGTGGGGGCAATGTTCCGGGCGGTGCGAATCACCTCTTCCGGGTCTTCAGAATTCACCTCGATGTCGAAAACATCAATATCTGCAAAGCGCTTGAACAACACGCCCTTTCCTTCCATGACCGGTTTTCCTGCCAGGGCGCCAATGTTGCCCAGGCCGAGTACAGCAGTTCCATTGCTAAGTACGGCCACCAGGTTGCCCTTGTCTGTGTACTTGCGGGCCAGAGAAGGGTCTTTGGCAATTTCAAGGCAGGGTTGTGCCACACCGGGTGTATAGGCCAATGAGAGGTCTTCCTGTGTGACCGTGGATTTTGTGGGAACAACCGAAATTTTTCCCGGACGGGGAAACTGGTGGTATCGCAGCGCAGCCTTCCTGAGGCCTTCCTGCTTTTTGGAATCCTTACTCATGTCATTTGTTTTTGGAGGTCAAAAGGTGGCCTCAATGATGCATTTCAGTACAAATTGTGAGGAAAGAACTCATTCCTTCCAATCCATAAAGTTCAGGGCTGACGCCTTCAGCTTTTGATGATTTTACCCACCCTAAAAAGTGAATTTTCAGACCCATTGAAACCAACTCTGCAATGGCTGGAGTGGGGAAACTCCTTCCGTTGACTGCCAAAAGTCAGTGACTGATTTTGCTGCTGTTCAGAGCTTTACAAATTGAATCCCAACAAAAGTATTTGGTCATGAAGAAAGTAAGCTATGCCTGCGGAACCACCGAAACACCCCTGATGGGAATGACCATCGGTGAAAAATTTGATGAGATCGTGTCCAGGTTCCCCGACAACGAAGCACTGGTGGTGTATCATCAAAAAATCAGGTGGACGTACGCTGATCTCAAACGGGAAGTGGATACTTATGCCAAAGCCTTCATGGGGCTGGGCATTGAGAAAGGAGACCGGGTTGGCATCTGGGCGCCCAATTGTTCAGAGTGGGTAGTCACGCAATTTGCGACAGCGAAGATCGGGGCCATCCTGGTCAACATCAACCCCAGTTACCGCCTTCATGAACTTGAATACGCTGTGAACCAGTCGGGCAGCAAAATGCTGATCATCGCTGACAAGTTTAAATATTCCGATTACACGCAAATGCTGTATGAGCTGGCACCTGAGCTGAAAGAATGCCGCCCCGGAAGCCTGAAAGCCACAAGGGTTCCGGAACTACAAATCGTTGTTCGATTGCATGCCGGCAGCAGTCCGGGCATGTTCTCCTGGGAGCAGCTAAGAGAATTCGCCGATCAGATTTCCGACGACAAATACCGGAAAAGGCAGGAACAGTTGAGTTTTGATGACCCCATCAACATTCAATACACCAGTGGCACAACAGGTTTTCCGAAGGGAGCCACACTCAGCCACCACAACATCCTCAACAACGGTTTTTTTGTGGCGGAGAACATGCAGTTCACTCATCAGGACCGGCTGGTGGTGCCGGTGCCGCTGTACCATTGCTTTGGGATGGTGCTGGGCAACCTGGGCTGTATGACGCATGGCGCCGCCATCATTTACCCCGCCGAAGGTTTTGACCCCGAAGCTGTTTTGACGGCAGTCGAAAAAGAAAAGGCCACCGCGCTGTATGGGGTACCCACCATGTTCATCGCCGAGCTCGAACGTCCGGATTTTGAAAAGTACGACCTCTCCAGCCTCCGAACGGGTATCATGGGTGGTGCATCCTGCCCCATCGAAGTGATGAAAAAAGTGCACGACCTGATGCACATGGCTGAAATCCAAATTGCCTATGGCATGACAGAAACGAGCCCGGTGAGTACCCAGACCAACCCTGACACCCCCATTGACAAACAGGTCAGCACCGTGGGCACTGTGGCTCCACACACCGAAATAAAGATCGTAGATCCGGAAACGGGACTCGTTTGCCCTGTGGGAAAAACAGGAGAACTGTGTACCCGGGGCTACAGTGTGATGCTGGGTTATTGGCGGGATGAAGCAAGAACCAAAGCAGCCATTGACCAGGCCAGGTGGATGCACACCGGCGACCTGGCCACCATGGATGAGGAAGGTTACTTCCGCATTGTGGGCCGTATCAAAGACATGATCATCCGGGGTGGTGAAAATATCTATCCGAGGGAAATCGAGGAATTTCTCTTCACCCATCCCAAAATCAGTGAGGTGCAGGTCATTGGCGTACCGGATGGAAAATACGGCGAAGAGGTAATGGCCTGGATCAAACTGAAAGAAGGACAACAGGCAAGCGCCGGTGAAATCCAGGCGTTTTGCGAAGGAAAAATAGCGCACTACAAGATTCCCAAATATTTCAAATTTACCGATGAGTTTCCGATGACCGTCACCGGTAAAATCCGAAAAGTGGAAATGCGGAAGATCAGCATCAAAGAACTGGGACTGGAGCAGGTGGCAGCCATTGAAACGGCCTGAATACCCTTTTGAGAAAAAACTGAACAGGTATCGCTCAGTTGCCCAACACTTGTTCTCTTTCGTCAGAATCAGGACTTCGGATAGTCGGAATTTACCACCCGATTGACACCGGAGCAAGCGCCCCGGAAGCCGCCACCGAGGGGTATGGTGATGGTGCCTCCGGCAGAGAGTTGTTTTCCTTCGGCAAAAAATGGTGGCGGGAAGAAAGCCACCACCTGCCGTCACCGCCACTGACGCAAGGCCAAAGTCTATCTTGCCAGCCATTCAAACAGAATGATTTTCAATTCCGGCTGAGAGGGCTTTAATTTTGGCGAATATTCCAAGATCCATCAAAACATTGCCGCTCATGGAGTTTTCAAAAGGTGTCAGAAAGAAACTTCGTCGGATCATTGAAAAAGGACTGCAACGGGAGTATGCCATTGGCCTCGAAAAAGCGGAGTCCGTTATCCGGGACTGGCGGCAAAAGGCACCGGATGACCACCGGGACCACTACCTCCTCCTTTTTAAAACCATCAGGGATTTTGACAAGCACATCGCCAGGCGATACGATATTATGCGTGGTTCGACGTATGTTTTTATCGTCATGCAACAACTCGACGACGGTGTCATTTCTTTGGATGACCTGGAGGAATTACCTGAAGAAGTCAGAAACCTTATCGTCAATTTCAGGGGATAAAGCGAACCTGGTTTTGGACTCATTGATTCCTCTACCTTCAAAACCACCGCCCCCCTTTCCTTTTCCGGCCCGCTTGCCGTAGATTAGCGTTGCCAATTTCGATAGACATCCTGCCCTGTTTGGTCCATCAGTAAAAAAACCGATTACAAACCTCCACATCAATCTCATGAAAGTACCTCATCTCAGACTGATTGCCATTGCAGCTATTTTGATTCTTTTTTCTTTGGGGCTGAAGAGCCGCATCCGAGTCCCCTTTCTGCCCAAAACTGCTCCAGATTACAGACCTGATCTCCCAACTCCTCTATGCGTTTATTCACAAACGACGCTTTTCATCCTGAGCTTGACTCTGAAGAAGACCCTCCTTACCGTCGATGAGCAGCTTTTTCTTCCACATGCAGTAGGCTACCGGATAGATATCGTACTTCTCCAAGGTCTCTGAAACACCATTGCTTTTGGCTTCAGGAATGGGGTTCAGATTCTCCTTTTGTACCCATGTAGGTTTCTTCATGTTGAAGGATTACAGTTTTTATGTGTAATCTTTGTGCGACTTGGTAGGGGATGGGACAAACGCTTGCGCTTACTTTTGAATCTTGCTAATTACCTAACCAACTGCACTCCACCTTCCAGCATCCTCCGCCTCCCGTCCACATATACCACTTCTGCCACCCAGACGAAGAGGCCAGGCTTTAAATGTTCTCCATTGAAGGTGCCATCCCAACCAAGTTCCACTTGGTTGGGACCGAAATAGTTTTGCTCAAAAACCAAGTTGCCCCAACGATTAAAAATGCGGAGGTAATTGATTTGGGTTACAGCAGATTCATTCGCGAAAAGTGTAAAAGAATCATTTATGCCGTCATTGTTTGGTGAAAAAGCAGTAGGAGCATAAATAGCTACCTTTGTTTTATCTACCCGGATAAACAGTTCTGCCGTAACGCTACAGCCATGCTCATCCCAAGCTTTAAGGCTATAACTGATATTATCAAAAGGCATTGAATATGGCATCCAGGAACCTGGGTCATCTAGCCAAGTGGTAGGGGTGTACGAAAAGCTGGCAGGCAGGAAATTGGCAAGAGGCTGCAGTTGGATGCTGTTTCCAAATTCTACATAAACATCAGCGCCGAGGTCGAGGGCCAGTTCGACAGGTTCGGCGAAATATAGGGATGTATCAAAAATACAATGATTGCCATCTTCAAAAACAAGGGTGTACTCACCAGAAGGCAGGTTTGCGAAGGAAGTGGGCACTGGATAATATTCCCCTCCATTTAATGAAACCCCTAAGCCACCTGCCCCTCCGTTCCAGTCTTGGATATCAATTACACCATCATTTTCACCAAAACACCAGGGAGGCTGGGTGGACATTTCTACAGATATAGGAGCAGGTTCATTTAGAATAATACTATACTGTGCTTCACATCCCAATGAATCAGTAACTGTAACAGTATAAGAGCCCGCATATAAACCAGTAATGTCTGCTGTTTTCGCAGAATTGGACCATTGATAAGTGAAAGGGGAGATACCTGATATGACCTTGGCACTAGCAGAACCGTCGTTTTTCCCATTGCATGAAATCTCAAACCCGCTAAATGGCTGGAGGGAATAAGCTTTCACCTCTACCTGGTCGGTCATAACAATGACAGTGTCCGGGAAAATAAACGGGCATTGGTAGCCTGCTGCTGAAGCCGACTCAATGGCAATGAGTGAATTTTGCGGAACAGTAATTATTATGGATGTGTCGTGCAAGATAAAGAGTGTATTTGGAAGTACCGGATAGTCAAAGGTCAATTCGATTCCACTAGGCACATTTAACACCGATATGCCAAGTGAAACCGGTTCGCCCGAACAGACCAGGGTGTCACCCGTGAGGGAAACGATAATGGACGGTGTTTCCATCACATTGACCGAAGCAAAACCGATGCAGCCATTACTGTCAATGACGGTAACGGAATGACTGCCTGCCCCTGCCAGCATCATAGCCTCATTGCTTCCGTCCGACCAGATATATTCATCGAAATCTTGCGAAAGCGAGAGCGTGGTGGTTTTGTTTTCACAAACTACTGAGTCACCCACGATAACAGGCTGGGGTAGAAGGTGTTCTGTGACAATAGCACTGCCTTCCCAAGTACATCCAAAAGTGTCGGTGACCATAACCGTCAGCAGACCGGTGTCTGCGATCAGTATGGAATCGCCGATGGCCCCGTTTGACCATGCCACATTGCCGAAACTACCTTCTGTCCAAAGCAGGTTCGGGGCACCGGGGCAAATACTCAAATCCCCAAATATAACTGGCACCAATGCTGGAGCTTCGTTGACCAATAGGGAATCGGTTGCCGTACACCCGTAATCGTTGGTCACGGTAACAGTATATAATCCGGGCTGATTAATTTCTATTTGGTTTTCGACAGAACCCGTATTCCAAGATATGACAGAGGCACTGGTGTTCGCTGCCAGGTCAAGTGTCTGTCCCTCGCACATTATCTCCTCACCGATAATTTCTATGTTGGGCACTAATTGGACTGGGGGCAAAACGATGCTCCGTTCTATGGTACATGAGCCGATATCAATGGAAGCAAAGATTTCCATTTCCATATTTGGGGCAGGGAGTACAAGTTGGCGGGCTGTGCCCAATAAGTCTCCGTTTGTATTTTTCCAGAAATAATTGGCCTGCACACTATCCAAAGATAAGGTAATGGTATTGTCGCAATTGTAAGAGATATCAATAGAGTCTTGATAAAATCGTACAGAACGTTGCTCTCCCAGACCACTTAGGCACCCATCAATGACCCGGTAACAATGGTCGCCCTGTGTTACTCCAGTAAAATGAACAATGCTGTCAGCAACGGTAATAGTGCTCAGTATAGTAGATGGGGAAGAACAATCCACTTCCTCTACTGTATAAGGTAGCTTGCCACCGGAAATCGCAAGTTCCAAATCAGTTGTGGTTGCCCCATCGCAAAGGATGCCCCCAATGAGTTCAGTAGAAAGCAATACCGGCTCAGCCACTGTGACCACTTCAGTGTCCAAAGGGCAGGTATGGTCAAATGCATACAGATAGACTGTGTGTTCGCCAGGTGGAACAGATAAGAAGGTATATGGCGACCCTGTGTAATCTGCATCATGATCGTTATCCAACCCATAATGGTCAATAGCGTTGTCTGACCAATCAATGTCAATATCCAGGGTGTTTTCCCAATTGATCCAATATGAAAAAGAGTTTGCCCCTTCTGCGGTCACCATACCTGCTCCGGGGCAGGTACCGTCAGCAATTGCCTGGAGTTGCCCATATTCCGGCATTGGCAAATAGATAGTGTCCTGCCCACAATAGCCAAGTGGTGAGATAATGTATTCACCCGGGAGTAGATCATGAACATAGTAATTCTTACATAAGAAATCCAGATATTGATCGTCAATTAAAATCGTTTGCCCATTTCCGGTCAGGAGCATCTCTCCGTTATTTTTTGGAAACCTAAGCCTATACGTTGGCTTACAACTCCCGTCATCCATTACCCTGCTAAAAATGGAAGCAGAAAATTGGGCGTGAAACGGCAGGTATATTCCCACCTCGGTCGTTCCTTCAAAAAAACCACAGACTGGATGGGCGAACTTTACCGCATATTGCCCTGGAGCCAAGCCCTGGAACAGGCCGGAAGAATTGGAATCTACAACCATTCCTGTACTATCGGACAAATAATACATGGACCCATCGGTCTTAATCATACGATCAGAAGAAGTTCCATTATCGCAGAAAAAACGGTCGATCAAAGTGGCCCTAAGTGAATCGCAATAGGGCTGTATATCGAGCAATAATTCATCCTGGCAAACTAAGTGGTCTCCACAATTGTCGATCAGGGATATTTCCAAGGCACCAGGTGTGCCGGTTTCTAAAATAGCCGATTGATTATCTATAGTGTCAACAGGCGAGTCCGGACAAGATAGGCATTGTACCACAATGGGCAGTTTAGTATTTCCAAATCCAGGTAAACAATTTCCAGAACCTGATATCAACGCCAAAGTGTCGCTGTTGCAAGCAGCTGGATCCAAAGGAAATGCCGGGCTGGGCAGGAAGCGCCAATAAGAGCCACTGCTCACCCCACAATTGTTTATCACAGAAAACACATAATAGGATGCATTGACAGGCAAGCCCACAAATTCCCCTGTTGTGGATTGGAAGACACCTGATGGTGTTAAACAGGAGACTGTAAAAGGTGGAGTTGCCACAACTTCCATGGTAGCGGTTCCGTCTGCGAAATTGGGACAAAGTCCCAACAATTTTGGTTTGAATGGAATACTCTCTGTGGTCTCTAAACAGCCATCTGAGACGGTCATTGAAGCATTACAACCTAATTGGTCTGCAATATAAAAACCACCTGAATTATTGGTAAATGTACCGATGTCAGAATCCAAGGTATAGGTATATGCCGTACCACCACTATTATATACTTTTACTATCAAACTGTCACTAATGAGGTGAACACTAAAATCAATTGTGTAGTTCTGAGTATAGCACTGAAACGATTCAGACGCTCCGCACTCATCAGTGACTTTGATATAGTATACCTGATTGGTCTCAAGGTTGGAAAACACAGGGTTGTCAGGAGGAGTGTTTGGGGTGAACACACCGCCCAGGCCACTTGTTGAAATACTGAACTGATATGGTGCCAAGCCATTTTCGACAAAGGTAGTAATGCTGCATCCGCTGCAATCCAGGGACAGAATAAGCGGTTCATAGTTTCCTCCGACCACAACGTTTTCCTGAACTGTTTCTCCAGAAGTGCCATCTGTTACCGTCAAGATGTAACTGCACGGCTCAAGGCTACTGAAAACATTGGTATTTTGAATTAAAGGGATTGAGAGACAGGTACTCTCAAGCTGGTAATTATAGTTGCCTGATCCACCAGAAACCACCACTGCTTCAATGCTGCCATTAGAGGTGCAGGTCGCATCAGTGACGTTTACATTGATCACCAATTGTGAAATGCCGGGACAAGCCAATAGGCATAGAGCAACCAATATGGACGTTCTTACCGCCAAGAAAGAATAATTAAAGAAAATGGAGTTCATAGTTTTACCTTTTTGGACTATATATGCTGAACAAAGTGTCCTCTCAATCTCAGATGGTATAATCATAATCGAACCGGATTAGGATTAATACACTCTGGCCTCCAGGAGTTGACTGACCCTCGGAATCAGTATAATATACCCACAAAGTGGATTGAGAATATCCATGACTATCGTTCAGCACATATGGCAATTTGGGTCCCGGCGCAAGCCGATGCCGATGGCCATCGTCATCGACACCAGGATCGCCACCTCAACCACTTCGATTTAAGCATAGTGTACCGTTCATTGCTGTCATACTTTTATCAACTTTTTCATAACCCTGAATTTATCTGAAATTATTTCAATCAGATAGATGCCCCGTGACAAATCAGAAATATCAATTCCACTTTGCGGAGCATTGTACCTCCTTATCACACTTCCTGTGAAATCCCTAATTATCAAATCTTCAACATCAATCGCTGAATAAAGGTAGAATTCGTTCGAGGCTGGGTTCGGGAAAATGTCAACCAGAAAATCATTCCTGATATATCCTGCGGCTGTCAAACAGTTGTCTGCATTCAGAAATATTTCTCTGCCAGCATACTCTACTGCCAGCAACTCAAAATTTTTATTGAAGAATTCGACTGAAAGAGGCACTGAAGCAAAGTCAACAATAGTGGTGTCACAAATGCTATTTCTAGCCTTTAACTGAAATGTAAAAAGCTGAGTGATCGGCTCCAATATATAATTTGGATTCGACAAGTTGCTCCAGGATGCCGAAAGCATACCTGCTTCTGTTAGAACAGGTTGGTCGTCAATATTGGTAATCGAAAAGTTTTCCAGATCTGATTGAACACTCTGAATCCCTGAAAAATTAAGATAGGAGGTGTCCCAATTAATCGAAAACTGAAAGTCTATCAAGTTTCCAAATCCCTCTAACAAGACTGGAATTTCAATTGTCTCACCCTCCTCGGCAAATTGATAAAAATTCCCAAATGTTAAGATTGGAAGGCATTCCGTAGAAAATGAACCAGCCCCAAACCAGCCTGTCCACATCCCACCGGCACATTGAAGATTCACCTGCCATTCATAAGCTGTGCAAGGTGAAAGCCCTGAAATTGATTGATTGGGAATAGACGAAGAATTGGCACTTTGCCAAGTATTTGTGCCAACTTCACGATATCTCCAGTCATAGGTCTGGTACCCACCTAAATCTATCTGAAGAATTGCTCCTGACTGGGTAATGCTTGATGTCGTAAGGAGGTAATCGGTGGGTGCTACATTCAGTTCAACTATTGTGACTGGATTTCCTTGATGGAGGCAATTATTTGCATCCGTAATCGTAGGGACATATACACCAGCCATCAGTCCTGTCAAATCCATGCCCTCATCGCCATTTGACCATAAAACAGAATATGGAGGTGAACCACCGCTTATTGCCAAATGGATTTCTCCATCGGCACCCCCACCACAAGCTGCATTGACAACAGAACTCATGTAACTAATGGGTGTAGGTTCCGCAACAGTTATAGGCTGGGACACGGATGTATTCCCATTGCCATCGGTAACTGTTACCATATATGTTCCCGCTATTAAGTCTGTTGGGTTGCTGCCTGACGGTGCCGGGTCAATCGGCCCGGCCCAGCTATATGTAAAAGGTGGTACGCCATTTATTATGGTGACATTAATCTCCCCGTTATTGCCTCCATTACATAATACATTTACGACTGAAGAAGTAAACGTTGGCGCATCGGCTTCATTTACGGTGTAAGAACTCGTTTTTGTACAACCATTGCCATCCGTAACGGTCAAATAGTAAGTATCGGGGGCAAGTCCAATTGGATTTCCCGTATTACCTTGTCCTGGCGACCAGACAAAAACGTACGGCGGTGTGCCCCCATAGACGGAAACATCAATTGCACCGTCATTACCGACATTTTGATGCGTGACAACGCCAGAGACACTCAATGCTGCAGGTTCACTGATTACGGAAGAGGCGACTGAAGTACAGCCATTTGCATCGGTAACTGTAACTGTATATATGTTCGGGCTGAGATTTATCAAATCCTCTGTACTGCTTCCTTGATTCGGCATCCACTCAAAACTATAAGGAGGTGTACCGCCGGCAATACTTAAATCAATTGAGCCATCCTCATTACCATTGCAAGAAACATTGGTCGTTGTTGCAGAAATGCTGACAGAAGAAGCAACTGAGCCTACTTCGATTGCGTCGCCGACAAATTCACAACCATTTGCATCTGTAATTGTGGGTGTGTATAAGCCAGGAGATAAGTTATAAATATCTTCTGTCGTCGCACCATTGTTCCATATTATTGAATATGGAGGCACGCCTCCACTTATCATCAAATCAATGGAGCCATTGTTTGCCAAACAGGTTGAAGGCATCACGGTAGGTGACAGGCTTATGTCAGGCGAAAGAATGGAGACCGTTCCAGGAATTAGAACTGGCGGGATAGTCATTTGGTTGGCATTAACAACTTCTATTGAAGTAGGAGTACCATTGAAAAAAATATTTGCAGTATCTCCATTATTGCCAGTTACATTAAAGCAAATCTGAAACATCCCCGTGCCATCAATTAAAGTGACTCCTGACACGTCTGGATCAAACCACGAAACAGTAATACGGCCATCAGACGCGTAAAGGAGACCAAAATTACCTATATCAAAATTTGGCACATTAAATCCATTAACATCCACAAATTCCAATAATGAATCATCGTAATGTATAGAAAACTGAAACCCAATGATGTCAACAAAATTTGAAACGGATATTGGAATGCAAACTTCTTCCTGACATGAATTTACTATGGCAGAATTTACAGTAAAAATCGTTGATGAGTCGGGGCATCCGGTCACAAATTGGCCAAGCCCCAGCCATCCCGTCCACTCATCATTGCTGCATTGCAGGTTCACCTGCCATTGGTAATTGGTGCATTCACTCAGCCCTGAAACAAACTTGCTCGGGACGGTGGTGGTGCTGAGCTCTGTCCAGGGATTCGAGCCGGCAACCCTATATCTCCAATCATAAAGTTGATATCCAGTTTTGTTAAATTTTAATGTAGCAGATGAGTGGGTAATGCTAATTTCGAAAAGAGAATAGTTGGCAGGTGCGTTGCAGGTACCTGGGCACTCGGTCATGAACTGGCCCATCCCGAACCATCCCGTCCATTCACTGTTGCTGCACTGGAGATTTACCTGCCATTCATAATCAGTGCAGACGCTTAGCCCGGAAACGAACTTGCTCGGGGTGGTGGTGGTGCTGAGGTTCGTCCAGGTACTCGTTCCGGCAACCTTGTACCTCCAATCATAAAGCTGGTAGCCAGTCAAATTAAATTGTAGTGCGGCAGAGGATTGGGTAATGTCAGTTTCGAATAGAAAATAGTTACCTGGGATAGGGCAGTTGGACTGGCAAGTGGTCGTGAAATCACCCATCCCGAACCATCCCGTCCATTCACTGTTGCTGCACTGGAGATTCACCTGCCATTCATAATCAGTGCAGGCGCTTAGCCCGGAAACGAACTTACTCGGTGAGGTGGTGCTGCTGAGGTTCGTCCAGGTGCTCGTCCCGACAACCCTGTACCTCCAATCATAAAGCTGGTAGCCAGTCAAATTAAATTGTAGTGCAGCAGAGGTTTGGGTAATGTCAGTTTCGAATAAAAAATAATTGGCCGGAGTATCGCAGGTGGAACCGGCTAATTTGTGGACAAAAATATCCCAACTCCCTGAGGAAGTTAGATTGAGAGTCCCCCCATTGGGGTCAAAATCTACCGTTCCTGTAAACCAGCCTGTGGTATAAACATTGCGCGAACCATCCAATGCTATAGATGTCCCTACAGATGATTGAGTTCCGCCCATGCTTTTTGCCCAGATAAAATTACCCTGTGCATCTAATTTTTGGATGAATATATCCGAACTATCTACAGCAGTTAAATTGAAAGTCCCCGCATTTGGGTCAAAATCTACTGTTCCAGCAAAGGTTCCTGTGGTATAAACATTGCCTGAAGCATCTACGGCTATTCCATGTCCAGACCCTCCCCCTCCAGATGGCTGAGTTCCCCCCATACTCTTTGCCCAGAGGAAATTACCCCCTGCATCTAATTTTTGAATGAATATATCCGAACTATCTACAGCGGTTAAATTGAAAGTACCTGCATTGGGGTCAAAATCTACCGTTCCTCTAAAGCCGCCTGTGGTATAAATATTACCAGAACTATCCAATGCTATAGATGACCCTCCAGCTAATTGAGTTCCGCCCATGCTTTTTGCCCAGATGAAATTACCTCCCTCATCTAATTTTTGGATGAATATATCCGAACTATCTACAGCAGTCAAATTGAAAGTACCTGCATTGGGGTTGAAATCTACTGTTCCCCAAAACTCCCCCGTGGTATAAACATTGCCTGACCCATCCACAGATATTGAACTTCCAATTTCATGGCTATCAAAACCAGGGCTGTCATTGCCCATACTTTTTGCCCAGAGAAAATTGCCGTCTGCATCTAACTTTTGGATAAAAACATCAAAATCAATCAAACCGGAGCCAGTTAAATTAAAGACCCCTGCATTGGGGTCAAAATCTACCATTCCAGTAAACATACCTGTGGTATAAACATTGCCAGAAGCATCTACGGTAATTGATTGTGCAGATGTGCTTGGAATAGAATTAAAGTCTCCTTTAGTGCTTTTTGCCCAGATGAAATTACCGTTTGCGTCCAATTTTTGTACAAACATTTCCAGGGTAGGGCCCTCACCCGTAGGGCTAAGGGTGGTTAAATTGAAGACCCCTGCATTGGGGTCAAAATCTACTGTTCCCGCAAAGAATCCTGTGGTATATATGTTGCCTGAAGCATCTACGGTTATTCCTAATCCGAATCCATACCCTCCACCTCCAGGAGTTAGGTAACCCATACTCTTTGCCCAAACAAGGTTACCTATTGAATCTAACTTTTGAATAAAAATAGCAAAGCCCTCTCCAGCGGATAAATTAAAGATGCCAGCACTGGGGTCGAAATCTACCGTCCCTCTAAACCAGCCCGTGGTATATACATTGCCAGAAGAATCTACGGCGATATCAGTCCCCGCATCCCAATCAGTCCCCCCCATGCTCTTTGCCCAGTCAAGGGCTTGTGCCATGGTTGTGAGATTAAAAAATGAGAATACCATGAACAAAATAGCTAACTTTTTCATGTCGATTCAATAAGTTAAAGACAAAGAGCCAATTAAATCAAATGCTCAAAAACTGAGCTGGTTATCGTTGTTATATTCAAGTCCAAATCGAAAGATGCTTTTGATACTAGTCCTTGATTTCAGTTCCTTTGTAGGAATTATAAGCCCTTTCCCAAAAGGAATAAACAGGTTCAAGAATTCCATTAAAAACAATAGCAAGGTAAAAAAACATTGTATTGATCCTGTATGCTTTGAACAAGTGGTGTCTTCAAAAATTTAAGGCCAATTTTTTAGAATAGCCGAAGGATTGGATGCTCCATCCTTTCCAGCAGATATGACAGCCGGGTCTTATACCAAAAACGAAATGGATTGTGCGATGATTCCGGACTAGCACCAGGACCCAAATCCACATTGAACGGTAGTTGAGGCTTTTTCAAACCAATTCGTATCGGCAGTAAGAACCAGTTACTTATATGAAACAGATATTTCTGTTTACATAAAAGTTGTACAACTTTGAAAAGTCAGTGGCCAAGTGCAACTTCGAATATAACGTAACACCCCAAATCATGGGGATTAAAGCGTCTACAACCACGTCTGCTGTAATTATTATCAGGTATCCGGATGGGTATCCTATAGAATAAGAATCCCAAAACGGAAAGACTAAGGTTTCGGATAATTGAGTCATTCAGCCACTAGAAAATTACAAAATGCAGGAATACGTTCAAACTTATAAAATCACTCTCAAAAGTTAAATTTGCCTGACCCGATTGGATTGTCCCAGTTTATCAGGAAACATAAAACAAGGCCAATATCACGTCTAAAACAGCCAATGGTCAGGATGGTGATGTTAGTCCGGCAAAACTTTAACTGGTTTCGCCCATGCCAAGAAAAGCCAAAAGCCTTTCGTGCCTTCCAGTGTTCAGGCAAATTAATCAAAGCAGTGAAGACAAACGATGCAGTCCATTGCGAAACAATATAGCCAAATTAAATTTCTTTAGTACATCATTTCTGAAATGGTCAGGAGGGATAATTAAAAATAATTAACCCTACAAATCTTCATCTGCAAAGCGCCAAAGCAAAATCGCTCATAATCGTCAGCCATTGTTCGGATAAATCAAATTTCCAGGAAAGCTCTTCTTTAAGGGCCTTTCCTGAAATCTTCATTCTGAGCAAATATGATAAGGTACTCAAGATAATGTACCAGTTACTAACCTCTTCCTTCGGTTACTCAGCCTTTTGTATAGCACATAGACCTCAATTATATAAGCGTTACAATTTAATTAGGACAAATTTGAAACATGTCTCAAATAATTGCCTAAGTAAGCAATTACACAATTGATCTCCCTAAGTTTTCAGGAAATGACAATTTGACATAATCCTTACAAACATTACCAGTACCAAGCATGCTCTCATTCTCTCTTTTCGACCGTAATTTTGATGTCAAAATAATTTTTATTATTTGAAGCATCACTATCGTTAACGGCTAATTGTAATTTACCAGATTTATCAGCAACGAAACTTTTATCCCGACCTGCCAATACCCAATCTCCATCATCACCAATTCGCATCAATAATGCACCGTGGTTGAAGTTCGAAATTCGACTGAAGCCTTTCAGGCTAGGATCCCAAATGCCATCGGCAGTACCAGACCCGGCAAACATTCCAAAAACAATTTTACCCCTTCCCTCTAACCTAAATTTTTGACCTTCCATAAGAAGTATTGGAGTCGATACAAAGTTATTTATCGTTGCAGCATAAACCCAGGATTCATCAGTCTCAAACACAAACCTGGTCTCATTAAGGTTGTCCCCACTAGGCATTCTACTTTCTATGAACATTGTAGCGAGAGATTCAAATATTCCACTGACTGGATCAATGGTAGTATGGGTAGTCCGATTGCCATAATAGTCTTCGGTGATGGTCGTCACTTCATAAACATTATAATTACTAAAAAACTCTTCTAATATGTTATATTCGCCCCCCGTACGACCAACATCTATTCCAGCATAGGATGCTTCCATTTTCCAAAACCTTCCCAATACTTCATCTTTATCAGTTGATTGATCATTCAGATAATACATACTCAATAATTCCGCAGCCTTACCGTGATGGTCAATAGCAGCTTTTTGGGCCCAATATTTCATTTGATTAATATCCTTGTAACCCAACTCTCCGGAATAATAAAGGACAGCCAAACGGAACATTCCCTCAGTAGAACCTGCCTCAGCTGCCTTTTGATACCAGGAAATAGTTTTCGATATGTCCTTTGGCTTCCCATATATAGTCTCCTGATGAATTATTCCCATTGTAATCATCGCATCGGTATTATCCCTCTCTGATGCTCTTTTGAATAAAGCAAGGGCTTTGTCAATGTCAGGACGGACACCTTCTCCATCCATGTATATTTTACCCAACAAAAACAATCCAACAGGACTTCCTTTGTCAGCAGCTTCCCTAAACCAAGAAATAGCTTTTCTTGTGTCCTTTCCCACACCTATTCCCTGTTTATACGTTTTACCTAATGCTATCATAGCAGGAATAAAATTAGATGAGGCAGCATCGTTCAGGTATTCAATGCCTTTTTGAGGAGAATCACTACCGATATGAAACAACCCCATCTTCAATTTTGCCATTGGATAACCATCATTAGCTACCATGTCCAACAACTGAATCCCTGCCTTTTCATTCGGGCGGCAATCAACTCCGCCCAATAATAGATGCGCCAATAAATATCCCGCTTCTGCGTTGCCAGATTCTACACTCTGTAAAATTTGAGAATAAATCCCATTGGATAATTTCTCTATCTCGAGGGAGGACGGCCGATATCCATAAGAATATTCTTTCATAAAAACGATGTTCCATGCTTTTGCGTAAAAATCATTTTGCTCAACTGCATTTTCCAGGCTTTGATGAAAAAACTGTCTATCGAAAGGGACTTTAGCGAAAACCATATCAAGAACCTTTTTACGCGCCCCCAATGGTTCTTTTTCAGAAAACTCACCCGTTAATAATAGGGGCCGTATATTTACTGATCTTGAGTCAAGGACAGTTTTAGCGTTATCCCCCGAAATTGTAATTTCATATGAAAGTGAAGTTTTTCTTTTTGCAATTTCCGTATTGAAAAGAAATGTGAATGATTTTTTTTCATTCGGCATTATTTCTTTTACACTGACCTTATCTCTTACCAAATCAACCATTTCAGCGTAGGAATTTATTTTAAGTGTAGCAACTACACCTTTGAGTGGAAGCTCTCCGGAGTTTAAGACATCTACGACTAATTCCGTTTGATTAAGAGAAGGCACACTGGCGCCATCGTCCAACCCCACCCTAGCCAATTTAATCGTAGGAGGGGTCAATTTCCTCGTCTCAAGGGTGACTGAAGTGGTGGCAATCAAGCCACTAAATTTTTCTTTAACCTTCAAAATAAACTTCGCTTCACCGTCCTGAATGCCATGACCGCCGGTTATCTCGAGTGCCAGTGTCCTGGAAGCAGACACATTCAAATCACTTCCAGCCTCAACATCCTGAACCTGAACCTGAACCTGTTGTCTATTAAAATCCTCGACTTCAATCGTAAGCCCATACCCAGTACCTCTTCCTGTATTTTTCAACTTAACCGACAAGGTTCCCGTCTCTCCATTGCTGAGTTTATTATCTCCATTTTGATCACTAAAACTAACATCTTCAAATGAAATGTTGGGAGGAAACCCCAACAAATATCTCGCTCTTAAATACCTGGCACTAACAGCAAATTGCCTATTGGAATAAAAACCAAAACTATTACCCAGAGTGCCAACTTTCTCAACCGGAACAGGTTTTCCATATTTCTGTCCATTTTTATAAAAATAATAGTTATCCCCAATTTTACGGATTGTTACAGTATATTTATTTCCAAACTTCCCTACATACTCGCTCAGGCTTTTGGTTTCCTTTATAGCCCTCAGATATCTATTGCCGACCATTCCTAAACTATGGCTACCATCCGGCATTGCTTTGAACTGAAAGTACTTTCGCAACCCTTTAGTTGCTCCAAAAACAATTCCCCCATGTCCGTATTCCTGAATTGCTCCGGTAGAAAAAACAAACTCGACCTCAAAATCCCGACTTTGGTCTATATCCAATTCTTTCAACCAATAGCCTGTGCCTTTTGTAGTCGCACTCTTTATCGTAACTTTTTTCTTTTTGGGGTAAACACTCAAAGATTTACTCTTCCCTGGCCATTTGTCCTGGTCCTTTGGGAAAACAGCATATTCAATTTGTTCTACCCGGTAATCAGCAGGCAATTGATAATCTGTCTGTGCAAATGTTCCCAATGACACCAGATAACAGAGGCAAACTAAAGCGGTCCGGCATAATTCACCTGAAAATATTTGAACACCTTTAATCAGTGCCATCGCTTTGTAAATACTTCCCCAATCTTTTTCCCGGTTTTTCATTTTACAGAATTTGATTGTGAACACCACAAATTAAAATACAAAAAACAATAGACTGAACCCGTAGCCAATAATACTTGACAACCCAATGATCCAATATTTACAATTTTTCATCATCGCTAAAGTTGAAATTGCCTTTTCGACTATTATTTAATCATCCTCCGAACTACCACTCCCGCATCCGTCTCAATCAATATAAAATAAATGCCGCTTTGCCAATCATCCGTTTTTATGTCATTAAAGCCTGCTCCTTTATGAAAGAAAATTTGATTTCCGATGGCATTGAAAATCTGGAGGTTTTGGATGGGATGTTCGGATTGGATAGTGATGTGATCATTGAATGGATTGGGAGACAATCGGACTGTTTTGTCTATTTGAAAATCATTTGCACTATTGATTAAATTACAGCCAATGGCCAGCTCATATTGGTTTTGTGAATCAAAGTTGTTACTACAATCTGTAATTTTAAAATAATAAATCCCATTAGCAGGTGGAACAAAATTAAAGTTCAAAGCTTGGCCGGTGTTGCCAGTAAAACTTTCTATAAACGATTGAGAGGAATCATAAATTCTTACACATATTCTGATACTTGAAGGAACCGAAGATATATCAACATTGACTTCATTTCCTTCTTCAAGATGTATACTATAATAATCCTCCTCATCATAAAGGGAGGATTCAAAAAACCATGGAGCAATCAGTGCTGAAATGGTGTCGCAAATATCTATGGGATATGCCTTGCTAAATGAGTTATTACACTCGGTTGTATCAACCTGAGAGAAAGGGACAAACTCAAATTCAAAGGTATATTGGTCGGTAGAATTAAAATCATTCCAAGTATCCCTTAAAAAAATGTAATGCTCTCCAAGTTCACAAGTGCTTAACTCTATTAAGTAGCCCTGCCCATTATTGGAGTTGGTTTTGCTGAGTACTAAGGTTTGGTCAGGAGAATACACCCTTGCCGCCAACGCA
>JALWSS010000132.1 GCA_026993525.1 Saprospiraceae bacterium
TCGGCAACCTGGAGGAGGTGAAAGTGAGCGGGGTGGGGGAGATCATCGTGGAGCACGGATTTTACGATTACGAAGCCAAATACATCTCCGACACCGCCGCACGGGTGGTGGTGCCCGCCGAAAACCTGTCCCCGGAACACGAGGAAACCATCCGCCGGACCGCCAAAAAGGCTTACCAGGCACTTGGTCTGGAGGGCTTTGCCCGAATGGATGTCTTCCTCACCCAAGACGGCACCGTTTACGTCAACGAACCCAACACCCTGCCGGGCTTTACCAACATCTCCATGTACCCGAAACTGTGGGAGGCGGCCGGCCTGCCTTATTCTCAACTGATCGAAGAACTGATCGGGCTGGGTGTGGCGCGGCATGAAAGGAACAGGAGGTTGCAGCGGTCACGCTGATCTGATCCTGAAAGTGGCGCTGTGTAAAAGGCTTGCATGGGCGGGGGGGTAATCGGCGTCTTTGTGTTTTAATTTCGTTGTCGTTTCACTCAATCCCCGAAGTATTCACTGAGTTCTTTTAATTCAGCATTTATTTGCTCTTTGTCGAAATGTTCAGGGTCATAGTTTTCGCCGAGCCACGCAAGCATTTGTTTGTGTTCAGGATGTTTTTTGTCTTTGATGACTTTAAGGAGGTGGTAAAAGCCACCCACTCCACCACAGTCTTCAGGCGGGCAATTCAATTTTCCGCCAATACAGATCGGGTAGCTTATTGAATTGTCCCGGGGCAGAAATTTTTCCACCAGGATTTTATGGGTCCAGCCGTCACCAAAGTCGTATTCGTATTCAAATGTTTCTTTCGTTCTCGAGATAATACTGTCAAGCGTCAGAGCCGAAGCATCTTCCATTTCGTCGTCAATGAAAATGTCAAACTCGTTGTTTACATCTCCAATTCTGAGATGTTTGACATTGAACTCGTAAAGGTGGTAATTTTCCCATCCCATGGCGACCTGAATGATCTCATGAAGTTCAGCAAATGTTGTTCTCTTGTCCACCAGCACTCGTCTCCAAATCGGCGGCTTTGTCCATCGCAGGGTGATTTTTAGTTGGATGATGTCGTTCATTATATTTGTTTTTTATTGCTCCAATCGTCTGAATATCCGAACGTCGTTAATTTCCCAACGAGACTTTCGCATATTCAAGAGGCGTTATGGTCAAATTGGAAAATCAAACTACTTCAGGTCAAGCACCAACAGCCAGGCTTCGTTCGATTGTCATTGGAGTGTTGCCTGAAAGCAAGCAAGCGGTACCACCCGGGTTCACTCCTTGTCACTGAAAATAATGACCATCTGAATCCAAAGCTACAAAGCCTCAACCACTTTTTCAAAACCGGCGCAAACTTATAGCGGCCCGGAATATAAACCGAATCGGGCCTGACTGGGTTCAAGTCGGGCAACTTCCCTGGAACTCCTTGCTGATTGGTTCTGTTGAAGCTGTTCATAACTAAACTTTGGCTGCCCCAATCCTCCCAACCAACCGTTACTTATCCCTTTTGCATCATTATGCAGATCAAAAACCATTTGCCATGAAAGCAATCCTCTTTTCGCTCTTTCTCCTGCCCGCTGCCGGGCTCTTTGCCCAGAACGATTTCATTCATGTGGACTACGAACAGATCGGGCAGGCCATTTCGGATTCCAACTCGGTGTATTACTACCCCCGGCTCCTGGAGCTGTACAAGTCCGGTGACACCACGCTGACCACCCTGGACTATTTTCATTTGTATTACGGTGCCACGCTGCAGGATGACTGGTCTTCCATGCAGCGCTTTGAAGATGAAGAAGCGCGCCGGATACTGCGAAAAACAAGTGCGGACCCGGAGGAACTTCAAATGGTGAAAAAGGCCCTGGAGGAGTACCTTGCACAGGCACCTTTCGATCTGGATCAGATCTATGATCTCATGGTGGTGACCGACCAGCTTGGTCAGACGGAGGAATTCGAGGTACACTTAAAACACATCCAGGGCCTGCTGGCCGCCATCATGGAAACCGGCGATGGGCTGACTGGGGAAACGGCCATTCATGTCAACAAGGTGCCGGATGAATACTTTGTGCTGAACATCATCGGGTTTGCGTATGGAGGCGAGCAAGCCCTGTTCTATCCCTGTGACTACCTGTCTGTAAAGAAAAACGAATACGACGTCGAAGGGCTGTACTTCAATGTGCAGCAGCATTTTAAGAGTTTGGAAAAGATACTTGGAAACATCAAAGTGGAAACGCCGATTGATTATTCGAAAGAGAAGAAAAAGAAAGGGAAGAAAAATTAAGTTGAAGGGCGGAGGTAAGTTGCAAGTGGCGAGTTGCTAATGATATTTGAGAATGATACTAGTGATGTGGCATAGAAACGTACGGGTTTGGTAATGCGTATCTTTTTCTAAAGAATGGGTTGAGTTATGTGTTGTAAAGTTTATTTTATCATGCTCTGCGTTGGTTCTATTGGTTCTCGCTTGCCGAATATTTAAGTTTTTTAAAAACGTTATTAATGTTATTTTCGTCATAGATATTTTTAGCGGCCATGGCCAATTTATTTAATTGGCTTTCGCTTAAAATTTCACCTCTTCTATCTAGCTCAAGAGCTGCATAAAATGGGTAGTCTTTTGATTTGTAAAATTTAATATATCTATCAATATTGTCTAATGTGTATTTTAAGGTGAAGGTCTCTTTCGCAATGGCTGATTTTATCTTACTTTCTGGGTTTGTTTCGAAAATGTGGACATTAAAGCCATTTACAGATTTGGTATTGATGTGCATGGCATTATGTTCTTTTTTCTGTTCACTTGAAAGGCGATCTGAATTCAACTCCTGAGGAGAATACAGTTTTTTTAGTAACCCAATTATTATAAGTGCTAATGACGGAAAGAAGAAGGCGAAGAACCCCCATTTGGTCGAGTCTCTGTTTTGCCGTTCAGCTATATTGACTATCCAAATAATTATGGGAATTCTTATAACTGCGAAAATAGCACTAATTGCATTAGCAAATTCTGGTTTAATTGTACCGTAGATAGCTGTTAGGAAAAATAGTAATAAAATTCCTGTAATAGTGGCTTCAGTTTCCCTTTTGTAATTTTCGTCATACTTTGGGTAAATCGTATTCAGCTTCTCCTGGTTAGCAGTTGATTTATTTTGGTTCTTTCTAAATCCAATGTTTACGTTATATTCTCTTTCATCATTGAACTCATTGGTGTGTTTGGGGATCGGGGGAGGTGTAGCAATAATAAGATCTTTCAGTTCGGTGATATGGTTTGCAGTAAGCCAATTTTCTTGTCCTTTAGTCCATACCAGTGTATTGTAAGTTAAGCGTTGGTTCTTTAGTTCTTCAAATGTGAAAGGTCCTTCTGGTCTGTGATTGTTTGAAATATAGTAATACTTCATGTTGGTATCGGGTTGAAATCTAAGTATGAGATGCTATTCATTACCCTTATCCCAACTTTATACCAATTTCAATCTAAAAGTAATGAGTCCCCTGCAAAAAGTGGTATTTCCAATTGCGACGGAAAGTTGATGAATGATTGATTAATAATTGAATGTTTAAAAGCATGTATTAAAATCGAATACGTATCTCAAAAACCTGATAACCATAAAATCCCGAAGGCTTTCGGGACAAAAAACATGGTCTCCTTGGAAAATGGGGGTTTTTGCAGTGTACTCATCATTATGCAGATCAATAACCTTTTGCCATGAAAGCAATCATCTTTTCGCTCTTTTTGCTGCCGGCTGTCGGGCTCTTTGCTCAGAACGACTTCATCCATGTGGATTACGAACAGATCGGGCAGGCCATTTCGGATTCCAACTCGGTGTATTTCTACCCCCGGCTTCTGGAGCTGTACAAGTCCGGTGACACCACGCTGACCACCCTGGATTATTTTCATTTGTATTACGGTGCCACGCTGCAGGATGACTGGTCTTCCATGCAGCGCTTTGAAGATGAAGAAGCGCGCCGAATACTGCGAAAAACAAGTGCGGACCCGGAGGAACTTCAAATGGTGAAAAAGGCCCTGGAGGAGTACCTTGCACAGGCCCCTTTCGACCTGGATCAGATCTATGACCTCATGGTGGTGACCGACCAGCTGGGTGAGGTGGAGGAATTTGAAGTGCAGCTAAAGCACATCCAGGGCCTGCTGACCGCCATCATGGAAACCGGCGATGGGCTGACTGGGGAAACGGCCATTCATGTCAACAAGGTACCGGATGAGTACCTGGTGCTGAACATCATCGGGTTTGCGTATGGAGGCGAGCAGTCCCTGTTCTATCCCTGTGACTACCTGTC
>JALWSS010000133.1 GCA_026993525.1 Saprospiraceae bacterium
GAAGAAGAAATTGCCCGCATCCAGGAGGAGGTCAGGCAAGCCATTGCCGAAGCGAAAAAACAGGAAGAAGAAATAAAACGGAAGGCTGCCGAAGAGGTGGCGGCCGCCCGTAAGCGGGCCGAGGAAGAGATCAAGGCTGCTGCCGGCAGCGCTGCCAGCAAAGTGCAGGCAGCGGTGGCCAGGTCTGAGCAAGCGCAAAAGGAATACGCCACCGAAGTGGCCAAAGCCCAGCAAACCGCTGACGAACGCATCAGACAAATCCAGGAAGAAGCAGCCCGGGCCATTGCCGAAGCAAAGCAAAAAGAAGAACAGAACAAGAATGCCACGGCCGAAGAAGTGGTGAAAGCAAGGGAGAACGCCGCCAGGGAAATTGCCGCCGCCAGGGAACGCGCTGCCCACGAAATTGCCGAAGCGAAAAAGGCGGCTGCACTGGCAAAACAGGAATCCGCCAACGAAGTGTCAGCAGCCAAACGCCAGGCTGCTGAGACCATCTCAAAAATAAAACAGGAAGAAGCCGAGGCCGTAAGACTGGCCCGTGAGCAGGCCGCCCAGGAAAAACAAAAGCTGGCAGCCGAAGTGGCAGCAGCCCGTGAGCAGGCTGCACAGGAGGTGACCACCGCACGGGAAATGGCCGCTGCAGCAGTAAAAGCCGCACGGGAAGACGCCGCACGGCAAAAGGAGCAGGCCGCCCTGGAGGTTTTGGAAGCCCGTAAAAAGGCCGCCGGGGAAATAGCCCTGGCCAAAGAGACGGCTGCCCGCGAAGTGGCTGCTGCCCAAAAACAGGCCCAGGAAGCCATCCGGAAAGCAGAAGAAGAAAAGCAAAAGCGATTGTCAGAAATTGCTGCCGAAGTAGCAGGCGAAGAAGCGGCGGCAAAGGAGCGCATCCTGCAGGCCCAACAACAGGCCAATGCCTTGCTGGAACAATACGCCAAACAAACTGCCGATGCCGAAACGGAGTCAAGAGAAGCCATTGCCGCTGCCCGAAAAGCATCTGGTGAGGAGATTGCCAAAATCAGGGAAGAAACCAACAAAAAGAAGTTGCAATACCAGGCCGAAGCAGAAGACGCCCGGAAGCAGTCTCTGGAAGAGATCAACAAAGCCAAAGCCGATGCCAACGACGCCATCTACGATGCCCGCCAACAGGCCACCGCACAGATCACCAAAGTGAAGGAAGACGTGGCCGCCCAAATTGCGGAGGAGCGCAAAAAACTGGAAGCCGAACGCCTCAAAGTGGCCGAAATGACCAGCAGAGTGGCCGAATTGCAAGCCCAGATTAAAAAGCTGGAAGAAGAACTGGCCAAAAAGAAAGAGGGATCGAATAATTAGGTTGTCGGTTGTCCCCGTGCCGATAATTATCGGCATCGGGGTCGGTTGTCGGTTGTCGGTTGTCGGTTGTCGGTTATCGGTTGTCGGTTGTCGGTTGTCGGTTGTCGGTTGTCGGTTATCGGTTATCGGTTGTCGGTTGTCGGTTGTCGGTTGTCGGGTTTGAGGATGAATCCCGCGTTTACTTGACCTATGAAAGTGAAGTGAACCTGGAAAACCCCCATCTTAAACCCTTCAAAAACTGACCCACTGGCTCCGGTCTCCCGACCGGTGCTTTGTTCTACGAAATCCAATCATCCGTTTCATCCGCGATTCTGACTTGATAATTGTCTGAATCGCGGATTTGGCGGATTATCGGATTGCACGAAATGGGGCGGGGCTTACCCAAGCCGGGGACAGCTCGGAACCAAAAACCCCAAAAACCTAAAAAACCTAAAAAACCTTCACAAAAACCTACTCATAGCTTCCCATGAAGATTCCAGGATTTTCCATCGACAAAGTAGCTGCTGCTGCCGGTACCGATCCTAAGGTGCTTCGGATGGAAAACCTGGATACTGATCTTTCCCCGCCTCATGCCGCCATCGAGGCCACGAAAGCCGTTCTCGGCGTTGATGATTTCAACAGTTACCTTCCATTTACGGGGCAAACGGCCTTGCGGGAGGCGGTGGCTTCTCGTTTGAGCAGACAAACGGCCCATCCGTATCGGAGCGATCAGGTCATCATTACCTGTGGTGGCACGGAGGCCATGCTCAATGCTCTGCTGGCAACCGTCAACCCGGGGGACGAGGTCATCCTGACCGATCCCACCTATGCCGGAATGATCGGGCGGGTGAAGCTGGTGCGGGCGGTGCCTCAGCTGGTTCCCTGGGTTCCCGTGAAAGGAGAATGGCGACTGGACCTCGAGGCCCTTCGCAAAGCTGCGGGCAAAAAGACAAAGGCGATTTTTCTGATGAACCCCTCAATGCCAGCCGGGGCGGTGATGACCCTGGCCGAGTGGCAGGCCGTGGCTGAGCTTTGCCGCAAGCACGGGCTGTGGTTGATCTACAATGCTGCCATGGAACGCATCCTGTTTGACAACCGGCAGGTGATCCACCCCGCCACCCTGGAGGATATGTACGAGCGCACCATCATCATAGGCTCCGTGTCCAAGGAGTACCGGATGATAGGCTGGCGGGTGGGCTGGCTGGTAGTGCCGGAAACATTGGTCGAAGCCATGACCACGGTGCATGTTTACAATGTGGTCACCCCTGTCGGCATTGCCCAGATGGGGGCCCTGGCAGCCTTGCAATACGGAGAGAGGGGGGTAGGGCAGGCGGTGGAAATTTGGCAGGAACGCAGGGATGTGCTCAACAAACAACTGGAAGGCCTCAGTTCCATTCCCGCCGCCGGTGGCTGGTCGCAACTACTGGATGTTTCCCAATGGGGGCTCAACGCTGACCAGGCTTCTGAAATGCTGCTGCTAAAGTCCAGAATAGCCGCCACACCCATGACCAACTGGGGCGGGCCCGGAGCTAAGCGCTACGTCCGTCTGGTGTTCAGCAACGAGCCGGTGGCTCGCCTGCAAACGCTTGGCTCCCGCCTTCGCATGCTCCTCTCCTGAGCCTGTATCCGGCGCTTTCTTCAGAAATACTTCACGGCAAGTGCATACATTTGCCGCATGGCCAAAAAGAGAAAAGGTACAAAGACCAGTTCCTTCGGTGTAAACGGCCGGATCAGCCACGATTCGAGCAGGTTTTACAATTCACGTCTTTACACCGAGCTGGGCATAGCGGCCAGCAACAAAGGTGCTCCCGACCAGCCTTTCCCGGAAAAATACCTCAACAAAGTCATCAAGGCCAGCGCGGAAAACATGAAGCAACTGCCCGACAATTCGGTGCACCTGATGATCACCTCACCACCTTACAACGCTGCCAAGGATTACGACGAAGACCTGTCTCTCAAAGAATACCTTGCCCTGCTGGAGCGGGTTTTCGCAGAGACTTACCGCGTGCTGGTACACGGTGGCCGGGCCTGTGTCAACGTGGCCAACCTGGGCCGCAAGCCCTACATCCCGCTCACCACTTTCATCACCAAAATGATGATGGACATCGGCTTCCTGATGCGCGGTGAAATCCTGTGGGACAAAGGCGCCAGCGCCAGTTCCTCCACCGCCTGGGGCAGTTGGAAAAGCGCATCCAATCCCATCCTCAGGGATGTCCACGAATACATCCTCGTCTTCTCAAAAGGCGATTATAAACGGCATTTGACGAAGGACCAGAAGCCGGTGAAACAGAATACCATCGAAAGGGATGAATTTCTGGAATGGACCAAGACCGTCTGGCAAATGCCCGCCGAATCAGCCCGCCGGGTGGGGCATCCGGCTCCTTTCCCCGAAGAACTGCCCCGCCGTCTCATCCAGCTCTATTCCTTTGAAACCGACATCGTACTGGACCCCTTCATGGGCAGCGGCACCACCGCCGTGGCAGCCCTGAAATCCGGCCGAAACTTCGTCGGCTACGAAATCGTGAATGATTACCTCAAACTGGCCAGAAAACGCATTGCGCAAGCGAAGAAAGGCGTGACACGTGACTCGTGACACGTGACTCGTAACACGTGACTCGTAATACGTGACTCGTGACACGTGACTCGTAACACGTGACGCGTGACAGGTGACGCGTGGCATCGTGACAAACCTAGTGGTCATGACAGCGGATGCGCCCACCACACTACTCCGTCACATAATATAAATAGAGAGACACCCAGAACGCACAGAGACAAAAAGGGTAGCGCCTCCAAACCCCTGTCCGGCCCGTCTGTCTGAAGGACAGGCTGGCCAGACGGGCTACACCCTACACCCTACTCCCTACTCTTCTAAGCCATTCCACCGTTTTTCGTAGCCCTTCGGGCAATGGGGTGGGGTTGTAGCCCAATTCCTTTTCGGCTTTTTGGGTGGAGAGTTGCCAGTTGTAGAGGTATTTGCGCACCCAGGGTGGGGTGAGCAGCGGGTCTTTGTTGGTGAGATCGGCCCGGATCTCCATCAACCTGGCGGCAAAGTGGATGATGGGAATGGGGATTTTGAACAGGCGCTGCTCCTTGCCGGTGAGTTGCGAAAGTATCTGGAAGAATTCATTGAAAGTGGCGTTTTCACCACCCAGGATATACCGCTCACCGGGGCGGCCCTTTTCCATGGCTTTGAGGTGTCCTTCCACCACGTCGTCAATGAAGACGTAATTGCCGATGCTGTTGCCGTCACCTGGGATGAGCCTGAACTTGCCCTCCAGGTACATCTTCACCATGCGGGTGACGCCGTTGCTGTCGCTGAGCAGTCCGGGGCCGTAAACCCGGGTGGGATTCACGGTGATGATCTCCAGCCCTTCTTTCGCAGCCAGCTTCCGGGCTTCTTTTTCTGCTTTTGCTTTCGAGCGCTCGTAATGGGTGAAATGTTCCACCCAGCGGGGAGTGGTCTCATCAGAAGGAACACCGTCTTTGCTGGGACTGATGACCCCGGCCGTTGAGGTGAAAACGATGCGTTTCACACCTGCCTCCAATGCAGCGTGAAATACGTTCAGGGCACCATCTACATTGAGACGGTAAAAGGTCTGATCGTCTTTGGCCCAGGGCTTTGCAAAGGCAGCCACATGGAAAACGGCATCGGTGCCTCTGGCAGCTTTTTTCAGGCTGCCGGCATCCAGCAGATCGCCTTTGAAAAGGTGTACACCTTCCTTCGGCAAACCTTCGGCCTTCTTTTCGCTCCGGTAAAGGGCATGCACCTCATGGCCCCCGGCAACGAGTTGTTCCGTCAGTTGCTGACCTATGTAGCCGGTGGCTCCGGTGATAAAATACTTCATGGCGTTTAGGCTTGGCTTCGCCATTGCGTTTAGGCTCGGCTTCGCCGTTGCGTTTAGGCTTGGCTTCGCCGTTGCGTTTAGGCTTGGCTTCGCCGTTGCGTTTAGGCACCTTCGGTGCGTTTAGGCTCGGCTTCGCCGTTGCGTTTAGGCACCTTCGGTGCGTTTAGGCTTGGCTTCGCCATTGCGTTTAGGCACCTTCGGTGCGTTTAGACCTGCGGTGTTTACTGTAGCGCAGCCTTCAGGCTGCGTCAGTTCGGCGACCTTTAGGTTGCCGGAGGGTTGGTTTACATTGACTTGTCACAGCCTGAAGGCCGTGTTACAATCACAGCCTGAAGGCCGTGTCACTTCTGCACGATGATCTTGCTGCCAAACACGCCTTGATCGGTGTGGATGCGGAGCAGGTACATGCCAGCCGGCAGGTGCCGGGTATCCACATTTATGTTGTCCGTGTTTTGCGGAGCGACGGCTGTGTGCATCAATTTGCCGGTGATGCTGTACAGTTGCACCTGGCTGATGTTTTTCGAAGAACCGATTGATTCCACGCTGAAACTGGTACTGGCCGGGTTCGGGAAAATCTTCAGGGCGCCGTCAGCGGGCAGGTCTTTGGTGGCAGAGGGCGGTGCATCGGGATCAATGACGATGTTGAATCGGGGCGTACCAAAGAATCCACCGGTACCATCCTCAATGCTGAAGGTAAAGTAGTCGCTGGCGGCGCTGCCGTCGGTGTTGGTGTAGGTGATCTGGCTGGCGGCGATGTCGAGCATGGTGAAGCTGTCGCCGGTGCCCAGTTGAACGCCGCTCTTGCTGACGAAACCGTGCTGGGTATTTTTGACGATGGTAAAAACCAGTTCGTCGGCGCCGTTGTCGGCATCGGTGGCTTCCAGTTTGTCGGTGTAGATCAGCCTGGAATCGTTGGGCGGGCAGGCCAGGGTATCGTTTTTCACGAGGGTGGGGCTGTTGGGGATGCTCTCTGCGCAGTATTCAAAAGCCCAACTGTTGAAGGTTCCCCCTTCGCCCTGGGTGTTGATGACTTCCAGGATCAGCTTCCAGTCGCCCTGCACGTTTTTGCCGGCGAAGGCGGCGAGGGGCTCAGCCGGCTGGTAAAGGAGGCCGGTGTTTGGCGGGCAGGGGATATCCGCAGACGGGGCCAGGTCGGAGAAGCCGAGGTCAATTTGATTGCTGCCACAAAGCAGCGCCGACATCAGCGAAACGGAATCGCCGTCGGGGCTTTTCAGTCGCAGGGCAATGTGAGCTATGGCGGTGTGGGTGCCTTTTACGTTGTTCACCCGCACTTCGCTGACGGTTCCGCTTTGTGGAATGTTGATGGGCGCCTGGATGTACGGTAGTCCGATGCCGGAAATGTTGATGTTGCCGCCGTTGTATTGTTTCGATTCACACACCTGGGTTTTGGTGTGGAAGCTGCCCGGATCGGCCCAGTCGCCGGAGCTGCATTCGTTGTTGCCACGCACGCGCCAGAAGTAAGCGGTGTTGTCTTCCAGGGTGGCGACAGGGGTGTAGGTGGTGGTGGTCAGTCCGCCGGCTTCTTCCACCACGTCAGCGCCGAAGTTGGGGCTGGTGGCAATTTCGATGTCATAAGAGGTGGCATTTGGCGAGCCGGTCCACTCAAAAGTCGGCAGCGCCGATACGCCGGCGGAGCCGTTGGGGCTGTTTGCGACGATGGCTGAAAAATCACTGCTCACCACCGTGATCAGCAACGGGCGTTCCTGTAGCGGCAAGGTGTCGGAACTGGCAACGATGGTCACAGGAAAATCGCCGCTGTCGGTAACCCCGCTCATATCAATGGTGATGATGGCGTTTTCGCCTGCGGCAATGGGGTTGGCGGAATACCCGGCCACGGCTCCGGCCGGCAGGCCCTGCACATCCAGGCTCACCATACCGTTGTAGCCGGCAAGGGCACCGGTTTCAACCTGCACATCCAGGCTGCCCGGCAGGCACACCCGGCCGTTTTCCGGAGAGGTCTGGAATGAAAAGCCCGGTTGTGCCGAAGGCACGATGGAAAAATCTTCATTGGAGATGTCGAAAAAGATGTTGTCGGCTGCTTCCACGCGCACCCGGGCGCTGGTGCTTTCCAGGTCCGGTACCACAACGAAGGCGCTGCCGTCGTTGGCGGTCTCGCTCAACAGGGTGTAGGGATAGGTGAATCCACCGTCAACGGACAGGCGGATGTTCACCTTCTGACAATTGACGGGAGCCTGGTCGGTGTTGGCCACATCCCAGGTCACCTCCACGTATTGGCCGGCCTCCCAGGTGGTGGCTGTGTTGGGGGCGGCAACCAGAAACGGTCCGGCCTGGTCGGTGGCGTTGAAGGCAATTTCGCTGTACATCCATGCACCGGCGCCGGGGTTGTTGTCACGGGCCGTAAACCGGAATGTGAGCACCCGGCTGTATGTGGGCAGCACCTCCTGCGGGTCCGAGGCATTGTTGATGATGGTTTCTATCTTCGGAAAAACCCTTGTGGGAGAAGAGCCGGGAATCATGGAGCGGAAAGCCGGTGCGGTGCCGGTTGGTGAGCCCAGCGGGCTTGGTGGCCCCAGGTCGTATTCCTCCCAGACGTAAGTCAGGTTGCTGTTGTCAGGGTCGGTGGCGTTGCCGGTCAGTTCAAACGGCGTGCTGATGGGGATGTAAAACCCGCCGGTCAGGGGCAGGTCGGTGGTGGGCATTTCATTGCCTAGGGTGATGACCTGGGCGCAGGAGGCCCCCCCGCCGTTGCGACTGAAGTTGCGGATGCGCTCCATGCTGTTGATGTGGAAATAATCATCGGTGATGGGCTGCAAATGGTTGGTTCCGCAAACGCCGTTTCCGTTGTAACACATGATGGAGCTGCCGCTGCCGGGCTCATAAGCCGTGGAGGGCGTCTCGTTCTCGTCGTCGCACTTGTTGAAGGTGTGCGTGGCGCTGAACTGGTGCCCCATTTCGTGACCCACCACGATGTAGAAAGTGGAACCTACGTAGGGTCCGAACATGCACGAAACCCCTCTTCCCTTCGGAAACGGGGCGGGTGGTACACTGGAGCCGTTGCAGACAGAGCCGAGCTGTGCGAGTCCGCCACCGTTGGTTCCGAAAACGTGGCCGATGTCGTAGCCGTTGAGGCCGTAAGCACCGTTGAGTACCGGCGGGTTTTCGCTGATCATTTCCGAGGTGTTGCCATTGGAGTAGGGGTCGCTGCTGTTGGGCGGGAAAAAGAAGGTTTGGTCGGTGTTGTCAATGAGCACCAGGCGGATGGCGTTGTCTTTTTCAAAAACGCTGTTCACCTGATTGACGACGCTCACCACTGCCGACATCACGGAAGCCACCGTGCCGCCATTGGCCGTGGAATACTCCGCAGTGGTGGCTATGGCCAACCGGTAGGTGTACAGGTCAACAGCCGTGCTGCCCCCCCGAAAGCTTTCGGGGCCAAATTCAGTATCAACAGGGCCGGTAAGGTCCTGCGGAAGTTCGTCGTCGTGCAAGCCGCAAAAGGCCGCTGCCTGGGTGGCGTCGAAGCCTGCCTTGCTCAGTTCGTAGCTCATGTACCGGTCCACTTCACCTTCCACAACGGGGCTGATGAGTACCGTGCCGCCTACCGTCTGAATGATGGCGTGGAATCCCCGCAGGGTGTGGTCCATGCGCATGGTGACGGCCGGATTGCCAACGCTGTGTCCGGCATAGGTCTTTATCATCGGAAACCTTTCTGCCAGGCCCGGCTCCATGATGGGCGATTCCACCACTTCAAACAGCTCCATGCTGCCGTCGGGCATGGGCAGGCTGACCTGAAAGGGCTCGTTGGTTTCGCCGCTGAACTCCATCGGCGCATGGCGCAGGTAATTGCAGATGCCGTCGAAATCGAGTTGCAGGCTGCGGAATTCATCGGGCTGCACATCCCATTCGCCTGCGGCAATACTGTTGACGGCGCCGGCCGGCATGTCTGTCCAGAAATTGCCCGACTGGGCGAAGAGGCCAATGGCCAGAAATAGGGAAACAAGGGTGGTAAATGTTCTTCTCATCATGGAAACGGAAAGTTTAAGAGGCCCTCACAGGGCCGGTTTTGCATACCGGGCAAAGCTAAGGAACGCCAACTGGACTGCCAGCAGGAATTTGGGGAACAGGGCAGGAGGGTGATCCCGATCCCGAATCCCGAAGAATTTCGGGACGGGATCGGGAGAGGGATGAGGGAGAGGGATGAGGGATGAGGGATGAGGGATGAAAGTGCTAGCCCTCCCTACTCTCTCAAAACCACAGATAAAAACAGCGTTGAACAGCGTATGCCTGCTAACCGACAACCGATCCCGAGGCAAGCTCGGGAACAACCGCCAACTGACAACTGACAACTGACAACCTTCATAATCCCCATAATCCCCATAATCCCCATAATCCCCATAATCCCCATAATCCTCTACTATCATTATTCCGACATATCCATGTTGTGAAAGACGTGTTGTACGTCTTCGTCGTCTTCCATTTTTTCTATCAGTTTGATTACTGCTTCCACCTCTTCTTCAGAAAGCTGTTTGTAGTGGCTGGGAATGCGGTCGAGTTTTGCTTCTGCAACTTCAACGCCTTGCTCTTCGAGGGCTTTTGACAGATTGCCGTAGTCCTGAAAATCGCAATAGAGCAGCAGGTTGTCATCTTCTTCCCTGATGTCTTCGAGGCCGTGGTCAATCATTTCCAATTCGAATTCTTCCAGGTCCGGGATGTTGGCTTTGCTGACGGTGAAAACGCCTTTGCGGGCGAACATGTAATCCACCGAACCTGACACACCGAGCGAGCCACCGTATTTTGAGAAGACGTGGCGCACATTGGCGACGGTGCGGGTGGGGTTGTCGGTGGCGGTTTCCACAATTACGGCGATGCCGTGAGGAGCATAGCCTTCGTAAACGATTTCCTCGTAGTTGGCAGCGTCTTTTTCCGAGGCCCGTTTGATGGCGTTTTCTATGTTGGCCTTGGGCATGTTGGCAGCTTTGGCGTTTTGGATGGCCAGGCGCAGCCGGGGGTTGTAATGGGGGTCAGGCCCGCCTTCCTTAACAGCGATGGCGATTTCACGGCCCATACGGGTAAACACCCGGGCCATGTTGGCCCAGCGTTTCATTTTGCGCTCTTTGCGGTATTCAAATGCTCTTCCCATCAGGGGTGGATTTTATGAGAGTTATTTGGAAAGGCCGATAGTTACGCCTCGTTTTCCGGTCCGCAAATTTAGGATTTGCCCTTCTGGAAAACAACGCAAGTCATTGGGAAGAAAAAACATCAGTCATAGTGCTTCTTCATCACTTCAATGGTGCGCTCTACGTCTTCGTGGGTACAGTATGCGGCAAGCCCCATTCTGACGAAGCCGCCAAATGGAATCTGGCCGAGGACTTCAGCGGCCCTGATGGCGTAAAAATGGCCATCCCAGGCAAAAATGCCCTGTTCTCCCAATTCCTGACAAACATGCGAAGCCATTGAACCTTCCACGGTGAAGCTGACGGTTGGGCAGCGGGGCCATACATCATGGGGTGGCCCGTAGAGTTTCACCTGGAGAGTGTTCATCAGGCCGCTCACCAGTTTGTGAAACAGTTCTTTTTCGTGGTGAAGAATATTGGCCATGCCCGTCAGGAGATGGGCGGTAAGGTTGGGGCCGTTGCCGAGGGAGGCAATGAAATCAATGGCGGCACCCACACCGGCGATGGCGGCGTGGTTGAGCGTACCCGTCTCGATGGAGAACGGGGCGTGTTGCTCCTGGGTACGAAGCCGGTCGGTGGGCAGGCTGTCAAGCAAGCCCGGACGGGTGTACAGGATGCCCACATGAGGCCCGTAAAATTTATAGGCAGAGCAGAGCAGGAAGTCACAGTCCACCGAGCCCACGTCAATGTTCATGTGGGGAGCGGCATGTACGGCATCCAGCAGCAGCCAGGCGCCAGTCCGATAGGTCATTTCCCTGACCCGGAACACATCATTGACGGTTCCAAAGAGGTTGGAAGCATAGCCCATTGCCACCAGCCGGGTACGTTCATTCAGCTTTGCGGCCATGTCGTCGTAATCGAGCGTGCCATCGGACAACATGCGAACTTCTCTGACCACCACGCCATTTTCCCGAAGGGCAAGCCAGGGCCCCCGGTTGGCCTCGTGATCCAGTTGGGTGATGAGAATTTCATCTCCCGGCCGCAGCACCCGGCCTATGGCCCGACTGAGCGAATAGTTGAGCGTGGTCATGTTTTGACCGAAGGAAATACAATTCTCATTGTCTGCATTCAGAAAAACCGCCAGTTTTTTTCTGACTTCCCGGATCAGTTCGCCGGTCTGGCGGGAGCTGGCAAAACGTCCGTGGGTATTGGCATTGCTGGTAGCGTAATAATTGCTGACGGCGTCAATGACCCGTTGTGGCACCTGGGTGCCGGCCGGGCCGTCGAGGTAAACAACCGGCTGGCCATTGATCGTTCTTTGAAGGGCTGGAAATTGGTCCCGGATGTTCATTGTATTTGGTTTTTAAAAGATTTGAGGTCTAATTTGATACCACCGACTGGATCGGGAAGGCAGCTATCAGGGTTGCGCTGTCGGTGATGGGTGTTTCCCGGAAATCTCCATCTTTCCAGTGGAATACTGAAACGTAGTTGGCAAAATTCTCCACCGCATCGCCTCCCGATGTGTCAATCCACCTTTCCACCTCCCGGCGTACCAGGTCTTTGTCGCCATCCCCATCCAGGTCGAGCAGGTAGCTGCCGGTGGTGATCTGACCACCTTCACCTCCGTAAAATTCGGCAACCGTTGTTCGGGCGGTGATGGTATCGGCGGCTGCGTCGTAAACGAACAGGGACTGGTGCTGGTACCAGTTCTGCCGAAGGTCGGCCAGCAGTGCTTCTTTTCCTTCGGTCAATGGAAAGCGTCCACGGGCATAGACGTACAACGGTGCGGTGTTGTCGAAGTACTGTATTTCGTTCATCAGCCTGGTGGGCATTTTGCGGAAGAAAGCCGAGGTAGGTATCCGCACGCCTCCCGCAGTATCGCCATCCGGAAACACTTCAAAGCGCATGGTGTCGGCTGTGGCTATTTCGGAGAAATAGTCCACCACGGCCTTTTCTTTTGTACCGGTGTTTTTTACACCTTCTTCACAACTGAGGATGGAAAATGCCGCAAAAATTGCGACGAAAAAAATGAGCGATTTCATGGTTGATTTCTTTTGGTGAGTGAACAACTCATAAGGAGAATCCCAATTTTTCTTTTCATTCTCTCATTGATCCGCAAGGTGGAAATATCTGATCAAAAGTCAAAAAATGAGACAGCGAAATTAGGGATGAGGGATGAGGGATGATCCCGACATTCGTCGGGAGAGGGATGAGGGATGAGGGATGATCCCGACATTCGTCGGGAGAGGGATGAGGGATGAGGGATGAGGGATGAAAGGGCTAGCACCCCTAAACCCTAAACCCTACACCCTAAACCCTACCCAACCATCCGGTCCAGTTAACTGTCTTGCCGGTTGAGTCCGTAAATTTGGATCCTGGTAGCAAAAGAAAACCGCCGATTTGTTCAGACGAAAGTACAGTGATGAAGAGCTGGTGAAAGGCTGTATGGCCAACGACCGGAAGTGGCAGGAGCTGCTTTACCGGAAGTACTTTTCGTCCATGATGGCCATGTGCATGCGGTATGCCGGTGGCCGGGAAGAAGCCATGACGATAGTGAACGACGGCTTCATGCGGGTTTTCAAAAAAATCCATTTGTACTCCGGCAAGGGCTCATTGGAGGGCTGGATTCGGCGCCTGGTGTGGCACAGCCTGGCCGACCATTACCGGAAGCAGGCCCGCTACCTGCGCTTTCTCGTTTGCGAAGAACGGGACGCCCCCGTTTATGAAAGCCCGGCCGACAACCTGTACGCCGAAGACATTCTCAACCTGGTGGAAAAGCTGCCACCGGCCTCCCGGGAAGTCTTCCGCCTTTACGCCATCGAGGGGTACACGCACGCAGAGATTGGCGAGCGGCTGGGCATCAGCGACGGCACCTCCAAATGGCACCTCAATGCCGCCCGGACCAAACTGAAAGACTGGATGGCCAAACAAAACGGCAGTGCCATCTCCGGCGAGATTGAAGCCGGATAATGTTGAAAATGAATTGATAATCAATACGTGAGCCAAGATGCGGAGGAAGAACAGTGACATTGACAAGGCTTTTACCGACAGGGCGTGGTCAGCAATGAAGGTCATGCTGGACCGGGAAATGCCGGTGCCTGAACAGAAGAAGCGGCCCGTTTTCTGGTGGTGGTTTTCCGGGGCGCTCATCATCGGTTTGATCCTTGGCGGTGCGGGGGTGTGGTTGGTCGGTTCAGGAGGCAAGCATCAACCTGCCTCCCCTTCGGAAAATCCCGTTGAGCAGCCATTGCCGGCTTCAGCTCCGGTGGCAGCCGGTGTTTCGCAACCTGAAAATTCGACCAGTCCGGCATTTACCGAAGGAAAAATTGCGGATAGAAAAAAGGAGGATGAAAAAAGTGGAACTGACCGCTATTCCCTTTTGGAATCAGACAGGACCACCATGCCTGAACACCCGTCGGCAGCATTGCCGGAGGCGAAAGGGCAAAAAGCCGCACCGGCTGAAAAAGTATTTGCCGAAGAAGAACCCTTGCCACATAGAGGCCTGCTATCGGCCATCGCATTGGAGAAGCCTCATACACCAAAGCTGCTGAGAGTTTCCGGGCCAGCACTTTCAGTGGGCTCTTCCGGGCGTTTTTCAGCCTCAAAGATCAAATCTTTTTACCTCGCTGCGCAACAGAATGCACCTTCCGTCGGCTTTGGTTTTGCAGTGGGAATGCAGCGACACTTCCCATTGGGACATTCACGCTTGTCGCTCGGCATCGGGGTGGGGTATGCCTACCTCCAGCGGCCGTTGTTCATTCACCAGACAGACACGCTGACAGTAACCAGTACCCTGGAAACCGCTGATGAAGACTACGGTTTTGAGCAGATCAATACTGCCTTGTTCGAGGCCTCCGGGGCCATCAGCACCAACCGCCGGGTGGACCTTGCCATGCACTACCTCGAATTGCCGCTGACCCTGAGCAGGCCATTTGGCAGGCGCTTCGGTCTGACGGCCGGGGTGACTCCTTCCATCCTTTTGGCCACAGCACCCGACCTGGCAAGTGGCGGTCTTTTCCGTTCCACGGCTAAAGCCGGGATAACCCCGAACATGCAATCCGGAAATCCTCCTCCTTTCGGTGATGCTGCAACCCAGGTTCCGGTAAGCGGGTTTGACCTGACGCTGAAGGGCGGCGCATACTACCGCCTCAGCCCGGTGTGGAAGCTGGCACTCAGCTACGAGCACGGGCTGGTGGATGTGCTGGAAGGCAACAGCACCAAAGAATACCACCGCCTGCTACGCCTGGGTGTACATTACAGTGTTTCGACAAGATAGCATCACCATTTCCTACCTTGCGGCCAAAACCGCCCAATGCTGCAAAATCAAAAAGAACTTTTCGGTATTCCTCAAGGGGTACACTACCTCAACTGCGCCTACATGTCGCCACTGGCAAAGCCCGTTTTGGAAGCCGGCCAAAAAGGTTTGCTTCGCAAAACCCAACCCTGGGAGGTGAGCTCACTGGATTTTTTTGACGAGGTGGAGCAACTCAAATCTGCCTTCGCAGCGCTGCTGCAACCCGCTGTGACGCCCCCGCCTGCCCATCGCATAGCCATTCTGCCTTCGGTTTCGTACGGGTTTGCCACTGTCATGCACAACGTGATGCCATTGCCGGGGAGAAAAATCGTGACGGTGGATGAGGTGTTTCCGAGCTCATATTACACCTGGAAGCGCCTGGCAGATGACAATGGCATGTCGGTGCAGGTGGTAAAAGCTCCGGCCACAGCCGGCAGCAAAGGGCAGGCCTGGAACCAGGCCATTCTGGATGCCATTGACGAAGACACCCTCGTTGTCAGCCTGCCTCACATCCACTGGGCCAACGGCACCAAATTCATGCTGGCGGACATCGCAGCCAAAGCCCGCTCATTCGGAGCCTGGCTGGTGGTGGACGGCACCCAATCGGTGGGCGTACTTCCTTTCGACATGGAAGCCATACAACCCGATGCGCTGATCTGTGCCGGATACAAATGGCTGCTGGGCCCTTACGGACTGAGCATGGCATGGTTCGGCCCACGGCTGGACGGTGGCCGCCCGTTGGAGGAAAACTGGATGCCCAGGCTGAACAGCGAGAATTTTGCCGGCCTGGTGAACTACCAACCAGCTTACAAACCCGCAGCCGCACGCTTCTCCATGGGTGAGACCAGCTCTTTCATCCACATACCCATGCAACTGGCGGCCACCCGCCTCATCAGCGCCTGGGGTATCGAAAACATCCAGGACTATTGCCGGCGCTTGTCTTCTCCCTTCGCTTCGCAA
This sequence comes from Saprospiraceae bacterium, assembly GCA_026993525.1. Taxonomy (GTDB): domain Bacteria; phylum Bacteroidota; class Bacteroidia; order Chitinophagales; family Saprospiraceae; genus UBA6168. Next base: position 15,501 of record JALWSS010000133.1, read on the forward strand.
CTTGAAAAGCTTGGCTGTAAAATTGAACAGGAAGCCTGGCGCTCCGCACACATCCTGGGCGTCAGATTGCCCGAAAACCTCAACCGGGAATCTTTTGCCGAAGAACTGAAAAAACGAAACATCTTCGTCTCATACCGAGGCGATTACCTCCGCATCTCCTGCCACCTGTTCAATGATGAGCAGGATTTTGAGGAGTTGGTTGAGGGAGTAGGGAGTAGGGAGTAGGGAGTAGGGAGTAGGGAGTAGGGTGTAGAGTGTAGAGTGTAGAGTGTAGGGTTTGGAAGCGCTACTCTGTTCAACTCTCTTTTTGACTCTGTTTAACTCTGTGGTTAAAAAGAGTAGGGAGTAGGGAGTAGGGAGTATGGAGTAGGGATTCCTCAATTCCTGAGCCCACTGCAAAAAGTTATATCCTCGTCGAAAGATATAACTTCATCTGAACATAAGTCGGACGGAGTCCGACAAGATGGGGTCCCGGACAGAGTCCGGAACCAGCGTAGTTGCTGGCGCCGGACTCCGTCCGGTGCCTCATCTAG
>JALWSS010000134.1 GCA_026993525.1 Saprospiraceae bacterium
CCCCCTACCAGTACCAATGGAGCCACGGCCCCACCACCCCCAGCGTTGACAGCCTTGCCGCCGGCGAATACAGCCTCACCATCACCGACGCCCCGGGCTGCACGGAAGTTTTCACATTTGAAGTGCTGCTCACCTCAACGAACAACCCCCCAAGTGAAAAACTGCAAGCCCGCATCGTACCCAACCCCTCGGGCAGTGCCGGCGCCGTGCTGCAACTCAGTGGCCCCTGGCCCCAACGCCTCTGCCTCAGCCTGCACGACACCCACGGCCACTGCCTGTGGCAGCACCCTGTTTTGCGAAGCGAGGAAATAAATCTACCGGGCAAAAACACCCCCCCCGGCACCTGGTGGCTGGTTTTGCGAAGCGAGGAAGGAGAAGTCTTGAAAGGGCTGAAGTGGGTGGTTTTTGGGGAGTAGAGTTTAGGGTGTAAGGTGTAGAGTTTAGGGTGTAGGGTGTAGAGTTTAGGGAGTAGAGAGTAGGGAGTACTAGCCCTTTCATTCCTCATCCCTCATTCCTCATCCCTGAGTAGGGTGTAGGGAGTAGGGTGTAGGGTTTGGACCTGCTACTCTGCTAAACTCTGTGGTAAAACTCTGCTAAGCTCTGTGGTTAAATTTAGAGTAGGGAGTAAAGAGTTGAAGTGTGAGAGGCATTCAATTCTTCTGGTGCATGTGTACTTTATGCTCGCCGAGTTTGCAGCCGTTCAGTTTTCCGTCAATTTCGAGGAAGGTTCTCAACCGTAGTTCGCCCTGGTTGCAAGTTTGAACGGGGAGCAGTGGGTCGAGGCAGAGTTTTTTGCCGCGCTGTTTCAGTTCAAAGGCGAAAATCCGGGGGTCGTTTTTGCAGTCGGCCAGGAGGTAATAGGCCAGTTCGGATTTTACCAGTTTTAGCTTGTTGAAGTTTATGTCTTCTCCAAACAGGGATTCGTAAAATTCACTCAGTTCTTCGGGGGAAACCTTCAGGTTGTTGGGCCTTTTTTCATTGGCCACCTTTATTCCCTTCGGCAAACGCTGGGCTTGCAGGTCATTGGCGGTGAGAAAGGCCAGTGCAAATACGGCGATGATGAGTATTTTGAAGCTTTTCATGGCGACTGTTTTTCTGTGGGGGTCAGACCCTTTCGATGATGGTGGCGATGCCCATGCCTCCGCCGACGCACATGGCCACCAGCCCTGTTGTCAGGTCTCTCCTTTCCAGTTCATCCAGCAGGGTGCCCAGCAGCATGGCGCCGGTAGCCCCCAGCGGATGGCCCATGGCGATGGCACCGCCATTCACGTTCAGGATGTCAGCGGGCAGGTCCAGGTCTTTTTGAAATTTGAGCAGGGGGGAGGCAAAGGCCTCGTTCATTTCCCAGAGGTCAATGTCCGACACGTTCAGGCCGGCCATTTTAAGGGCCTTGCGTGCCGCAGGTGCGGGGCCGGTGAGCATGATGACCGGCTCTACACTGACGGTGGCGGCAGCCAGAATTTTTGCCCGGGGCTTTAAACCAAGCGATTTTCCTGATTCGGCAGAACCTACCAGTACGGCTGCGGCGCCGTCCACGATGCCGCTTGAATTGCCGGCCGTGTGCAGGTGGTGGATTTTTTCCACGAAGGGGTATTTCTGAATGGCCATGTCATCGAATCCCTGGTGGCCGATTCGCTCGAATGCAGGGGGCAGATTGCCCAATGTTTCAAGTGTACTTTCCGGACGTATGTGTTCGTCTTTGTCGAGGATGGTAAGGCCGTTGCGGTCCTTTATCGGCAGCACAGAAGGGGCGAAATAGCCCTTTTCCCAGGCAGCGGCAGCCCGCTGTTGCGAAGCGAGTGCGACGGTATCCAGTTGTTCTCTGGTGAATCCTTCGATGGTGGCGATGAGGTCGGCGGCGACGCCCTGAGGGATGTGTCCGACCCTGGTCAGCACTTCGGGGTCGAACAGCATGGCCCCTCCGTCGGAGCCCATCGGCACCCTGCTCATGCTTTCCACACCGCCGGCCACCAGCAGCCGGCCCCAACCGGCGCCGATCTGCATGGCTGCCAGGTTGACGGCTTCCAGGCCTGAGGCACAGTAGCGATTCAGCTGCATGCCGGCCACGGAATCGGCCCAGCCACTGTACAGGGCAGCTGATTTGGCGATGTTGTAGCCCTGCTCGTCAATGGGTGTGACGCAGCCCATGATCACGTCCTCCACCTCGGCGGTGTCGAGTTGGTTGCGTTCCTGAATTCCCCGAAGGCAAGTGCCGAGCAAGTCAATGGGTTTCACTTCGTGCAATGAGCCGGAGCGTTTCCCCTTTCCACGGGGTGTGCGAACAGCATCGTATATGAAGGCATGGGGCATGGTGTTCGGTTATCGGTTGTTACCGGGGCTACACCCGGGATCGGTTGCCGTATTAAACCGGCCGGGCAAAGGTACTGCCTTGGCATCAGACGTAGGATTCCTGCATGCGCTTCATTCTGAGCCGCATTCTTTGCCTTGACCTGAAGATGCCGTAGAGAATGACCAGCAAAATGGGCAGGCCGAAATTGAGGAGTTTGACGGTGTTTCGCTTGCCGGCGGCCTCATCGCCGAGCCAGGCTTCGTCAATGGGCCGGCTGGCGATGCTCTTTGTGCGCAGCTCGATGAGGCCGGTATCGTCGCTGAGCCAGTCAATGCTGTTCACGAAGAGGTTGACATTGTCGGGTGTCTGGCCCCCCTGACCGGAAACCGGGAAATCTCCATCGCCGAAAACGATCAATCTGCCACCCCCCGGCAAACCCTCCAGTACCCCGCCCAACGGCAGGTTGGACATGGGAAAATCCGCCTCCGACCACTTTTTGTTGATGACATCGAAATAGGTGGGTGCCTGTACTTGTCCGGCCTTTGATGAAGAAGAGATCAGCGTGGTGAACGACCCCTCGGAGCCGGTGAAATTGACCGGACTGGCAAAGGGCAGCAATACCTGCTCCAGTCCTTTGGTGACGGGGTGTTCGGCAAAGTTTCTGACCAGGGGCAAGAATGGAAATGGCACCTGTGTGTTGACGATGAAAAAGCCCTGCTTTTGCTGTACGGTGATGTTGCCGGCCAGGTTGTCAATGACGAAAGCGGGCTCCACTTCTATGCCTTTGGATTTCAGCCAGGTCTCCAGGCCGGTGTTCAGCACGGATCCGCTTTGGGTTTGCAGGTCGCCGTTCACCCTGTTGATGGCCACCAGCAGGTTGCCTCCCCGGGCCAGGTATTCTTCCAGCCTGCTGAAGTGATTTTCGGGGATGGAATCGGCGGGGGCCACCAGTGCCAGTGTTCTGAATTGCGACAGGTCAACACCCTCATCGTCGAGGTTCACGGGCATCACCGTGTAAAGAATGGACAATGCGTTGCGGGCCTGGGCAAGGTCGGCAATGGCAGGCTCGCCGTGCCCCTGGATGATGCCGACGAAAGGCTTGTCTTTTACCGACATTTTTTTGATGGCCGTGGTCAACGCATATTCCATGCCCTCACCGGTTACCACCACCGGCAACACTTCTTTTTGTTCACCCATTTTCAAAACGGCACCGAGAAAGGCCTTTTGTTGCCGGCTCTGGTCCTTTTCCCTCACGCTGATCACCACCGGCCGGATGCCGTTTTGGAGGGCCTCCTGTTCGGTTGTCTGGTCTTTGTTCGGGTTGATGAATTCGTAATCGATCATGTTGCCGCTGGCGCTGCGGTACTCTGTGAGCAACTGCCGGAATTCTTCCCGGATGCGGCTCATCTCCGGCGGCAGGTTTTTCTCGGAAAAATATCCGGTGACGGTGACGGGAGTGTCCAGGTTTTTCAGAATGTCTTTGGTTGCCTTGCTCAGGGTGTATTGTTTTCCTTCGGTAAAATCCAGGCGGAAAAACAGTTTTTGTGAAAGCACATTGGCCACCACGATGATGGCTGACACGAGAAGTATGCTGGTTATATTCAGTTTTTTCATCTTCGTAAACGGCTTTTCAATGGTTGAAAACGGTGCTTCAACGTTTTTTGATCAGGTTGTATTCGGCCAGCAAAAGGCCCAATACCACCACGGAGAAGAAAAAGATCAGGTCTTTGGAGTCCACCACACCCCGGGCGATGGAATCGAAATGGGCCGATACGCTGAGCATTTGCAGTACATTGGCCAGCCACCCGGTTGTGCCGGCAGCCATCACGTCAAACAGAAAGTGAAAGAAAATGCCGATGAACAGTGCCAGCAAAAATGCCACAATCTGGTTGGCGGTCAGGCTGCTGGCGAACAGGCCAATACTGATATAGGCTGCGCTGAGCAGGAGCAAACCAAGGTAGCCCATCAGAATGGCGCCGTGGTCCACCTTGCCCAGCACGCTCACCGAAATGTAAAAGGGAATGGTGAAGGCAAGGGCGATGGCTACGATCAGGAAACTCGCCAGGAACTTGCCCAGCACCACCTGCCTTTCGGAGACGTTCTTCGTCAACAACAACTCGATGGTGCCGGTGCGGCGCTCTTCGGCAAATTGCCGCATGGTGATGGCCGGTATGAAAAAGAACAAGGTCCATTTTGCGACGGCAAAAAACACAGCCAGATCGGCTTGTTTTCTGAAGAAAATGTCACTGCCTCCGAACCAGGTGAAATATCCGGTGAAGCCAAGAAACAGCACCAAAACAATGTATGCCGTCAGGGAATCAAAGTTGGCATTCAGCTCTCGCTTCGCAATGATCCATGTTGCACTCATAGCTCTCGTATTTGGATGGTTTAGAGGGGTTTAGAGTTCGGGGACCCAAAACCTCTCTCAACCCCTCTCAACCTCCCGACGAAAGTCGGGATCAACCTTTAAACTGCCTCCTCTCCGTTCAATTCATCGTCAGGTTGTGGAAGATGTCTTCGAGTTTGGTTTCGAAGGGTATCATTTCTGCCAGCACGAGCTTGTTGTCAACGCACCATTCAAAAATGGAGCGGTTGGCGGTTGTATCAGCTTTGCTGTGCACTTCAAATTTCAGGGACTCCGGATCCAGGATCATTGCCTCTTCAACGGTATCGAGGGTTTTGATGCTCTCCAGGGCCTTCGAGGGTTCGATTTTTCCTTCTATCCTGATTTTCAGAATCTGTTTGCCCTGTGCCTGTGTCCGCAACGAATCGGCCGTTCCATCGGCAACGATCCGGCCTTTGTTGATGATGAGGATGCGGTCGCAGGTGGCTTCCACCTCCGGCAGAATGTGGGTGGAGAGAATGACGGTTTTCTGCTTGCCGATGTCTTTGATCAGCTCCCGGATCTCGATGATCTGGTTGGGGTCCAGGCCGGTGGTAGGTTCATCGAGGATGAGGATTTCCGGGTCGTGGATCAGGGCCTGGGCCAGGCCAACCCTTTGGCGGTAACCTTTGGAGAGCTCGCCAATGGTTTTGTGCTTTTCAACATCCAGGCCGCAAACCTTTACCATTTTTCTGACCTTTTCAGGAATGGCATTTTTGGGAACACCCTGGATGGCTGCTGCAAATTCCAGGTACTCCAACACCGGCATTTCGTGGTACAATGGATTGTGCTCCGGCAGGTAACCGATGTACTTTTTTGTCTCGTCGGACCGCACCGATTTTCCACCGATCAGTATGTCCCCTCCGTCCATGTCGAGGTATCCTGTGATCATTTTCATGGTGGTGGTTTTTCCAGCACCGTTGGGGCCCAGGAAGCCCACGATTTCGCCGGTTTTCACTTCAAAGGAGATGTTGTCAACAGCTTTTTGGAACCCGTAACTTTTTGATATTCCTTGAATGTTAATGTCCATTGTGACAGGTGTTTGACGCCGATAAAATGGATTGTCAAATTCCAAACGATACAGTTTGGCGCATTGGTTGCCGGTAGCTTTTGAATGGGCCGCAAATTTAAGAGACCCGGAAATTTTCAATAGAAAGCGGGGTTGTTTTAAATTTTATTTGAAATTCTTTCAACCCCGGATGATCAATTTTGCACGTCATTCCAACTACAAACCAAAATCTGAAGGTTATGAAGCACTTGACATTCGCATTTCTTCTGCTGTTCGGACTCGTTTCATGTTCAAATGAAAACGGCAACCTGACACAGTCCAATTCCATTGACTTGTCAAAGTTTGAGAAGGTTGACATTCCGGGAACCGGTTACCAGCGTGTTCTCCGGAAGAATGCTGAGGGCAAAGTGTTGGAAGAAGGGCTGGTTGAAAACGGCAAACGCAATGGCACCTGGGTGATTTACCACACGGACAGGGATGTGCCCAGGGTAATTGCCAGCTTTGTCAATGACCTGTACAACGGTCCTTACTTTGAGTTCAACAAACAGGGACAGGTTGATTTGCAATGTGCCTATGTCAACAACGTTCTGCACGGCTATTTTGCCCGTTACCGCATTGGCAGGAAAACCGAGGAAGGGAACTACAAGATGGGCAAACTGGACGGCGTGTACAAGAAGTATTACGAAAACAGGAGCATCGTTCAACAGGAGAATACTTACAAGGACGGCCAGCTACACGGAAAGACCCGTTTTTTTGACGAAAAGGGAAATGTAATAGTTGAGTATGATTATGAGAACGGGCAAAAGATCAAAGGCGGTATAGTGGAAAACAACGCCACTGCCAATGTTGAAGAATAAACGGAAATCTGCCGGTTCAAAATAACAGAACGGGCTGCTCAAAGTGAATTGAGCAGCCCGTTTTGGCATTTATACTCAAAACGAAGTGGTTTGGGCGGCGATCCCGATCCCGTCCCGTCCCGTCCCGAAAGCTTTCGGGATTCGGGATTCGGGATTCGGGATCGGCTCCGGGATCAACCCCTCTGAACAAAAAAGGGCACTGCATAGTGCCCTTTTTTACTCCGTTGGTTCCAGGTGTATCAATTGCAATTCAAATCCTGCTGGGATTGTGGGTCGTTGTTGGGGAAACAATTTCCTGAGAGCACCTGGTCGGGTACGAAACGGTACATATCAGTATCCAGCAGGGAGATGGTCAAAAAAGCGTGCAGGTCCTGTTTTTCTTGTTCGGTCAATCCCAGGGGGCGGAATTGCGGAGCGATCTGAGAGGCTGGTACATTGTCATTTTCCGGAACGGCTTTGTCGAAGTAATCAATTACTTCAGCCATGGAGGTTTTGCTGGCCCCGTGGAAGAAGAAGTTTGACTGGCACATGTTGTAAAGCTGCGGGACTTTGAATTTGTACAAATCCTCCGGCTTTTTGGTGAATCCACCCCTGCCCAGATTGCGAATGTCATTTTGATCTGTGTTGATGGCATCCCCGCACTCGTAGAGGTCCTTCACACCTATGGCGTAAAAGTGATCGGGATTGTTGAGCGGTTTGCCATTGTGGCATTTGATGCAGCCCGCTTTTCCGAAGAACAGCAATGCCCCTCGCTTTTCCTGTTCGCTCATGGCATCTTCCTGGCCTCTGAGGTATTGTTGAAAAGGAGCCTTGTTGGAGATGAGGGTCCGCAGGTAGGCAGCTACTGCGAAAGCGGTTGTAATTCCGGAATATCTTTCGGATTCAGGGAATTCGCTGAATGCAGCGTCGAAATAAGGTTTATAACCAAGGGTGTCGGCTACCACGGGGTTCATCACCATACGGTGCAATGGCAGGCCTTCAATGAGTTGACTTTCAAGACCTTCAAGTCCCAATGCATTAATTTCTGTATCACCTTCCCAGACATCTTCAGTTCCTTCGTTGTTGGCGTGTCCACCAAATTTTCCAGTCCAGGTTGTATTAGGCACATAGGCAACATTCATGACGTTGAGCGCACGTGCACCTTGCACATCCGGCTCCGAGTCGTCGTAAAAAAACATCTTGGTGCGCCCTTCTCCAATGGTTCCAAATCCAATACCTCCATCGGCAATGCCCTGGGCGCGGCCTGGCATGAATCCGGCTTCCGGAACATGGCAGGTGGCGCAAGACCAGGTGCCTTTTGCTTCCGGGTGTTTCGGATTCAAGGCAAGACCGGTCTCGAAAAACAACATTTTGCCCAATTCAACTTTCACATCGGACAATGGGTTGTCAGGGTCCTGAGGGATGGAGCTGTAATCTGTGGGGTCCGGCAGGATGAAGTGGTCCAGATCTCCGGTTGGAGATACACGTTGAATGGCCGTTTTGAGTTGTTGGTCAAGGGGGTTCTTCAGCTCGTCAGCTGTGCACGCAACGAACAATACGGCAAGACTTAATAGGCAATAGGTAATCTTGGCCATGTCTAAAGTGTCGTTTTTTATGGGATTATAGTTGGTCAAAAATGGTTATGCGACAAACTCGCCACTGTTTTGGATGTCTCCAGACTTTGAACAATTGGAATGAGTGCCAGAAAATCGGCTATGGGAAGATGCTTGACAAGGCAAATTTAGTTGATGAAATCCGAAATGGCAAAGCTCGTGCCTTTCTTTGCAAAAATTCTTCCGCTTATTGGTATTCTTTGCATGGAAAGGCATTTATCAACCTGCACATGTGTATTTTGGGGTCTGATTTGGTGCAGGTTTTTTCTTTGCCAGACACTGATCTAAAAGGATATACTCATAACGAAGCGGTCTGATTGGCGATCCCGATCCTGATCCTGAAGGCTTTCGGGATTCGGGATTCGGGAGCCAGATTCCCCATCCGCGATTGACGATGGAGATGGATTCTTCGAAACCACTTCGTGTCTGGTATATTGGATACACAAGTACTGTAAACAATGCGGAACAACACCCCCAGCAAGGATTCTATCTACTACAATTGTTTACCCTTTCACCAGGATCGTCTGGATGTGTCAACCCTCAGGGGAATGGTTGATTCGGATTTTGATTCCTGGTTCAAAGGCGTATGGGATGGCAATGGCAGCGATGTGGTCATCCACCTCGATCCCTTGCACCTCGACAAGATTCAACGACTTTATTTTCAGGTAAGGAACTTTGAAAGAACGAAAGGGGCCAGAGCTCTTGCCATAGGCTTTCCCATTGTCATTGATACCAACGAGAGCGATTTGGTATTTGCGCCACTTTTCCTTCAGCAAGTCTGGCTCGAACCGCTTTACGGAAACCGGAATCAGTGGAAAATCAGTGTGAGGCCGGAGCTTCGCATCCAGGTGAACCCGAGGTTGCTACGGCATTTGAAATTGAAATACGGATTTGATTTTGCCCAGGAGGCCAGGCAATTGACACATGAAGCCAGCTTCAGCAAACTGGAAAAATTTGCCTTGAAGCTCAGTGCAAAACTGCATCTTGATCCGAAACCATTTGGTACACTGGAGAGTTGTCCCGGAATTGATGAGATAGGGCAGGCATCTGAAAAAGGAGCCCTTAAATGGACGGCCGTATTGGCATTGTTCCCACCTCAGGATCGCGATGCCCCGGGTCTTCTTGCCAAACCGGAAGATAGGTTTCGCCCTTCACCTCTCGGTTCGGATTCGTTTTTACCTGTGCCTCTGAACCGGGAAGACCTTGAATCTGCCAATGCACTTGCGGAAATTGCAAAAAACAAAGTGGTCGTTATTGAGGAACTCCAAAATGGCACACATCGCCCTTTGGTCGTCAATCTGCTCCTCAATGCGCTGGCAGAAGGGAAGCGATGCCTGCTTGTTTCGCCTTTTGCCACTTCGCTGGTAAAGACATCCGAATCGCTTTCACAGGCCGGGTTGATTCAACTTCATTATGTTCTGGATGATGCCATCAACGATGCATTGCCATTTCTGGAACTGGTAAAATCAGCGGGCAATAGCTCCTCGAGGCAAATAGATTTCAGTGAGCAGGCCTTTAAAGTGGCGAGGAAAAATTTCAGCCGTGCCACTACAGAACTATCCCTTCAGTACAAAGCTGCCAGGTCTCCTGTATTTGGAAAGTTTACCTGGCCCGAAGTTGTCGGTTTGTGGATTAGAGAAACAGGGATGGCAGGTCAGGATTTGTTGGGTAGTCATTTGAATCCGGGAGATTTCAGGTTCGATTACGATGAGTACGTGCAATTGAGTGAATCGGTGTCGCATTGCCAGGAATTGTTCCGTTCCGTCAATACCCTTAACCACCCGCTGACGGTTCTCAATGCCAACATTTTCACTGAGATGGACCCGGAGCAGGCATTCAGTTATGTTTCGGGTAAAGTTGAAGAAAAACTGCATGCCGGTGCCGGGGTGCATAAGGCAATAATCGGTGCCATCACCGGTTACGCCCAGTCCTTGCGGAATAAACTCGAGGGTATTTACAGTCAGCAACTGAAAGAAGCCAATCAACTGCTCAGGACCCACGATTCATTTGTGGACCGGTACGGTGAGGATTACAGCAGGGCCAAAAAGCGGCCGGGCAACGTATCGCTTTTTATTTCGAAGAAAAAAAAGGAGGTTGCCGAAGCGATGGATGTCACTGCAAAACTCTTCAAGCTTTTTGTGCGCCATTTCAATGAGCACAGACTGGTGGAGTTTGATTTTTCCTCCTGCAATGGGGGGTACCACGTTGATTGTGTAGCAAGCGAAATCCGGAAATTCACCGGGGAACTGAAACAGTGGCATGCCGGGTTGGATGAGCAGGTAAAAGACCACACCTTGCGTTTGAATCACAAAACCGCTGACCCGGCCCTGGACCCAAAGGGCAGCATCAGGAAAGTGGAAGAAAAGCTGGAAAAGTTCATTTCGGAACTCAACGAAGATGAACTGCTTCAACAAGCTTTTGAGAATAAAACGCTTACTATTCCTCAACGCCAGAAGTACCTCGAATACATCATTGATTCACTGGAGACGATCAAACTGAACCTCAGGGATTTCAAGAGCTTCTACAACTGGCAGCGCAATTGGCTTTCTATGCCGGCTGGCGCAAAAAAGCTCGTTGGTGCCATCGTCAAAGTGAAGCCGGAAGAGTGGGGGGCAGCATTCAGGCTCTGGTACCTGAATCATGTATTGATGCGCAATGCTTCTGAACATCAGCCAGTTGGGGAGCCTCCCATCGGGGAAATGACCGAGGCCTGGCTGACCTTGAAGGAGATGTATATCCCAGGTATTCTTGCTCATTGGCACAAAGAACAGGAACGGCAAAAAAAGAAACTGAAAAAGAACGAGGCAGCTACCTACAAACTGATCTTTGGCCGAAGGAAGAAAGGTGCCGGTCGGGTGCCGGAGCTAAATGACTACTTCGACAATGCTTTTTCGTGTCTGACATCTTTTTTCCCGGCTTTGCTGGTTACACCTCATGTGGCAAAAAACGTATTGAGAAACAGTCCGCAAAGCTTCGACCTGATTATTTATGTTGATGCTGACAGGATTTCAATAGAGGATGCTACTGCAATCTCAGAGTTGGGCAAGCAACTGGTCATTTGCGGAAGGAAAGCAAACCTGGGAACGGAAAGCAGCCTGATCAGTTATGCGATTGACAACGAAGTTCCTGTGACAGGTCTCAAAGGTCATTTGAGAAAAGTGTCACAGTCCGTTTTTACCGAAGGAAATCTTGTTAAAGTGCCATCGGTTCTGGCCAAATATGTGGCGGGCAGGTATGATGACCTTGAGAATACGAACCTTGTAGAAGCACAGCAAGTCATCAGGTTACTCAACCAGGCCAGGCCCAATGAAAAAAGGGTTTATCCCTCAATCGGGGTAATTGCATTTACCCAGGAGCAAAGAGACCTCATTCTGACTCAGCTTCTCAAAATCAAACAAGAAAACAGCATAGGCAGTGAAAAAATCCTGCAGTTGGAAAGAAACGGATTGGGTGTGTATTGCCTGGAAGAAGTTTACGGCCAGTCTTTTGACGAAGTGATTGTAACCTGTACCTATGGCCCAAACGACACTGCGGGAACACTTACCAGGAAACTGGCATTTCTCAACACATTGGAAAATGTGCAGGCTATCCGTTGTCTGATGGCCCAGCAGGCAATTCGCATAACCCTGGTTCATTCCTTGCCGGACAAGCTCGTTCAAAGCGCCCGGGTTTCAGACAGTGAACAAGGGCTCTACCTGGTAGCCAACCTCCTGGCGCTGGCCAATGCACAAGCTTCTGAAGACCAGGATTTTATCAGCGAAATCCAAAGTAAGTTGGGATTTGTTTTGCCCCCCAACACCCACCAATCTGTCTTTTTGCAGGAAGTCAGGAAAAGGCTGAATGCCTACCTGGATGCAGATGAGATCGCATTTGCCAGGATGCCACCTGGGTTGCACAAGCCGCTGTTTGTGAAACCGAAATTTGTCATTCAACAGGATGCTTTCTTTTCCGGATTGGATAACACCTTTGGCCCCTGGGAAGCGGCCATGCAAAATGAAATAAAGAAGATGGGAATGGTGTACAGAGCCGAATGGGCAGCAACGTGGTTCAAGGAGCCGAAGTTGCAGGAACGACACCTCGCCAGCTTTATTCTCAAAAATCTTGGAACTGAAGAAAAGGTATCCAGCGGCACAAATTAAGGTCAGGCTGAAAAGGAAGAACCACATCCGCAAGTGCTGGATGCGTTGGGGTTGTTAAAAGCAAACCCCCTGTTGTTGAGGCCTTCTAACCAGTCGATTTCCATACCTACTAGGTATAGTGCATGAGCCTGCTCCATGAACACTTTAAGACCGTCAATCTCATACACGGTGTCTTTTTCCGTCTGAAGGTCGAAGCCCAAAACATAGGAGAAACCGGAGCAACCACCGCCTCTTACACCTACCCTGAGCCCATGATCATCACTGATGTTTTCCTGCTCCTTGATCTTTTTCAACTGTGAAAGAGCAGACGGAGTAATCTTGATGGGTGCATTTTCAGTACTTGTAGCCATAATCGCTGTGATTGTTTGGACAAAAATATGACAAGCTGAGCTTCTTATTCAATTTTCCTTCGGTAAATCGATTGGACGGGGTAAAAGTTGTTGGCGCTGGAAGGCCACAACAGAAACCCTTTGTTTTGTTTCATCCTTCTTCACACTACCTTTGTCCGTCCGAAGTCAACAAAGATTTTTCACTCAAACTTAAACTCTTTCTATGCCTGTCTGGTTGGAGGTCATTTTGGAAATAATTAAGATCACAGTACCTGCCCTGATCGTGTATTTCACAGCGTACCAATTGCTCTCAAGGTTTTTTGAAAACAAGATTCAGCAAAAGTCCATAGAACTGAGGGCGCAGTCAAAAGAACAAACCCTTCCGATGCGGATGAATGCCTATGAACGTCTGGCCTTGCTTTGTGAGCGCATCTCAATTCCGAATATGTTGTTGAGGTTGCGGGATAACAGCAAGACAGCCCAGGACCTCCGAATGGCGATGCTAATGACTGTTCAGCAGGAATTTGAATACAATCTGACCCAACAGGTTTATGTCTCTCAAAAGCTCTGGGAAATCATCAAAGTGGCAAGGGATAACACTGTGAACCTGATCGAGGAGCTTGCCAGGCAAGTGCCGCCCGAGGCACCTTCCAGAGAGCTGGCCGCACGCATTCTTTCCCACCTGCAAAATCATCCCGATCTTTCGCTCGAGACTGCACTTACAGCAATACGAAAAGAGGCTTCACTATACTTGTGATGTGCAGATGCGTAACTCCCTGATAATCAATGCGACCCTACTTTAGTGGCGTGTAAAACAGTTGTTTAGGTATCTAAATTAATCATTATAGGATTGTTTGGGGAGCTAAGTAGCATAAAAAACAGATGTTATGTATTACGTTAAAAAAATTTCAAAAAAAGCTCCTTGATTCATTTCTTTCTAAGTTGAATTTTCACCACCTTTGTCGTCCTCCAATCATTAGGAACGAGGCATCAGGTTGCGGAAGCAACTCCACCGTTTTGGGCACACCAATTATTCTTCAGAGTCTTTAACTCTAATAACTTACTGATCTATAGTATACCCAAGTCGAAGTAGTTTGGGAAAATTCCAGCTTTGAACTTCGGTAGGGGTTGGGAGTTTGGCCGGCTTCGCCGCCCAAACCACTTCGTTTTGAGTGTAATTTTTCCCTCAGGATACCGTGTAGGGGCTTGAACTGAATTGAATAACATCCAACTTTAAAGGAGAATGGTAAAGGATTGCGTATCAGTATGGAACAATTGCTTACAGACGATCAAACGAAACGTCAATGCCCAGAGTTTTAAGACCTGGTTTGAGCCAATTGTACCAATAAAGCTGGAGAACAATTCTTTGACCATTCAGGTACCCAACAAGTTTTTCTATGAGTGGCTGGAAGAGCACTATGTCTCGTTGCTCAAGATGACCATCCGAAAGGAGTTGGGCGTTGCCGGCAAGTTGAAATACCAGATTCTCACCGGCAGGCCCCAGCCTAAAAAAAGGGCCGGGCAGCGCGAGGTGGTAGGTGCCACAACTGTTCTTGCACCTGGTGCTTCGGCTTCATTGTCCAAAAGAAAGAACAAGGTGGCGGACGCCGGTATTCACCCAGGTGAATTGGATGCCAACAGTATAAAAAACCCTTTTGTAATACCCGGCATCAGAAAACTCAATGTAGATCCGCAACTGAATCCCACCTATACTTTTGAATCGTTCATCGAGGGCGATTGCAACAGGCTGGCCCGCTCAGCAGGACTGGCAGTGGCAAAAAAACCGGGGAAAACAGCTTTCAATCCGCTGGTCATCTTTGGTGATGTTGGACTGGGAAAAACCCATCTGGCTCACGCAATCGGTAATGAAGTCCGCAAACAGCACGAAGGCAAAACGGTGCTTTATGTTTCTTCGGAAAAGTTTACCGGGCAGATCATTGAATCCATCAAAAACAACGCCGTCAACGACTTCGTCACCTTCTACCAAATGGTGGATGTGCTGATCGTTGATGACATTCAGTTTCTTGCCAACAAGCAAAAGACCCAGGAGATATTCTTCCACATCTTCAACCAACTGCATCAAAGCGGTAAGCAGATCATCCTGACTTCTGACCGCCCCCCGAAGGACCTGGACGGGATGGAGGAAAGATTGATTTCAAGGTTCAAATGGGGGCTTTCTGCTGATTTGCAGGTGCCGGACTTTGAAACGAGGGTGGCCATTCTCGAAGCCAAGATGAACAGGGAAGGCTTTGATATCCCAAGCGATGTAGTGGAATTCATCTGTTACAATATCAAAAACAACATCCGGGAACTGGAAGGAGTACTCGTCTCATTGATCGCTCAATCTTCGCTGAATAGTCAGGAAATTGACGTGGATCTGGCCAAGAATGTTATCCGGAATTTTGTGACACAGATCAACAAGGAAATTACCCTTGATTTCATCAAATCCCTTGTGGCAGAGCACTTTGATGTTCCCGTTGACAAGTTGGGTGGTAAAACCAGGAAACGCCAGTTTGTTATTGCCCGCCAACTTTCCATGTACCTGGCCAAGAATCTGACCGGAAAGTCCCTGAAAGCCATCGGACAAATGTTTGGCGGAAGGGACCACAGCACAGTGATCTACTCAATCAAAACTGTGCAAGACCTGATGGAAACAGATCTCGTTTTCAAGGATACCGTTTCCGAATTGGAGAAGAAGATCAAGCTAAGCCTGAACGAAAAATGATCTTCGAAACGGCCCGGGCAGGGGGTGAAAAAATTGAATTTTCAACCTGATGGCTCTTTGGTATTTTCACCAATACCTATACCTTTGCCGCCGCTCTTTCAAATAGCACATGGTGAGATGGGTGAGTGGCTTAAACCACCGGTTTGCTAAACCGGCGTACCGTAACAGGTACCGCGGGTTCGAATCCCGCTCTCACCGCCATCAGGGCTTCAAATTTTGAAGCCTGTTTGATTTACGGGGTGTAGCGCAGTCCGGTTAGCGCACCTGCTTTGGGAGCAGGGGGCCGCAGGTTCGAATCCTGCCACCCCGACACAGAAGCGAGTCAAGGGTCTCGCTTTTTTTTGTGTCTCCCCTGTAGCGCAGACCGGTTAGTGCATCCCTAGTGCTCGGGAAGGTCGCTCGAGGTTCTCAAGGGAAAAAAAAAGTTTAAGGGGTGTAGCGCAGACCGGTTATCGCATCCCGAGTACTCGGGAGGGTCGCTCATGGTTCGAATCCTGCCACCCCGACACAGAAGCGAGTCAAGGGTCTCGCTTTTTTTTATGTCCCTCCTGTAGCGC
>JALWSS010000135.1 GCA_026993525.1 Saprospiraceae bacterium
CTCCCTACACCCTACACCCTACACCCTACACCCTACTCCCTACTCCCTACTCCCTACTCTCTACTCCCTACTCCCTACTCTTTAAAACCACAGAGTTAAACAGAGTTTTTTACAGAGTTGAACAGAGTTTGATCACAGCGTTAACCGGAGATGATGCCCAACCCTACACCCTACACCCTACACCCTACTCCCTACTCTCTACTCTCTACTCTCTACTCTCTACTCCCTACACCCTACACCCTACACCCTACACCCTACTCCCTACTCCCTACTCCCTACTCCCTACTCCCTACACCCTACTCCCTACTCCCTACACCCTACACCCTACACCCTACACCCTACTCCCTACTCCCCTCGACACCACCTTCAGTGTTTCCTTCACCCTTCGGGCAATGTCGAATGCGGCGGCTACTGAATCGGCCACCACGGTTACATGGCCCATTTTTCTGAAGGGGCGGGTTTCCATTTTGCCGTACAGGTGAACGTTGACGCCATTCATGGCGAGGCATTGCTCCATGCCTTCGTAAGCCACGGGGCCGCTGTGTCCCTCCTCGCCGAGCAGGTTCACCATTACCGAAGCGGTTTTCATCTCCGTGCTGCCCAAAGGCAGGTTGAGGATGGCCCTCAGGTGCTGTTCAAATTGCGAGGTATAGCAACTGTCAATGGTGTGGTGGCCGCTGTTGTGGGGGCGGGGTGCCACTTCGTTGATGAGCAGTTCACCGCTTTTTGTAAGAAACAGCTCCACAGCCAGCAATCCGCACAGTCCGTAGGCTTGGACGGTGCGGATGGCCAGGTGCCCGGCGGCCTCTTCCACTTCCCGGCTGACGTTGGCAGGGCAGGAGAGGAACTCCACCAGGTTGGCCACGGGGTTGAAGATCATCTCCACCGTTGGGAAGGATTTCACCTCGCCCCGCTCGTTGCGGGCCACAACCACGGCCAGCTCTTTGTCAATGTCCACCAGCTCTTCGATGACACAGGGGCCGGCCAGCAGGCGGTTTTCCAGGTGCTCCTGATTTTGAATGACGACAACACCCCGGCCATCGTACCCGGCGGTGCGGGATTTTTGCACGAAGGGCAGGCTACGCTTGCCATCGCGTACGGCCTTTCTCACTTCCTTTTCGTCGGAATAGAGTTGGAAGGCAGAAGTGGGCAGCCCCTGGTCAGCGTAAAACTGTTTCTGCAGACCTTTGTCTTTGATGATGTTGAGCTTGTCGGGTGCCGGGTGGACCTTGACACCTTCTGCTTCCAGCTTGAGCAGGGCGTCGGTATTCACGTGTTCGATCTCGATGGTCAGCACGTCCACCTGTTTGCCGAAGGAACAGACATCGTCAAAATCTTTGAAGTTGCCCGCCACGAAATGGGTGCAAACCGGCCCTGCGGGGAAGGATTTGTCCCGGTCGAGTACCCAGGTGTCGAGGTCCCAGTTGTGGGCGGCCAGGGCCAGCATTTTGCCCAGTTGGCCGCCACCCAGAATGCCTGTTTTGATGGTCGTTGGATTCATGGCCGCAAATGTAGGAAGCCGTTGAAGAAAGCCCGATAAACTGGCATAAAACCGAAACCAGATGTGGCTATTGCTGTTTTAGGATGGAATTTGGCAATATTGCCCGGTCAAACCACCGCCGATGAAATTTCCACCGGTATTTAAAACCCACCAACGGCCCCTTCTGATTGCCGGCCCCTGCAGTGCAGAGTCGGAAACGCAAGTATTGGAAGTGGCCCGCGCATTGAAGCTTACCGGCGTTCACCTGTTCAGGGCCGGAATCTGGAAGCCCCGCACCCGGCCCGATAGTTTTGAGGGGGTGGGTTACGATGGGCTCAAATGGCTGCAACGGGTGCGGGAGGAGATTCAGTTGCCCGTAACCACCGAGGTGGCAAAAGGAAAGCACGTGGATGCTGTCCTGGAACACGGCGTTGATGTAGTGTGGCTGGGTGCCCGGACCACCGTCAACCCCTTTTCCGTTCAGGAGATTGCCGATGCCCTGAAGGGTGTTGCTGTTCCGGTGTTGGTGAAGAATCCGTTGAATGCTGACATCCAACTTTGGATCGGGGCCATCGAACGCATATACAAAGCGGGTATCAGAAGGATAGCAGCGGTGCACCGGGGCTTTTACAAATACGGTGAGAAGCGCTACCGCAACATTCCCTACTGGCAAATCCCCATCGAACTCAAGAGGCAATTCCCTGACCTGCAACTGATCTGCGATCACAGCCATATATGTGGTACACCTGATTTGCTTCAGCAAACGGCACAGCGGGCCATGGACCTGAACTACGACGGCCTGATGACGGAAGTGCACCCGAACCCTCCTGCAGCGCTTTCTGACAGCAGGCAGCAAATCACTCCGGCTGAGTACAAAAAAATGCTCAGCTCATTGATTGTCAGGGTTCCCGGAACGGAGGACAGTCTGTTCTGGCGCGAATTGGACCACATCCGACGCCAGATAGATGAGATTGACGATGAGGTGTTTCAGCTTTTCAGCGAGCGCATGAAACTGGCCGAGCAGATTGGTGTTCACAAGCGCAATCGCAACATATCCATTTATCAGCCTGCACGTTGGAACCGGATCCGCGAGCGCATCCTCAGCAAGGGCTCCTCATTGAAGCTGGCCAAAGAGTTCCTTACGGCAGTGATAGATGCGGTACACCAGGAGAGTATTCAACACCAGGGAGAGGTCATGAATAAGGCTCCGGAACCGGATAAAGCCGCCCGGGAAAAAATTAAAAGCGAAAATCTTTTCAAATAATTTTTGAAACAAAAAAAGATTTTTCATCTTAGCACCCCTGCGAGAGAACATATCCCGTCCCCACATCCAATTCCAAATTTAATACAGTCAGCAACCGGCGTTCACTCACTTATTTTCCGGTCGCATCCCATTGAACATTGTCCGCTTTTGCCCTGAAGAGCCAGGTACTGAGGCTACATTCTTGCTATTAACTCAAAAACTATCGGACCATGTTGATTTTTTACATCGCAACTGCTGCTTTTATCCTCGGGGGCCTGATCGTTCTGGTTTCCAATTACATGCCGGAACGCAACGACCGTATGTGGTATTGACCGGTGCTAACAGCCCCGTTTTTTACCCCATCTCAACATATCCTAATGTCTATCATTTATCTACTCCGTTTTTAGTTTTCAAGGTTGCACCGCCAGGTGCAGGCCCTCCCTTCCATTGCGCTATCTTCAAGTCCACACATCAGGTTCAAAAGGGGAAATTCGTATTAAAGCCAACAGTCAATTGGCAAGGTAATTGTCTTACCCCGAATGAGCAGTTGTACAGGCTAATTACGAATGCCTTACGCAAGTTGAATTATTTTCAATTGAGTTCGCTTCGCAATTCTCTAAACTGCTTTCCCCGCACTATCAGAACACTTTTCAGTCCCGTGCTTTATTGTCCAAAACAAATGTTCTGCCTGACTTGCAGGTGGGGTATTGGCAAGCACGGGATGGAAAAGATACCTTTCTTCGAACAACCCGCCCATTGCAGACCTCACCTTAGTCGTTCAGGCACATGCTCAAAACCAGATTTATCACACTCAAAAACGGTTTAAGTTATGTTGATCCTCCAACTTGCACTCGGTGCTTTCCTCATTGGTGGTGGAATCATCACCCTCACCAACTGGGTCTCAGAGAAGCTAAAGAGAAATTCCACGTATTAATGAAAAGAGGGAGCTGTGAACGATCATAGCTCCCTCTTCTGCTTTCAGCCCCTTTCTTTTCGATCAGATTTCTTCGAGTTCTTTCACTGCCAGCCAGGCCATCAGGCCCGCTCCCGTTTCCAGGCAACTTTCATCCACATCAAAAGTGTTCGTGTGTACCGGTGAGTTGATACCCTGTTCATCATTGGCAGTGCCCAATCTGTAAAAACAAGCCGGCAACACCTGCGAGTAACAGGCAAAGTCTTCGGAGGTCATTCGCATGGGAATCTCCACCACATTTTCCGCTCCCAGGTAACCGGTGGCGTGTTTCTTCACCCGGCGTGTAAGCCTGGGTTCGTTGATGAGGCAGGGGTATCCTTTTTTGATCTTCGCTTCGCAAAATCCACCCAGACTTTTGGCGATGCCGGTGGCCACCTGCTCGATGGTTGCCAGTGCTTCTGCCCGCCAGATCTCATCCATGGTTCTGAAAGTGCCTTCCACCTTTACCTCGTTGGGGATGACGTTGGTAGCCCCACCACTTGAGTTGATTTTACCGAAGGAAAGAACTGTGGGAATGATGGGGTTGGCCCTGCGGCTGACCACCTCCTGCAATGCCACGATGATTTGCGAAGCGATGTAAACAGGGTCTGTGAATTGATGGGGCGCCGCAGCGTGACCTCCTTTCCCCGTTACGGTCAGGTATATTTCGTCTGCGCTGGCCATGAACATGCCTTCCCGGATGCCAATCTTGCCGGACGGAAGCTCCGGCAATACGTGTTGCCCCAGGATTTCAGCGGGTTTGGGAGGCTTTTGCAATACGCCTTCTTCAATGAGGATAGATGCCCCACCGGGCAGTTTCTCTTCTGCCGGTTGAAAGATCAGCTTGACGGTGCCCCGGAAATGGGCGGTCAGTTGTTTGAGGATAAAGGCCGTTCCCAACAGGCTCGCCGTGTGAACATCGTGGCCGCAGGCGTGCATCACCCCCGGATTGCGGGAGCAGTACGGAACCTCATTGGCTTCCTGGATGGGGAGGGCATCAATGTCTGCCCGCAGGGCTATGACCGCTGATTCTGGCGTTTGCCCTTCAATGTAAGCCACCACGCCGTTTTCGGCCCAGCCGTGCTCGTGGCGGATGCCCCATTCCTCGAGTTTTGAGGCGATGAACAGGCCGGTTTGCTTTTCCTGAAAGGACAACTCAGGGTGCATGTGCAAATGCCTCCGGATGGCGACAACCGCCGGATGGTTCTTATGTGCCAGTTCTCTGATCTTATTGCTGAGCATGGTCAAAGCCGTTGTTGAGGAGTGTTTCCAGGTGCATACTTCTGGAGCCTTTTATCAAAAGTGTGCATCCGGAGAGGTCCTGTTGCCGGTACCAGGCGGACAGGGTTTTTGTATCGTCGAAATGGAGGGCCTGAACCTCATTTGCCGCCTCTTCAAATTCTTTACCGACCAGGATGATTTTCTCAAAGCCAGGTTCTTTTGCCTGTCGGGCAATGCGCCGGTGTTCTTCGGCACTGTAATCACCCAGTTCTTTCATGGCTCCAAGAATGACAATTTTGCGCGGTTTGTTCAGGCCGGCAAAGTATTCAAGTGTTTTGGACACGCTGGTCGGGTTGGCATTGTAGGCATCCAGCAAGATTTCTGTTTTGCCATTTTTGATCCATTGCGAGCGCATGTTGCGGGGCACATAAGATGCGATCGCTTCGGCAATTTCAGGTTCCGGAACCTTGAAATACTGTCCAATGGCAACGGCGGTCATCACATTCTGGAAGTTGTGGATACCGGACAAGAGGCATTTGGCGCTGTGGGGTCTTTCGCAATCGTCCCAGAAGGTAATTTCAATGTTCGGTTCGGTCTTGTCCGGTTTTACCTGAAAATCCAGCGACGCCGGATCAAAGACTTCTGCCCTTCGGTAAAAAACCGCCCGTTGATCGGGTGCGAGCAAATCCTTCAAATGATCCTCGTCCCTGTTTACGAAGGCCACACCATTGTGGGCAGCCAGGTATCGGTACAGTTCAGATTTTCCTTTTTTGACCCCCTCCGGCCCGCCGAACCCTTCCAGGTGTGCCCGCCCGATGTTGGTGATGAGGCCGTGGGTGGGTTGGGCCATTTCACAGAGTGCGGCTATTTCTCCCAGGTGGTTTGCCCCCATTTCGACGATGGCAATTTCAGCGTCTTTCGGTATTACCAGCAAAGTCAGTGGCACACCGATGTGGTTGTTGAGATTGCCAGGGGTAGCAAAAGTTCGGTAGTGGCTGCCCAGTACCTGGTTGATGAGTTCTTTGGTGGTGGTTTTTCCGTTGGAGCCGGTAATGGCGAGGATGGGGGATTGAAGCTGCCTGCGATGATGGTTTGCCAATTGCTGAAGGGAACTCAACACATCATCAACCAGGATGCACTTGTTTGAGGTTGCGTAGTCCGGGTCATCAATAATTGCGAAAGCAGCTCCTTTTTCGAGGGCCTGTTTTGCGAAGCGATTGCCGTCAAAGTTTTCGCCCTTCAGGGCAAAGAACAAGGAGCCGGGTTGCACCTTTCTGCTGTCGGTGCAGATGGCGGGGTGTGCTTCAAATATCCGGTACAGTGTTCCTGTGTCCATGACAGGGTGAAAGTACAAGAGTTAGAGAACGGGCAAAAAAAAATCTCCACTTCCAATAGACTGAAAGTGGAGATTTTTCGCTTGCCGGTAAAATTACTTGTAGCGGCGCTTCACTTTGTTCTGTTTCGTTTTGAAAGTAATACCTGCGGCGTCCTCGTTGCCGGTTGGCCCACCGGTTCGGGTCATGGCGCAACGGAAACCGAGGTCACGGTAGGCCTTGTCTTCGTCGCGGAAACGCCGGGTGCCGGGGCTGAGCCAGTAAGCACGGTCTGACCAGGAGCCGCCTTTGATCACGCGGGCTTTGTCGCTGATGAGGGTGTGCTTTCCATAGTCGTAAAACACTTCTGACTGCTTGTCACCGTCGAGGTAGTTGTAGGGCTGGCCTACCTTGTAGTTTTCACGGGTTGCCACCTCGTCGTCTTCAACGTAGCGGTAGCGGAGGCGGCCGAGGCTGTCTTTTTCGATGGGTTTGCCATCTTCGTCAAGCACTTTGGTCTTGAATTTATTGCCACGGAATGGGTTGAGGTCCTGCTGTTCAACATCCCTGATGGTAACGCTGGTCATCGGGCGGTAGAGGTCCATGGTCCATTCGTTTACGTTGCCGGCCATGTTGTAAAGGCCATAGTCGTTGGGGAAGTATTGGCGAACCGGACCGGGGAAGGGAGCGGCGTCGTTGAGGTTGCCGGCCATACCCATGTAGTCACCTTTGCCACGCTTGAAGTTGGCGAGGATCTTACCCTGGTACTTGTCGCGCTTCTGATAGCGCACGGTGTTGCCATTCCAGGGATAAATGCGGCGGTCGGAGATGCGCTCGTCTTTTTCAGAAACCATGTTGCCACGGAGGCCAACGGCGGCGTATTCCCACTCAGCCTCAGTAGGCAGGCGATATTCCGGCAGCAGGATGCCGTCTTCAAACCTGACCGGTCTTTCTCCACCGGTGCGAATGTCTTTCAGGTTTTTGCGGACACTGCCCTGGTATTGCCCGGCGAGGTATGCTTCGGTGTTGAAGTTGTCTTCGTCTTTTTGTTCAGGATTCGGATTCAGGACTCCCCGCTCGATGAGGATCATCTCATTCACGCGGTCGGTACGCCATCTGGCGTAGTCATTGGCTTGCAGCCAGTTGACCCCTACCACCGGGTAGTTGTCGTAAGACGGGTAGCGGAAGTAAGTTTCAACGAGAGGCTCGTTGTAGGCCAGTTCTTCACGCCATACCAGGGTATCGGGCAGGGCGTTCAGGTAAACTTCCGGATATGATTCACCGAAAACGCGGTTCAACCAGTAGAGGTATTCCCTGTAATCAATGTTTGAAACTTCAGTTTCGTCCATGTAAAATGAAGCAACAGTAACCCTGCGGGGCACTGCATTCCATTCGAACATCACGTCCTGGTCGGTCAGCCCCATGGTGAAGGTACCCCCTTCAATGAGTACGAGGTTTGGGCCTGTGACCTGTCCTTCGTAATCGGTTTTTTCGAATCCGCCCCAATCGGCATCATTGTATTGCCAACCGGTGGTGGCTGAGCGCTCTTTCTTGCTGCAAGCGCTCAAAATCAGCATAATGGCGAGGATGAAAAGCGAATTTAACTTCAACAGATTTCTCATCACTTTAAAAAAGAGTTTATACGATGAATTATAGACCCGCAAATATAGGAAAGTAGATTTCTAAAAAACGTGCAGGGTGGTTTTTAACACCTGCCTGACGTCTATTTTCCACTTTTTATTTTTTGGGTTTGCAATTTTATCAACGAAAAATTTTGAAACAGTCGTTGTAGCGTTCAGCGTAGCGCTTTCTGCGCTGGCTTGCGCTGTTGTCTAGGTTGATCAAAAGCGAAATTTCGTGAGAGCCGCCCGAATCCGGTACTTCCAATCCGCTGGCCACTGTAAAATCATAGCTGTATCCGATTCTGAACACTTCGTACTGGAAGCTGACGGTGCCGATAAGCGCGTCAGAATTGGTGAAGGCATGCCGGTAAAAACCTCCCACCGATAGCGGGCCTCTGCTGAGGTGGGTGCCGACGTTCACCTGGCCCTGGTCTCCCTGCTTTACAAAGAGAACAGCCGGTGCGATAAACGTTGACGGAATCCGGTTATTGCCCGGTAACAGGGTGAGCTCGGCGCCGGCCTGAAGGGTCAATCTAAGGGGCAGCCCTTCTTCCAATCCCGTTCCGGAACGGATGAAGCCTTCGGATGGGGTGGTGAGGTGGTGCAGGGCAATGCCACCATAAAAAACGGGTGTGTAAACCAGCAAACCTGCACCCACATCAAAGTGCGTGTTGGTCAGGGATTCAGGCGGAATTTCATTGGTAGGATTTGGATTGCCCGAAGGGTCCAAAGGCCCGGTCAGCGGGTCCAGCTGGTCCAGGAAAATGAGCCGGTCCCAGTCGAGGCGCAGTTGCCGGAAGCCGGCCTGAATGCCCAGCTTCATTCCGAAATCATTGCTGACGCTGACCCGGTAGGCATAGGCGGCGTTCACCGTGGTGGTTTTGAGCAAGCCTCCGCCGGCATCATCTGTCATCACCATCAGGCCAAAGCCACTGTTGAGCGGGGTGAAAAACTGGTCGTAGGAAGCGGCGTAGGTGGCATAGGCCGAAACCCCGGCGTCGGAATGGGATGGCCACTCGTTGCGGTAGCTGGCAGCAAACCTGGGTGCATGCGTGGTGCCGGCAAAAGCCGGATTGATGGCCAGCGGCGTTGCGTTGAACTGGGTGAACACAGGGTCCTGCGACAGTAAACTGGCACCCAATGTGCCCATGAATATGACTATCAGTGTGATTTGTCTCAACATTGACCATCCGTATTGAGCGCAGGGGAGCAAAAGGCCTAATTTTGTTGACCTCATTTGTAAGCTCTGCGACCATGTTAAAAATGCGGGGATTGCCATAGAGGCGCTTCCACAACGTTTCCTGAGTGTCCGGAATTGCAGGTGCTAAGAAATGCATTTTGATGAGAACACCTGTAAAACCCTCACCCTAAGATTGCGTAAACTGCAAGATATGAAGAATCTCCTTACGCTAGCTGCCTGCCTGCTCACACTGAACAGTGTTTTTGCAAAACTGCCGACAAGCTTTTCCAAAACACTGCACTGGGAAGACCCCGTTTCCGTACAAATGGCCGAAGACAGTGAACCCGTCCAATTAATCCGTTTTGCCGATGCGGTTTACCTCGATGAGTTCGGCACCCTTCCGGTGTTCTCCGAAAGGTTCCTGCTTGACCGCTATGGGAAAGTGACTGCCGGTTTTACGAAGGTTCAGTATGAAACTTTGGAAGCGGCATTTCTTGCTGACTCGCCAATGCTCCCGGATGAGCTTGCTGTCAACGTGGTCATCGAGCAAGAGCGCCAGGACTATTACGCCCGCATTTATTTCGTTCCCCTTCGGAAAACGGGCAGCGGGCAGCTTGAGAAGCTCACCTCTTTTTCCCTTCGGTTAAATTTTGAACCACAGCCCGAACCGCTCAAGGTGCGCAACGGTCACACCACCGAATCCGTGCTCATGGACGGACAGGTGTTCAAGTTTGCAGTGGCCGAAACCGGCATGTACAAACTGGACTTTGACTTTCTGAAAAACCAACTGGGCGTTCCGGTTGAAAGCATTGACCCCCGTGCCATCAGGATTTATGGAAACGGTGGTGGCATGTTGCCGGAGGCGAACAGCGCTGAAAGACCGGACGACCTGATAGAGAACGCCATTGAGGTGGTGGGCGAAGAGGATGGTTCCTTCAACAGCGGTGACTATATACTAATGTATGCCGAAGGACCCGACAAGCATTATTACGACGAAACCACACAAACCTTTTCGGTTCCCAAAAACATCTACGACAACCGCAACTACTACTTTCTGAAAATAGGCAGTGGCAATGGTCTCAGGGTGCAGGATGTGGCCTCTTTGCAAAACACCGATCACACCACTTCTGAGTTCAACGATTTCATCCGCTATGAAAAAGACGAACGCAACATCATGCACGACTGGTCTTACGGAGAAGGCTCAGGCAAGCAATGGTTTGGGGACTATTTCAAAGTGACCGAACAAAAATCCTACGACCAGGAGTTTCTGGTGCCGGGGATTGTCGGTACGGCTCCGGCTTACCTCAAAGCCGTTTTTGCCGGAAGGATACAAAGCGGGCAAACGGGCCGATTCAGGGTTACTGCCAACGGCACCGTTTTCACCAGCAATACTTTTTCCTCAACAGGAGGTGGTTCCATTGATCTTTTTGCAAGTGCTCTGAGCGTGCAGGGAGAGTTCACACCGGGCAGCGACCAACTCAACATTCAGTTGGAATTCATCAGGCCCTCCAACAGTTTTAACGAAGGTTGGCTGGATTACATAGAAGTCAACTTCCGGAGACAGCTGAACCTGACCGGTGACCAGTTGCGGTTCCGGGATTTGTACGCGGTCGGTTACGATGCCACCGAGTTCCGTCTGAGAGGTGCCGGCCAGAACACCCGCGTCTGGAACATCACCGACCCGCAGGTGCCGTTTAATCAGTTGGGCAACCTCTCTGATGATGTGTTCAGCTTTGTGGCCAATACGAATGAGCTTGCCGAATTTATTGCCTTCAACAATAAAACCGGTCTGCTGACTCCCGAGGCCATCGGTGCCATTCCCAACCAGAACATTCACGGAATAACGGATGTGGACCTGGTCATTCTCTACCATTCAAAATTTCTCGAAGCAGCCCAAAGGCTGGCAGAACACCGCATCAATTTCAATGGATTCGATGTGGCCCTGGTGGATGTTGAGCAGTTGTACAACGAGTTTTCCTCCGGCCGGAAAGACCCCGCAGCCATCCGGGATTTTGCGAAGATGCTGTATGAAAGGGCGCCCCAAAAGTTCAAATACCTGCTGCTGTTTGGCGATGGTTCATTCGATGCCAGAGACATTTACAAACTGGAAGGTGATTACATCCCCGTCTGGGAAACGGCCAACTCCACCAGCCCCATTTATTCCTATCCATCTGACGACTTTTATGCCTTGCTGAGCGATAACGAAGGTGGTAGTATCAGCTTTGGTGCACTGGACATTGCGGTGGGGCGTTTTCCGGTGAATACCCTGGAAGAAGCGAACGGAGTAGTGGACAAGATCATTCACTACGATTCCCAACCCATTACCCTGAAAGATTGGCGAAACAGGATCACCTTCGTTTGTGACGATGAAGACAATAACCTTCATATCCGGGACGGGGATGCCATCACCAAGGTATTGGAATCAAAGTATCCGAATCTGAACATTGACAAAGTTTACCTCGATGCTTTTGAACAAGTGTCAACACCCGGCGGCACGCGGGTGCCGCTGGCCACGGAGGCCATCAACAACAACATTTTCAAAGGTGTGGCAGCGCTGGTGTACCTGGGGCATGGTGGCACCAAAGGATGGGCACAGGAACGCGTACTCAAAATCGAGGACATCCTCAGTTGGGAGAATTTTGAAAAGCTCCCGTTGATTATCACGGCCACCTGTTCCTTCGCTGCCTATGACAATCCTGCATTTACCTCTGCCGGTGAGTTGGCTCTTCTGCACGATAAAGGTGGCGCTATTGGTCTTTATACCACTGTGCGGCCGGTTTTTGCCAGTGCCAACAAACGGTTGACCCAGGCCTCGCTTGACACCCTCTTCAACAAGCTCTCTGGTGAATTGCCAGCCCTGGGTGAAGCACTCCGGCTGGCAAAGAACAAAACCAATGACAACAGCAACTCCCGCAAATACGCCCTTCTCGGTGACCCCTCACAATCCATGGCCCTGCCCGTGCACAACATTGTGATGACCAGAATTGACGAACATACGCTCAGTGTCGGAACCCAGGACACCATCCGTGCACTTCAGAAGGTAACAGTGGAAGGTGAAATCAGAGACGACAACGGCAACCTGGTGGAGGACTTCAACGGCGTGCTTTACCCCACCATTTACGACAAGAAGGTGATGTACCGGACGCTGTCGCAGGATGCCGGCAGCCCGTATTTTGATTTTGACCTTCAGAAAAATCTCATTTTCAAAGGAAGGGCCAGCGTTGTCAACGGCAAGTTTCAGTACACTTTCGTTGTTCCGAAAGATATAAACTATGCCTTCGGTAAAAGCAAATTCAGCTATTACGCAGCCGATGAGGCAAACCTGGTGGATGCCTCCGGCAATTACCGGGAAATCTACGTTGGCGGCACTGACCCGAACGCCCTGGCCGATGACCAGGGGCCGCAGGTGCAGGTGTTCATGAATGATGAAAACTTCGTTTTCGGGGGCATCACTGATGAAAATCCCACCCTCCTTGTGAAGCTGAAAGACGATAATGGCATCAACGTTGCCGGTAACAGTATCGGCCACGATCTTGCCGCCATTTTGGATGACGATTCAAAAAACACGCACATCCTGAATGATTTTTACGAATCTTCCCTGGATGATTATACCAGTGGCGAAGCCCGCTTCCCGCTCAGCAGTTTGGCCGAAGGCCGACACCAGGTAAAAGTGAGCGCCTGGGATGTGGCCAACAACCCTGCGGAAGGTTACACGGAGTTTGTGGTGGCCTCCAATGCCGCTGCTGCACTGGACCATGTACTGAATTATCCAAACCCTTTTACAAGTTCTACCTGCTTTATGTTTGAGCACAATTTGTCGGGTGCTGAAATGGATGTCGTGGTACAGATTTACACGGTTTCAGGCCGTTTGATAAAAACTTTGGAGCAAAGAATAATTTCAGATGGCTACCGTTTAGGCTCCGATAATTGCATCCCCTGGGATGGCCGCGATGATTACGGAGACCCGCTGGCAAAAGGAGTGTACCTCTATAAAGTTAAGGTCAGAACCAACAGCAGCGACGAGGCCATCGAAGGCGAA
Organism: Saprospiraceae bacterium; assembly: GCA_026993525.1. Taxonomy (GTDB): domain Bacteria; phylum Bacteroidota; class Bacteroidia; order Chitinophagales; family Saprospiraceae; genus UBA6168. Next base: position 13,051 of record JALWSS010000135.1, read on the forward strand.
AGCGACTTTGAAAAGCTGGTTATTCTCAGGTAACGATTCCGAATCATCTTCGTAAAACCTGAATTACATACTATTGGGAGCCCATGTTGATTCCGGCCCCTGTATATTTGCACACTTTTTCAAAAAATTGAGTTTATCTCATGAAAGGTTTACACTTGAAATCACTGCTCATTCTGGCAATGCTCACGGGGCTGGCCTACACACCCGCTTCAGCCCAATGTCTTCTTCAAAACGGAAGATGGATCAATCCGGATGGTTCGGATTGTACCAATACCATTCTCACCGCAGTTCCCTTTTTGAGAATCGTCGCCGATGCCCGCTCGGGTGCCATGGGCGATGTAGGGGTGGCCATCTCACCGGATGCGAACGCCATGCACTTCAACCAGTCAAAGCTGGTGTGGGCCGACAAACCGCTCGGCGTTTCTGCAACCTATACGCCCTGGCTGAGGGCACTGGGCCTTACCGACGTTTACCTCGCTTACCTCACCGGCTATTACAAACTGGATGATTTGCAGGCTGTCGGAATGGGGCTTCGCTATTTCGCATTGGGTGATATCAACTTCACCGACGAAAACGGAACACCAACCGGAACCGGCCGGCCCAACGAGTTTGAAGTGACACTGGCTTATTCCAGAAAACTCTCTGACAAGCTTTCAGCCGCCGTAGGTGCCAAGTTCATTTATTCCAACCTGGCCAGCGGCCAGCAGGTAGATGGCCAGATCATCGAGGCCGGAACAGCCGGCGCCGCCGATATTTCCTTTACCTACAAAACCGACCTTGAAGCCAATGGCCGCCCAAGTGATCTGATGCTCGGCCTGGCCATCACCAACATCGGCTCCAAGATCACCTATACCAATGCCGCCAACAAGCAGAAGGACTTCCTGCCGACCAACCTCGGACTGGGAGCCGCATGGACCATCAACCTGGATGAATACAACAGCATTACCCTCGCAGGGGATGTGAACAAGCTGCTGGTTCCAACCCGTTGTATCGGCGAGAACAAAGAAGATTGCGATGCCGACGGAAACGGCGTTCCGGACTGGAGAGAACAGTCACCTATTCAGGGTATTTTCAGCTCCTTCAGCGATGCTCCAAACGGTTTTGACGAAGAGCTGAAAGAATTGATGTTTTCTGTAGGAGCCGAATACTGGTACGACAAGCAGTTCGCCATCCGCATGGGATACTTCACCGAAAGCCGCAGCAAAGGCGACCGCCACTTCTTTACGGTGGGGCTTGGCCTGAAATACAACATCTTCGGATTGAACTTCTCTTACCTGGTTCCGACAACCAACCAGCGAAACCCCCTCGACAACACCCTCCGGTTTTCATTGCTGTTTGATTTCTCAGCCTTTGAAAATCCTGAGGAATAACACACCACCGTCATCTATAATATACCCGATCCGAAGTGGTTTGGGAATAATTCATCACTCCCGCCCAGTGTGGATGGGGAGTTTGGGCGGCTCCGCCGCCCAAACCACTTCGTTTTGAGTATAAAAAAGGCCGGACCACATTGGTCCGGCCTTTTTTATTGACCCTTCTCAACGTCGTAAAACACCTTGCATTCGTCTAAGCAAGCTACTGTTTAATCAATAATACCATGCAATAGCTGGTACTATGTATTGCATAGTACTTGGCAAACCCTTAGCTTTGCATCGTCAGAACAAAACCGAAACACCGAACATGAAGCCATCATTTGTAAACTTCAGCAATGAAAGTTCAGGAACTAATTGATAATACGGGTCAGCAAATGCGGAAGGGGATACTCGAGCTTTGTATCCTGGCCATCATTTCCGACGAGAAAGAGGCCTACCCTTCTGACATCATCAAGCGCCTGGAGGCCGCAGAGATGATCGTGGTGCAGGGCACCCTGTATCCGCTGCTGGCCCGGTTGAAAAGTGCCGGTTTGCTCGACTACACCTGGAAAGAGTCGGACGCAGGCCCGCCCCGCAAGTACTATTCACTGACGAAAGACGGCGAGGTGTTTTTGAGCGGCCTGATGAGCAACTGGCAGAAATTGGTGGAAGCTGTCAGCCAGTCCACCCATAGTTTAACCGCTAACAACAAGGAAGCAAAATGAATAAGGTACTCAACATCAATCTTGGCGGCATGCCTTTCACCATCGATGAGGATGCCTATGCCTACCTTCGAACTTACCTGAAAACAATCCACAATCATTTTCGCAGCTCGGAAGGCTACGAAGAGATCACTGCGGACATAGAGGCCCGGATGGCAGAGTTGTTTCAGGAAAAACTTGGAAATCGCCCGATTGTCACCCTGCCTGACGTGAAACACGTCATAGCCATCATGGGCACTCCGGAAGATTTTGGAGCTGAGCCCATAGGGGAAGAGGCTCCGAAATCTGACTCCGGAAAACAGTGGCGATTCAAGACCGGTAAGCGCCTGTTCAGAAACCCCGACGACTGCGTGGTGGGTGGTGTGTGTTCAGGTGTGGCGGCCTACTTTGGCATCCAGGACCCCGTCTGGGTACGGCTCTTTTTCATCCTGCTGACAGTTTCCGGTGGATTCGGGATACCGCTCTACCTCGTCTTGTGGGTAGTATTGCCGGAGGCGAAGACGGCCAGCGACCGCCTGGCCATGCGGGGCGAACCCGCCAATGTCAGCAACATCGGCCGGATCATCGAGGAAGAATTCTCTCTTATGTCGAAAAGGATGGGAGAGCTGGGCGAGGAACTCAAGGCTGAGTTTTCGAAAAAAAAAAGTAAGAAACACCAATACAA
>JALWSS010000136.1 GCA_026993525.1 Saprospiraceae bacterium
GGTGGGGGGGACGGCACAGGCGCTAACTTTCGGTTAGCTTTTGTATTCAGTTTTCTATGTCGGAGTAAAGAATTCAGGAGCTGAGTGGGATTCAGCGGCTGATAGGGTTTTCCCGAGTGGTGAGGGATCAAGTTTGAGGGGAGGGGGGTATTTGAACGGTCTCGTATAAATGGCATAGAGAGCAATTGCTTGCTGTGAACATTTTATGCATTGTTCAACACAGTTTTCTTTTCTACTTTTGTTTTTTCGTTTGGAAGAAAAATGTATTCTTTAACTTCATTTTCATTCCATTTTCTTCCACTTCTCAGAAAAGCATAATAATGAATTGGAATGTTGAATAAATTTACTCCTCCTCTTATTGATTTTCGAAGTTCCTTTTTCATCATTTTCTTTTCATCGAGTTCGTTCATCAAATGATAGAATGTTGGATAAAAGAGTAATGATTTATCAAATCTTATTGGTTCGGGACTTCCAATTAATGAATAGATTCTATTCTTAGTTATCAATTTGCCTGCTAAGTCTAAATTCCCTGCTTCACAGGCTGACATAAAAATTCTTCTTTTCTGTAATTTATTTCCAATGATTTTTGAAAATTCCGAATTAGTTATAAATGTTTTATCAGTTAATTCAAATCCTTCTTTATTTGCATGACATGATAAATGTAAATATCTAAAATTACTATTTTGAAATTCGTCAATTGCTTCTATCAACTGGGGTTTATTTTTTACTTCTTTATATTCATTTTCGACTCGACAGACATTGAGAATATCTTTTAATATTTTTCCGTCTTTGTCATCTTTAACATCCAAAGATTCAATTATAAATATTCCGTATTTCATCTGTTTTGTTTTTTTTATTGCGTACAACGCCCGAATATCCAAATGTCGTTTATTCCACCATTACAACATCCGTTTATCCAACATAGTTAAAGTTAAAACATGTCATATCAACTCATTGAGGGCCAACTGTTTATGAAAGTTATCGCACAAATTGTAAGGGATTTATTGCGAAACTTTTCCAGTAGTAGGCTTCTGGCAATACCCGCTACAATTGATTGGGTTCCTGCAGTCCAAAGCTACAAAACCCAAAGAGAATCCCAAAAATACATCTCAAATTTTCCTCTTTCCGATGTTTGTAGCAGAGAGTCCAGCCGGCCTTGTAGATCTGGACTTTTCATTAGCCCGGATGATGAGTTCCTGCTTGCAACCAACTGACTTCACGCCTCCTGGGCAAGTATATGGCCACCATGCGTGTCAGGGTGTGGTCCTGGGAAAGGGCGCTTGCCGGGATCTTGCAACTCGAAAGGAGGCCGGAGACTTACATGAAGGGGTGATGAAATCGAATACATCCCTGGTCATCCAGTCAATCGCCTGGAGGAATGTCTGCCGGGCCATTGGAAGCATGTTTTATGATGCTGCTGTTTTAATAAGAGGGGTTGGGCGAATGGATAACCCAAGTCAGAAAAGCTCGATTGAGGGCTGCAAGTGCCGCGCCGCTCAACACTTGCAGGTACTGGGGCGAAGAATTCAGGAGCTGACTGGAAGTCAGCGCCTGATATGGGTCTCACAGGCGCTAACTTTCGGTTAGCTCCTGTATTCAGAGTTTTCTATGTCGGAGTAAAGAATTCAGGAGCTGACTGGAAGTCAGCGCCTGATGTGGGTCTCACAGGCGCTAACTTTCGGTTAGCTCCTGTATTCAGTTTTCAAGGCCGGGGCAGGGAATTCAGGAGCTGAGTGGGATTCAGCGCCTGATGTGGGTCTCACAGGCGCTAACTTCCGGTTAGCTCCTGTATTCAGTTTTCAAGGCCGGGGCAGGGAATTCAGGAGCTGACTGGAAGTCAGCGCCTGATATGGGTCTCACAGGCGCTAACTTTCGGTTAGCTCCTGTATTCAGATTTCTATGTCAGGGGAAACTGTAAATGTCTGATTAAATACTTGCGGGAATTGGGCTGCATGTCACGGCAAGTGAATGAAATTGGGCAGGTGTATAGAATGCGGTTAGTAATTGCCTGCCCTTTCATCCCTCATCCCTTCATCCTTCATCCCTCATCCCTTCATCCTTCATCCCTCATCCCTCATCCCTGAATATGGCTGGCTGTTTCCTTTTAAAAAGACACAGGGAGCACTGAAAAAAGTTCTGTGCTCCCTGTTGACTTAGTGGTAGTGTGTCTTGTTAGTCCAATGGCTTTTGTCCCACACCAACTACCAGCTCGCAGGGGCCGGCAAAGCCATTTCCATTTTCAAACCTGGTCAATTCATCTTCGATTTCCTGCCAGGCAGCTTTCTTTTCCTCATCAGATAGGCCTTCGAGCATTTGGTGTAGTGCAGCAAACGACTCATACTCGAATCTGACACATTCCTTTGCAGAATCCATTAATACGGGGGCATCAACGAATTTTGAGCGAATATTAATGAAACCGGCCTCTCTGAAGGCATTTTCCAGTACCCCTTCGTTTCCCAAACTAAAGGGCCCTGGTTGTCCGGGTAAGGGTGGCGGAAGTTGTGCCCGTGTTCTAATGATAGAAACCGGCACGGAAAAGAATTTGTTCTTTTCGACTGAACTGTAAACAATTGCAGCAACAAATCCTCCCGGTTTCAAAACGCGCAGCATTTCTTTGAGTGCTTTTTGCTGGTCGGGGAAGAAAATCAAACCAACCCGGGAAATAACAGTGTCGAACGAATTGTCCGGAAGGGTGAGGTTTTCACCATCCATTTCTTTCACTTCAATGTTGTGAATACCTTTTTCTTTGGCCAGCTCCAGGGCATATTCCAGGATTCTGGGCGCAATGTCGGTAGCCAGAACATACCCTTCGGGGCCTACTCTTTTGGCAGCGGTAATTGACTGTTCGCCGGCGCCGGCAGCAATGTCTAAAACCCTGTGCCCCCTTTTCACCTGAGCCATGTCCAGCATTAGCTCGGTAGCTGGGCCGAGCCAGGTTTTCAGGGTAGGGTTCCAACGATGCCAGGCTTCTGCGGCTGTTTGCCATTGCTCTCTTGTTGTGGCCTTGTAATGTACGGGATCAAATACCTTTTCCATGATTTGAGACGTTTGGTTAACGATTGATAGAACGCCACAAATCTCAGGGAGAGGAATTTGCTCCTTTTTGCTGAAAAGCTCAATCTTTTTACTATACCCAAGGGTCGTTTACCTGGGAGAATGGTTTCGGCGATATTGGACGGGGGATACCCCAAAATGGTCTTTGAAGACTCTGCTAAAATGTGAAACATTGACAAACCCGCAATCAAAAGCTACTTCTCCAACCGATTTGCTACTGGTCTCCATCAGGAGTTTCGCTTTCTTCAATCTGCGCTTTGTCAGCCACTTGCCAGGTGTAGTGTTGTAATATTGCTCAAATTCTCGCTTAAATGTTGCCAGGCTGCGTTGAGCTAATTTGGCAAAGTCATCTGTTTTGAGATTGTACATATAATTGGCTTCCATTACTTCATAAATGGGGGTTTTTACCTCGTCTGAAATGGTATTCAAATAAGCCAGCAATTGGCCGTTTTCCGGAAGTGACAAAATGTTAAATATCAATTCCTTGAATCTCGCTTCCAATATGCTTTCCGGGATTTCTGTATTTGGTTTGAAGTAAGGAAGCAGGTTTTGGTAACTCGAATATATGTGATCATTAATTTCAAACTGAATAAACATTGTGTCATCCAACTCGGGCAAATTATGCAATGGGAGAAATGGGCGGTATTCTTCAAAAATGGATTTCAAATAAGAATCACTCATGTAAAAAACCAATACTTCAAAACCTGTATAATCATCGGGGAGCTCCTGCAAAAAAGCGCTTCTTTTTAGCAAAAATGTGGAGTTTGGGTTGGCGTAAAAAGTGTCATCACCATGATGGAATATCTTTTTCCCGCTCAATGTGAAGAGCAACTGATTGTGGTCTGAGTACAATTGTAATATCTTGTCTCGCTGTGGACAATTATAATGTACAAAAAGATTGTCTTTTATCGAAAACTTTTTAAAAATCTCGTCATCCAGGTGATAAAGTTCTTTGCTAGTCATGTTGTGCCTGTTTATTGGTTCACCGAGAAATAAAACACATCAGGAAGTGATTAATGGCCAGTCATAACAAACGATCTCTCGGTCTCGATGATATTTCCACTGAAGTTTCGGGGACAAAACATGGTTTTCCTCCGGAGAAGCGATTTTTACCGTACATTCA
>JALWSS010000137.1 GCA_026993525.1 Saprospiraceae bacterium
GAGGATTAAGTCAATGGTACACTACATTTTTTTTGCCGGTTTAGGGAACCCCTGGCGAGGCGCCACTTGCCGTGCCTTGAGCCATATCAGGCGCTGACTTTCAGTCAGTTCCTGAATTATGCCCCCCCGTTCCGGCAAGTGTTAAGCTGAGCTTTGGCGAGGCGCCACTTGCCGTGCCTTTGAACGCTGTTTCCCGGAAAATAAATACTTCGGACAGCACCTGAAATAGCTCCCCCGGCATACAAAACCAAAAACAGGAGCTAAGCGGAAGTTAGCTCCTGTGAGGCAGTTCGGCATTTACCGAAGGAGAATCAAATCTTGACTACCCGAACGGCTGTCGTGTTTCCGTTGCCGGAGAGCTGTGCGATGTAAACACCGGCAGAAAGAGAGGCTACGGGGATTACGTGCTCTTGCAGGCCGGCGCTCAACTTCAGGTTTTCGGTACGAAGCACGTTGCCGGAAAGGTCCAAGAGGCGGAGCTGGAATTGACCGCTTTGGAGCGCTTCTATCTGGAGTCTGATCTCGTCGTTGATGACGGGGTTGTGCATCAGGCGCATACCTGCCAGTGATTTCCGGGTGTCAGTGGTGGCGTTTACCATGCCTTCGGTAACGGTCAGGGAATTGCTGGCCACTCCGTCGCCACTGTTGGAACTGTTGCCGTTGGCGGCCAGGCTGGCGGAGTAAAAGGTAACATCCCCCGTTCCGGCATCCGGGGCTATCCATTCCATTTCAAAGGTATTGCCGGGGCTGGGTGCGCTGTGTTCTACATACTTTCTTCCACTGAGGGTGACGGTGTGTTTTCCGCTGCCCACATCGCCCCAGTCGCCGGCCTGGTTGTCGGCGCTGTTCAATGCCACGGCCTGGAATCCGAACCTGGAGGGTGTTCCGGTGCCCGGTGTGTTGGTGATACGGAGGGTGTAGGTTTTGCCTGGGGTGTACTCAGTTACTGGGTCGGTTCCGTCCAGCAACTCGATGCTCACGGAGGGGTCAAATGCACCGGCGGTATGGCAACCGGCATTGCCACAGGTGCCCGCAGTGCCGATGCTGCCGGGAGCGCCCGTTACTTGCAGATTGGCAACTGCACCCGGTCCGCCCGACCGGCTTTGGAGTACCACATAGACTACGAGTAAGGCGGCAATTTTGTAAACGTTTCTGATTTTCATAGATGAGAGGTTTGGTTGTTGAATGAATTGCAAGTGGCCAATTTATGAAGCCCTGGCCCATTGAAATTCGTTTGGAAAAATAATTTGATGCCGAAAAGTTAGAAATTGTATTGGCTGTTTGACAAACGATCAGGGTTTTAACAACCCTACGTCAGCCATTGTACAGATAGCCCTGTTCCGGATTTTTGCCTTTTACACCTCTGAAGTAATCGTTGATGGCCTCAAAATCCTTTTCCACGTCATCGGTGGGGTAGTAGGGTTCTCTGAATTCCACCACCCTTTTTGCATAATCAAAACGGCACATGATGATGGGGATGCCGGCACCCTTTGCGATGTAGTAAAAGCCGGTTCTCAGGCGGTCCACTTTACTGCGGGTGCCTTCGGGGGCAATGACCATGTAAAAGTGCTTTTCCCGGTTGAACACATCCACCATTGTCTGCACGTAGTTGGTGCTTTTGCTGCGGTCCACCGGATAGCCGCCCAGGGCCCGGAACAGCCAGCCGTGCGGCGGTTTGAAGAGCGAGGATTTTCCGACGAATTTGATGTCGGCACCAATTGCGGAGCGAACGAGCAAACCCAACGGAAAGTCCCAGTTGGAGGTGTGCGGAACGACGATGACCATGGCCCTGGGTACCTCCTCCGGCGGCGGATAGCGGCCTTCAATCTTCCATCCGGAGAGTCGTAAAATCCATGCACTGAGTCTCCTCCAAATCGTCATTGTACCAAAGTTGTTTCTGTAAATACTCTTTGTTGATCCCAAACTTGACCCGGCATTGCCTCACACGGGGCCCACAAAGCTCACGGGATATTTTTGCTGAAAAAGCTGAAAGTTGCAACCTGATGCGGAACCTCCCGATCCCGAAAGCTTTCGGGAGTCTCGGGATCAACCCCTCTCAAATCAGCCCCCGTGCTTTCAGTTCCAGGTACTTGTTAATGGTGTTGGCCGAGAGTTCTTCCGGTCGGGTCAGCACGGTTTGTATGCCGTGTTGTTGCAGTTTTTGCACCATGGCGGTTTTTTCCATCAGGAATTTCTGGGCAATGGCCTGGGTGTAAATCTGTTCCAGGGATTCTGCCGGCTGCCAGGCCACCTTTTCCACTTCTGTATTGACGAAGAAAATGACCACCAGCAGGTGCAGCTTGCTCATGCGGCGCAGCATGGGCAGGGCCCTGTCGAGGGCGTACATGCTCTCAAAATTGGTGTACAACAGCAACAGGCTGCGGCCGTTCACCAGTTTTCGGGTGGCGTGGTAGAGCAGTTCAAAACTGGCCTCCACCGGTCGCTCTTTTTCCTTGTAGAGTTGTTCCTGAATTTTTCCAAGTTGGTTGGCTTTTCGGTCGGCTCTCAGCACCGTGCCTATCTTGTCAGAAAAGGTGATCATGCCGGCCTTGTCGTATTTTTTCAGGGCAATGTTGGACAGCGCCAGCGTGCTGTTGATGGCATGGTCGAGCAGGCTCATGTTGTCGAAGGGCATGCGCATGGAGCGGCTCTTGTCAATGATGCTGTAGATCTGTTGTGAGCGCTCGTCCTCGTACTGGTTCACCATCAGGCGATGGCGCCTGCCGGTGGCTTTCCAGTTCACGCTCCGGTAGTCGTCGCCAAGGACGTACTCCTTGATCTGCTCAAACTCGTAGCTGTGGCCGATGCGCCTTATTTTCCGAAGGCCCTGTTGGGTGCTCAGGCGGCTGAGCGCCAGCAGCTCGTACTTTTTCATTTGAACCACCGAGGGATAAACGGCAATTTCGGCGGGTTGCTCCAACTGCAAGCGGCGCTGCAGGTACCCAAAAGGCGATGCCGGCCGCCAGGGATTGCTGATGAAAAGGTTCACATGCCCAAACTCGTAAGCACCCCGAATTACAGGCCTGATGGGGTAGGTCACGGTTTTCTTTTCCTTCGGCAAAATGATGAAGGGGATGGTGAAATCACGCTTCTGGAATTGCATCGGCAACTCATCGAGCAGTTCCACTTCGTAGCGGTGGCCGGTGGTGTTTTTCAGGGTGATGCGCACCGTGTTTTCGTCGCCCAGGGTCATCACCTTCGGCAAACGGCGGTTCACGAGGATGGGCTTCGGATGGGCATAGAGGCGCCAGGCATCCACCCCAGCCAGCCCCAGTGCCAGGCCCGCCGCCGCCACAGCCACCCAGAACAGCCAGGGCAGCACATAACTGACGGCAAACAACAGGGACACCGTTCCGAAAAGCAGAAAAAAGCGGTTGCTCAGGTAAAGTTGTTTCATAATTGCAGCATTGCCGTTGGCCGAAGGCCGAAAGTAAACATACCTTTTTAAAGTTTAGGGTTTAGGGTGTAGGGTTTAGAGTTTGGGGCGTTAGATCTGTGGTTTTAAAGAGTAGGGAGTAGGGAGTAGGGAGTAGGGAGTAGGGAGTAGGGAGTAGGGTTGGGCACCATCTCCGGTTAACGCTGTGATCAAACTCTGTTTAACTCTGTGGTTAAAAAGAGTAGGGAGTAGGGAGTAGGGTTGGGCACCATCTCCGGTTAACGCTGTGATCAAACTCTGTTTAACTCTGTGGTTAAACTCTGCTAAACTCTGTGGTTAAAAAGAGTAGGGAGTAGAGTTGGGGGGCTAGTTCCGTTCAACTCTGTGGTGAAAAAGTTTAATGTTTTTTGGGAAGCCCTAATATCTTCCAAAACCATCGATAACTTCCCCTCCTGGCCGGAGTTTGCGCAGGTGCGTTATCTTTGCAAATGCCGGAAGCGCCCGGCCACATGATTTAACCAATAAATGCCATCGAGATGAATACCCTTACCCAAAACGCACCTGCCACAGGGCAGGATACCTTCCCCATCAACGGAACCGACCACATCGAATTTTACGTCGGCAATGCCAAACAGGCAGCGCTGTACTACCAGGCTGCGTGGGGCTATAAATGGATTGCCTACAAAGGCCCGGAAACGGGCTGTCGCGACAAGGTTTCCTATGTCCTTCGCCAGGGCAAGATCACACTGGTGCTTTCCGCTGCGCTGTCGCCCGAGCACGAGATTGCCCGCCATGCCGCCTTCCACGGCGATGGCGTGAAAGTGCTGGCCCTCTGGGTGGACGATGCCGAAAAGGCCTTCCACACCGCTGTGGAGCGCGGCGCCGAACCGGCCATGGAACCCCAGGTGCTGCAAGATGACCACGGCGTGGTGAAACTCTCCGCCATCAAAACCTATGGCGAAACCTGGCACACCTTCGTGGAGCGCAAAGACTACCACGGCGCTTTCATGCCCGGCTTCGAGGCCCGTGAAAGTGCGTACCCGGTGAAACCCCTGGGACTGAAATACGTGGACCACTGCGTGGGCAATGTAGAACTGGGTGCCATGAACAAGTGGGTCAAATTCTACCAGGAGGTGATGGGCTTCAACCTGCTCGTCACTTTCGACGACAAAGACATCAGCACCGAATACACCGCCCTGATGAGCAAGGTGGTCTCCAACGGAAACGGCTACATCAAATTCCCGATCAATGAACCGGCTCAGGGAAAGAAAAAATCGCAAATCGAGGAGTACCTGGACTTTTACCGGAGCGCCGGCGTGCAGCACATCGCCGTGGCCACTGACAACATTCTGGAAACCGTCAGCCAACTGCGCCGCAACGGCGTGGATTTCCTCTATGTGCCTGATACCTATTACGACGATGTGATTGACAGAGTCGGGGAAATTGACGAAGACATCAAAGACCTCAAGGCGCTGAACATCCTCGTTGACCGCGACGATGAGGGCTACCTGTTGCAAATCTTCACCAAACCCGTTCAGGACCGGCCCACGGTTTTTTACGAGATCATCCAGCGCAACGGCGCCCGCTCTTTCGGAAAGGGCAATTTCAAAGCACTGTTTGAAGCCATCGAAAGGGAACAGGCGCTCAGGGGTACCCTCTGAGGCTTTTCCCTTCGGTAAAAAAAGTGCGCAGGTGTCGGATACGTTCCGGCACCTGCGTTGCTGTTTCTGATGCTCCCGGTTGGACCGATTTGAGGTTTTATCCGAGAATTTTAAAAGCCAATTTTAGGTTTTACCCGATTTTTTTCAAAGTGATTATTTATTTTTACCCGAGAATTTCTAAAGTTCGAATACTGTGCCAGGCGTTTTTCAGGATTTCAAATTGTGATCCTGGCCGCACCCAACATTGACTTATGGAGATCAAGCGTCAGCTTTTGCCGAAACTCAGGGAACACTTAAGCCAAAAGGAAATTACCTTGATGGTGGGTGCCCGGCAGGTGGGTAAAACCACGCTGCTGCAACAGTTGCGAAGCGAGCTAAATGCAGCCGGTGAGCGCACCCTGTTTTTCAACCTGGACGTGGAGGCCGATGCTGCCCATTTTGTGAACCAGCAAAGGTTTCTGGCCAAGCTTTCATTGGAGACCGGAGGAGAACCCAGTTTTGTTTTTATCGATGAAATCCAGCGAAAGGAAAATGCAGGTCTGTTTCTGAAAGGCATTTACGATCTGAGCCTGCCTTACAAGTTCATCGTCAGCGGTTCAGGTAGCCTGGAGCTGAAAGAGAAAATCCACGAATCGCTGGCTGGCCGGAAGCGCATTTTCGAGCTGCACCCCGTCAGCTTTGCCGAATTTGTCAACTACCGCACCGGTTACCGGTATGAGGGCAAATTGCCGGTTTGGATGGCAGTCGAGCCGGAGCAAACCCGCTTACTATTGATCGAGTACCTGAACTTCGGGGGGTATCCGAGGGTGGTCGTGGCAGGCCAGGCATCTGAAAAGCGCCTCATCTTACAGGAGTTGTTCAACAGTTACCTGGAGAAGGATCTGGTCACTTTGCTGAGGCTGGAAAAGACCCGGGCATTTACCTTGATGTTCCGGCTGTTGGCAGACCGCATCGGGCATACGGTCAATTATTCGGGCTTGTCGAGAGAGACAGGGCTTTCCCAACCAACCGTCAAACAATACTTCTGGTATGCGGAGAAGACCTTTATGATCAAACTGCTGCCCCCTTTTTTCCGCAATGCCGGGAAGGAGCTCACCAAGTCACCACAGGTTTACTTCAATGACCTGGGGATGCGCAATTCGGCCCTGGGCCTTGCCGGGCGATTGGACAACCTGGCAACAATGGGTATGATCTTTCAAAATTTTATCTTTCACCAACTCACAGCGAGAGCAGAGCAGGAGTTCGTTCCGCTGCGGTTCTGGCGCACCAAAGACCAGGCAGAGGTAGATTTTGTGTTGGATAAAATCAGTGACTCACTGCCCGTCGAAGTGAAGTGCATTGATATATCAGCGCCCGTTGTGCCAAGATCACTACGCAGTTTCATCAATACCTACCAGCCAAAAGAGGCCTGGGTGGTCACTCTTTCGCTGGAAGAAGAGGCGCAGGTAAATGGCACCCTGGTTAAGTTTATCCCCTGGCGGAAATTGATCTCAGAATAGTTGGAGCCCCCCTCTCAACTTCTCTCAACCCTCAAAATAATTCAGCTCTTCGGAAAAATCCAGGTGGGGATTCCGCCTGGCCAGTTGGCGGCATTTTTCGGCTTGCTGACGGAGGAACTGCCGGTGTTTTTCGGAAGCAGGGTGGATGGGGCGGTGTTCTGTTGCCTGTTTTAGCTTTTCTATTTCTTCGCAAAGCCGGATGGTGGCCGGGTTGAAACAGGTCTCTGTGAACCTCTGCCAGATGTAATCCAGTGCCTGCCGGTTGGGGTGGCTGAGGTCTTCGGCGTAGAAGCGGTAATCGCGCAGGTCATCGATCAGCAACTCATAGGCCGGGAAATAAACCACATTGCCGTAGTCAGCGTGCAACTGATCCGCAGCCAGTAATAGGGTGGCCTTGCTGCGGTTGTTTTCCACCAGGCCATCGCGCAGGTGGCGCACCGGACTCACGGTCAGGATGATCTTCAGTTCGGGATTCAGTTCTTGCAGGGTGGCGATGGTATTGCCGAGGGCGCTCACAATTTCCGGAACCCGGAGCCGCAACCGCTCAAACTCCTGTCCAGGCAGCTTGTGGCAATTGGCCACGATGCGGGAATTGGTTTTCAGCCGGAAAACACGGGCGGTGCCCAGGGTCAGTATCAGCACTTTTGCGAAGCGAAGGAAAGCCGAAGCCTCCCGGATGGATTGGTTGATTTTGTTGAGCGCCGATTGCGGATCGGCCGCAGAATAACTGCCATGGTGGTCGAAGCTGTGCCACAGGCCGTCGTGCCGGAAGAGGTCTTCGTGTTCAAACTGTTTCTCCTGGATGAGAAACTCCAGGCATCTGGCAATGGAAATCGGGTTGTAAACGATCCCACAGGGATTGACGACGGTCGGGAATTTCAACCTTTGCAGCCTGCCGCCCATCTCTTCTGCAAAACAGGAACCCAGGCACAGCACCGGGCTCCGGTGGTCAATTTTCCACTCAACGGGCTGAATTTTCAATACCGTGCGAAAGGAATCCATGCTACGGAAATTATCGGTTGGCGAAACGCATGGGGTAAGAAACCTTGACGGCTCCTTTTTTGATCTTGATGAGCTTGCGCTGAACGAGTTTCTTTTTGACCGGTTTCAGCAGTTCCGTAAATAGGATGCCCTCTATGTGGTCGTATTCGTGCTGGATCACCCGGGCGTTGAGACCGTCAAAACTTTCTTCTTGCTCTTCAAAATTCTCATCCAGGTAGCGGATGCGGATGCGCTCCTGCCGGTCCACATCGCCCCGGATGTCGGGGATGCTGAGGCAGCCTTCTTCGTAGGCCCACTCGTCGCCGGTTTCTTCCAGCATTTCGGCATTGATGAAGACCTTTTTGATGCCTTTGGGGGCGTCCTTGTCTTCGGAATCTTCCAGCGGTTTGGCCGTGTCAACGATGAACAACCTGATGGAGAGCCCGATTTGAGGTGCTGCCAGTCCCACTCCATCGGCGTTGTACATGGTTTCCCACATGTTTTCGATGAGCTCCTGCAAATTGGGGTAGTCCGGCGCAATTTCGTTGGCTACCTTTTTCAAAACCGGTTGACCGTAGGCGTATATGGGTAAGATCATGCTGTTTGTTAATTGACCGAATAGCGGATAAGATGGATTGTCAGAATCGCGGATTAGTCGGATTGAATGATTTCATGGATTAGAAAAAACCTCAATCCCGAGCTTGCCTCGGGACCAAAAACCTCCAAAAACCTCCAAAAACCTCCCTCTCAACTCCACCTGCCGGTGCTTTTCATGTAATCCTCCAGGATGATGGCGGCGCTGACTTTGTCCACGAGCGATTTGTCCCGGCGCTTTTTGCGCCTTGCACCGCTTTTGAGGATGAAGTCTTTGGCCGTTTCGGAGGAATAGCGTTCATCCTGCATGGCCACGGGCAGATGGGGGAATTCCTTATTGAGTTGTTTCACAAACTTGTCAACGAGCGGGGCGATCTGTGCCGGGTTGCCATCGGGGTATAGCGGCAGTCCCACCACGATCAGTTCCACCTCCTCTTCGTCAAAATACTTTTTCAGGAACCCAAACACATCCCCTGTCGGTACGGTTGCAAGCGACTGGGCAATGAGTTGCAGCGGGTCGGTCACTGCCAGTCCCGTTCGCTTGGTTCCGTAATCTATGGCCAGGATTCTCGGCATGGGCGCAAAGGTAGGATTAGCGACGTGTTCAGTGGAAATGAAACATGAGTGATCCCGAATTTTCATTTACTCGTCCTGTAGGGACGAAATCTTTGTAGCAAAGCACCAAATTTCGGTTTTTGCGTGCCGCAGGTACGCTACCAGGGGATTCAGATTGCGTACCTACGGCACGCCGACACAACATATTCGATAAAATTCTACAAATATGTTGCCCCTAACGGGGCAATGTGCAGGGCAGGTTAAATTCGGGATGGCTCATGTTCTTCATCTTTCGTGTGCTTATCCCTCCACTTTCTCAGTGGCTTTTTTTCTGGAGGCACCGTTGCTGGCTTTTGTTTTTTTCTTCTTCCCAAAATCCTTCAGGGCCAGGTGCAGCACTTCGTCCATGTGGTCAACGTATTTGATTCGGAGGCCTTTGATATAATCGGGGTTGATGTCCTCCACGTGCTTTTCGTTTTCGGAACAGAGAATGACCTCTTTGATGCCGGCCCGTTTGGCGGCCAGTATCTTCTCTTTGATGCCACCCACCGGCAGCACTTTGCCCCGAAGGGTGATCTCACCGGTCATGGCGATGAGCGGTTTGACGGGTGTGTTCGTAAATGCCGAGGCCAGAGAGGTCAGCATGGTGACCCCTGCGGATGGGCCGTCTTTCGGAATGGCTCCTTCCGGAACGTGCAGGTGGATGTCGTACATCTCAAATACCTGCGGATCGATGCCCAGCCTGTCGGCGTTGGCTTTGAGGTAGCTCAGCGCCGTGGTGGCCGATTCCTTCATGACGGAACCGAGGTTGCCGGTCATGGTCAGGCCGCCTTTGCCTTTGCTCAGGCTGGTTTCGATGAAGAGGATCTCACCGCCCACCGAAGTCCAGGCCAGGCCGATGGTGACACCGGGCGGCAGCTTTTCGCCCGCCAGTTCTTTCGAAGAGCGGGGTGGGCCGAGCATTTCCCGGAGGTCTTCCACTTTGACCGAAGGGGAATACTCCTCGTCCATGGCCACTTTTTTTGCCACGAAGCGCATCACTGTTGCAATCTGCCTGTTGAGGCTTCGCACCCCGGATTCGCGGGTGTACAACTGAATGATACTGGTGAGTACCTTCTTCGAAAAACGGACGTTGCCGGCTTTCAGACCGTGTTCTTTCAGCTGTTGCGGGATGAGGTGTCGCTTCGCAATTTCGATTTTCTCTTCCAGCGAATAGCCGTTGATGTAGATGATCTCCATGCGGTCCAGCAATGCCGGCTGGATTCTCGACAGCGAATTGGCCGTTGCGATGAAAAGCACCCTGGAGAGGTCGTATTCCATCTCCAGGTAGTTGTCGTGGAAGGTGGCGTTTTGTTCGGGGTCCAGCACTTCCAGCAGGGCAGAGGAGGGGTCGCCCCGGAAATCCTTGCCCACTTTGTCAATTTCGTCCAGAATGAAGACGGGGTTGCTGGCGCCGGCTTTGCGAAGCAACTGAATGATTCTGCCGGGCATGGCACCGATGTAGGTTTTGCGGTGTCCCCGTATCTCGGCCTCATCGTGCAGGCCGCCCAATGACATGCGGATGAACTTGCGGTTGAGGGCCCGTGCGATGGACTTGCCCAGTGAGGTCTTTCCCACACCGGGAGGGCCGACGAGGCAGAGTATCGGTGCCTTCATGTCGCCTTTCAGCTTGAGCACCGCCAGGTGTTGCATGATGCGTTCCTTGACCTTTTCGAGGCCGTAGTGGTCTTTGTCGAGGACCTTCTTCACCTTGGCCAGGTCGAAGTTGTCGGTCGTGAACTCGTTCCAGGGCAGGTCGAGGATGAGTTCCAGGTAGTTGAGCTGTATGCTGTACTCGGCCACCTGCGGGTTCATGCGGCGCAGCTTGTTGATCTCCTTGTCGAAAGCTCTGGCTACATTCTCCGGCCAGTGTTTGCCCTTGGCTCTTTCGAGCAATGACTTTATTTCCTCCTCCTGGGGGTTTTGCCCCAGTTCTTCCTGAATGGTTTTCAGTTGCTGGCTGAGGTAGTAGTCCCGCTGCTGCTTTTCGATGTCTGTGCGCACCTTGCTTTCGATGCGGTCTTTGATTTCGAGCAGTTGGAGTTCGGTGTCCATTTGCTCCAGCAGCATCTCCGCTTTTTTCACCAGGTCGTTTTCTTCCAGAATGGTTTGTTTGGCGTTCAGCTTCACACCGAGGTTGGAGGCAATGAAGTTGATGAGGAAAGTCGGGTTGTTGATGTTTTTGATCATCACCACCGCTTCCGAAGGGATGTTGGGCGAGAGGTGGATGATCTGCTGGGCCTTGTCGTGGATGGTGGCCACCACGGCCTTGAACTCCATTTCGTTGGCCGGTGAATCGTAGTTCAGTTCCTCAACAATGCCCTGCATGTAAGGCGTTTCGGCCACCATTTTCTGCAGCCGGAAGCGCTTGCGGCCCTGCAGGATGGCCGTGGTGGTGCCATCCGGCATCTTGATCAGCTTGATGATCCGGGCCAGCGTGCCCACTTCGTACAGGTCTTCCACACCGGGGTCTTCCACTTTCGGGTCGCGCTGGGCCAGCACCGCCACAATCCGGTGCTTGTCATAAGACTTCTGGATGGCACGGTTGGATTTGTCCCGGCCAACGGTGATGGGAATGACTACGCCGGGGAAAAGAACGGTATTCTTCAAAGCCAACACCGGCAAGACCTCCGGGTAGGAATCCTGAATGTTGGCCTCATCTTCTTCTTCAATGGTGATCAGGGGCATGAATTCTCCTTCCTCGTCAAAAGCATTCGACACGATAAAATCTTCAAAAAGGGGCATAAGGTTATGATGGTTTTATACTATTCAGAACGTGTAGTTTCCACTTGTGTTCCCCGGGGGTCAGGGCTATTCTGCGAAGGCCTGCAAAATAATCAAAAAATGCCATTGCCATGATGTCGGCTGTCATCACTGAATGCGGGTAATTTCCCTCCATCCATGCCAAAACTGCTCTACAAAGCAAGCCGATGATGCAGGAAACCTCCGGCAACTCAACATTGGTGCCACAGACAGCCTGTCCTGAAAAGCCAGATTTGCCTGCTGAAAACAGATGACAATGGGGCTGATTTTACCCGAAGGGATGACAGAGTGGCAGTACTCAGTACTCAGTACTCAGTTGTCAGTTGTCAGTTGTCAGTGGGCAGTTGTCAGTTGTCAGTGGGCAGTGGGCGGTACTCAGTAGCCGGTGGTCAGTGGGCCTGTTGGAAAAACCCCGATCAGGGATGTTGCCGGAGTAAGACATTTCAAGAATCGTGAATCCGGATCCGGGCCCGGAACCCAAAAACTCCCCCGATTCCGAAACCCCGGAAAAACTCTCCAAAATGAATTATAAATAAATAAAAAAATGTATGGGGGGGGGTACTTGCGTAATTCACCCGTGCGCCTTAAATTTGACCTCAAGTTTTTCAATAACGCCTTACACCCGGTACACAGAACTACTGACAAGACGAGAAGGCAATACCTGAAACAAAGAATATTATTGGTGGGGTAGTAGAAATCAGCAAGGTGCCTTCCGCTAAGGAGTTTCACTGTTGAACACTGTATGAAAGGGGAATTGATGGAAGTGCAGTGACAAACTGCCTTTAAACATGGCTATGAAAAAGCCCCTCGCCGTGCAAACCGGCCGGTGACGGCAAAGGGCTATTGTCTAATTACTTAAACTTTACAAAGTTATGAAAAGCATTCGTTTTTTAGCAGCGCTTGCCTGCTTCTTTATCTTCATGCAAGCATGTCAAAAAGACCACATGCCAAAAGAAATCCCTGACATTGACACCAGTCAAAGCAACATTAGTTTGACTGGAGAACCCGGACTCAGGAGCTTTGCACCACCTGATCAGCAAATGGTATTGGGACAAAAAATCAACAATCCCTATTCCGTTGCCAACATGACTGCAGCCTGGAACAATCTTTACGACCCGGATTATGTGGCTTTGCCAGCCACAGACCTTTACGTTCGCTTTCTTCCGGCAAATCTGGAAGAATTGAAACTACTTTTTGACTACATGGATTCGCTGGACATAGACCTCGACGATTACCCGCTCGATTACGAAATCATTCAGGAAGGCACCTGGTATCACGACCCCTCGATACCCGAGGATCAGCCAACCTGGTACTACACGGTAGTCAAACCCGATTTCGTATTTCCACCCGTACAGTATGAGATTCTGGAAGATCTGGTTCTTACACCCTATTACGCTCTGTTGACAGCCGAGGCATTCAGAATCACCGGCAACGAGTACGACGACAGTGGTTGGGAGCGGGGCGCCGAATGTCATCCAGAATGCCCGAGTTATCCATGCTGCTACCTGCCGGAAATCGAATGCTGGGACGACAACCGAAGCTGCAACGGAGTGCCCTGTGTGCCCGGAAGCCCCACCTGGCCGGATTGCCTCGAGGACCCACCACCCCCACCTTCCGGTGACCCCTGGGTGACCACGGAATGCGGCTGCAAAGTATCCTCCAACCCCCTGCTGCCTTCAGGCTGTGTGCAGGTCGAAGACACACAACTCGGCCCTGAAGGCGTCAGAAACCTGAAGGTAGTGGTGAAAGACGGCCTGTTCAAGCGCATCGTGACCGAAACGGATGAAAACGGTTGCTGGCATGTGAGCAAGGCCCACGGTGGCAGGGTGAAGATCAAGTTGAAATTCAAGAATGATAAAATAAAGGCAAGAGCCATTAGAAAATGGGGAAAGCTTTGGCAGTACGGTGAGATTCTCAAACACAAGGTAATTCTCCAGAGCCCACCCTACAACAACATCCATGTATTGTTCGGGAACGATCCCGATTTGGAATCCAAAGAAAGAGCTCTGTGGTATGCAGCAACTGCCAACAACGCTATCTTTGAGTTCAACGCCTTTGCACAGGCCGATTATTTGACGGAAACCCCAGAGACCATAGACTTGCTGATCACAAAGGCTGCCTCGGGAGGAGCTGCCCCCATGTTCGATGAAATGTCAGCCGATCCGATGATTTTCGCCGGAGGTACACTTGGATTGATTGGATTGGGAGCTGTATTGAGTATTTGGGGAACTGCACAGGACGACCCTGAACAATTTTCTGCCGGGGCCTTACTTGCGATTCTTGCTCCGTATCTCGTTACCTGGGCCCCGGATGTAGTCATCAATCATGGCGGTCACGGACTCAGACCTTCGGACCAAATCAAAAACATCATGTACCACGAGTATGCACACAGTGCACACTGGAATGCCCTGAATGACAATAATTATTGGATTGCAAATGCTTTCTACATTGCCGAAAACATGGGCTATGGAGATGGCACTGCAAATGGGGCAGGAAGGTGCGGAGCAATCGAAATGTGGGGATATCACATTGGACCAACTTATGCTGATGCGAAGTATGGCATTAATCACTCAAATGCGACAAGCTCTTCTTCTCCAGTTTTAAAAGAACGTACAAGACATATTTACAAGTTAGAAAGTTACCAACCCAGCCCAGCACCTACACCAGAGGGTGCTTGGATTCCTGCAGGATTATTCAGGGATTGTGTTGATGACAATTCTTTGAATCCTCCCAATTTTAGTGATCCGGCAGAAGTTGGATTTGATGTCAAGGGGTACTCCAATATGGACTGTTTGAACGCTGTGGTAAGTGGTAAACCAACAAGCCTCCAGCAAGTGAAGAATAATCTCAATAACATTTTGCCAGCAGGGGTTACCTCTTCAGATTTGGACCTTCTTTTTGAATCCTATGGATTTTGATAATGAACCGGGCACTGCCCTGAGTTGCTTGTTCACATTCAGGGCAGTGCTTTGAAAATGTTTCATCCATGAAATCACAAACCTTATATCTCAGTTGTATTTTTCTTTGGCTCATGCTCTTTCAGGAACCTTGCTCATGTTCCAAAACAACAACATGTTTCAAAGAATACCAATTTACTTTTCCGGTAAGTATCCAACCAACCCAGGACACACTTAACATAGGTGATACGCTTTGGGTGGGAATGGAGATACCAAAGGAAGTAATCAATGAGGTTGATTCGCAAATGGTAATAATTGAAGATTCAATTGACTTCAGCGTCAAAATGACAATTGATATGCTTGATTCTTTCATTGTTACAAACATCGGCGACACAATCTTATACTCGCCGACTACTGACTTTGAAATTGTCAAAAACATTGGGGAAGTGTCTATTTTCTTCGCTGCATCTGATCCCCACATCAATTATTTTGAACTATTTCTTGATAAATCGGAAACTGGACAAAAAATCCATTTTGGGTTGCTTCCTTCTATGTCTGGAAAATTTACTATTTCATTCGGTAATCTCACAAGAGACCTTGAAGATATCACCCTTGAGGGTAATTGTGAAGCAGTGATTTCAAAATTGCACTATAATGTCAATGAATTGAAAAGTGATAACAACTATCATATTTTTGAAAAAGAAATACCCTCTAAATGGTATGCCTCCTTACAAGAGTATAAGAACTTTGGAGGTTTTTCATTTGTAGTAAAGTGATTACACTAAGCGGGGTATTTATGGAAAAAAATACCACATGTTTCCAACAGATTTAATTGATTCCCAATGGGGAGTTATGAAAAATTACTTCTATCGCAAAAGAAAAAGGGAGTTTCCTTTAAGGTGGGGATAATCATCATCTTCACCAAAAGGAGAATTTAATGGACTCAGCAATCGAATGATGTTCTTCTTAAAGAAATAGTGAATTGAAACTACTTTTTGACTACATGGATTCGCTGGACATCGACCTCGACGATTACCCGCTCGATTACGAAATCATTCAGGAAGGCACCTGGTATCACGATCCCTCAATACCCGAGGATGAGCCAACCTGGTACTACACGGTAGTCAAACCCGATTTCGTATTTCCACCCGTACAGTATGAGATTCTGGAAGACCTGGTTCTTACACCCTATTACGCTCTGTTGACAGCCGAGGCATTCAGAATCACCGGCAACGAGTACGACGACAGTGGTTGGGAGCGGGGCGCCGAATGTCATCCAGAATGCCCGAGTTATCCATGCT
>JALWSS010000138.1 GCA_026993525.1 Saprospiraceae bacterium
GTGGGCTTTGCTCATGGTCCATAACTTGAAATTGTTTCCTGGAGAAGGGGCAGAGTTGAAGACTTTCGTTAATCTTTCCTCCCCCAAACGGTCTGCTTAACCTCCTATCCCGAGCCGATACCGACCGTATTGGAGTATATTTTATTGGTCGGTTGGCCGAGTGGCTAGGCAGAGGTCTGCTTAACCTCCTATCCCGAGCCGATAGCTATCGGCTTCGGGATTCGAATCCGCTACCGACCTCTCCAAAGGCGCCTTTCTGGCGCCTTTTTTTGTTGAATTGTTGAATTGTTGAGATTGTTGAATTGTGGCGGTGGGCTTTGCTCATGGTCCATAACTTGAAATTGTTTCCTGGAGAAGGGGCAGAGTTGAGGACTTTCGTTCATCTTTCCTCCCCCAAACGGTCTGATAAACCTCCTATCCCGAGCCGATACCGACCGCATTGGAGTATATTTTATTGGTCGGTTGGCCGAGTGGCCAGGCAGAGGTCTGCTTAACCTCCTATCCCGAGCCGATAGCTATCGGCTTCGGGATTCGAATCCGCTACCGACCTCTCCAAAGGCGCCTCAAGGCGCCTTTTTTTGTTGAATTGTTGAATTGTTGAGATTGTTGAATTGTGGCGGCGGGCTTTGCTCATGGTCCATAACTTGAAATTGTTTCCTGGAGAAGGGGCAGAGTTGAGGACTTTCGTTCATCTTTCCTCCCCCAAACGGTCTGCTTAACCTCCGATCCCGAGCCGATACCGACCGCATTGGAGTATATTTTATTGGTCGGTTGGCCGAGTGGCCAGGCAGAGGTCTGCTTAACCTCCTATCCCGAAATCCGATGCGAGTGCCGTTAACTGTCGGCATCGGCACTGGCATCGGTATCAACCAACTTCATTTGCAGTCAACTCCAACGTAAAATGACTTTTTTCAGGAAACTCACGGCAAGATTCATCACAGGTAAGAATGAAAAGCGGGGTACTGACTCTTCTTTTTTCGTTGTACTTCCTGTCAGGTTACAACCACAACAAAGTTTACAATTCACAATGGTGTCCAAGGCAGCAAGCTGGCAGTTGATGGACAGGACTTTATAATCATTGGGACACACTGTGGGTATTGTCCTATAGGCACCAACTATGCCCGACACGAAGTGGTTTGAGAAAACCTATCACTGTCGTCCAGTGCGTACAGGGAATTTGGGCTTAATGCAGAGAAGTTTTTCCAACTGTGCTTAAATTCAAGGTCTATTGGCTGATTGCCTTTACTATATCCTCCTCAACATTTTCGAGAAACGGATAGTACCACCACGAGATCTACCACAGGAGTCGTAATAAATCGGGTTTATGGCCTTATAGTGCTAGCCATTTCGTCAAGTTCCAAATTGGAAAGAAACATTTGCGCTTGCGGAAAAACAATATTATCCTCCCGGAAAATGTGCAACCTTAACAATTCAATCAGCGCCTTTCCCTGCTCCAATGCAGCATCCAACAGCACCAAACGGGAATTGTGTTCGGGCAGGCGCATGGACATTCCAAAAAAATTAAAAACGACAGCAGCAAGTTGTAATGCCTTGATATGGTCGTCCTCCAACATATCCACGGCGGTTATAGGAGTAGGTCCGTGGCCATGTTCGCCTTGTTCCAGTAAGCGCTTTTGCAACAAAGGGAACAAAATTTTATCCTCCTTTTGGTTGTGTACGACAATATTGTTGTCAAAAAAATTAAAGAACCTGCTGAGTTTTCCTCCCACCGATTTGTCAATTCCTGTTTTCCGAATGATATTCAATGCTTCCTCGAAAGCGTCCAGTTCCTTGATGCAAGCTTTGTGCTCATCGCAAAGCTGTTGAAGAAAAGGGTGCAGCTCTTCATAAGGGATGGTTTTCATGTTTGGCGGAGCATAGGCATCGGGAGGTGCCATCGGTGAAAATTCTTTTTGCTCCTGCTGCTTTTCGGCATTCCTTTTCAAAGGGTCACCTTTGTTGATTACTTTTAATTCAATCATGTTATACTTTTTTTACATTATTTCCAGCACTCCAAGTTCAACTACTGGAAGCAATGTACTTATTCCTTTAATTTTTTAAACAACGGTTTCAGCGCATTTTCATAGGCATTTTTAATGCTTTCTTCCTGCGCTTCCAGTGGTTTTATGAGTACCAGGTCCATCACTTCGCCAGGTGACAAACCGGAATGATACATTGTCTTCACAGTGCCAGTTACCATTTTCAATATTCCCGACTCAGCCTCTTGTCGGGAAAGTCCGAATGATTCGCCAAGCTCTTGCAATGCAAATAGTTGAAACCAAAGATAGGTAGGTCCCATCGCAGTAAGAATGGCAAAGGCTTCCAATTTTTCCTCTTCCACTTCGGGGCATTCTCCCAAAATGCCAAAAATGGAAGTAAGTTCGTCTTTTTCGGTTTGAGAAAATACATGGGAAAAAGCAAGGGGGGTATAGCCTGCGTTTACAATGGTGGGAGCGTTTGGTACTATCCGAACGATTCGCTGAAAACTACCTAAACTTTCTGCCATCTTCCCTATTGTGTATTTCGGTGCAAACGATATAAGTACCGCATCCGGTTTCAATTTGGATTTTATTTTTTTCAAAACACCACCCACCGCATTGGGATGAAGGGCAATGAAAACAAAATCCTTTGAAGCGGGCAGATCATTGTTGTTTAAGGCGGGAACAATTTCAGGATAACTATTTTTCAATTTGTTCAAAACCGCCCCGTCCGTGTCGCTGACAATTACTTCACGGGGCATTTTCCCTGCATTTCGGAAGCCCCCTAAAACAATCCGGGTGGCCCGGCCACCTCCAATAAAACCAAAAGTTTTGTCTTTCACTTTTTCGCTGAAGGTCATAAATTTATTGTTCAAAGATATCGTCAATCCAAGACAACAAAGCCATCATGGACGGAAAACCAATGGTAGGCAGGGCAAGGAATGCAATGTGCTGCAATTCTTCCTTTGTGGCTCCGGCCCGCACTGCCTTTCGGATATGCGAATGAAAAGCCCCTTCCAGCCTGGCCCCACCCGATATGGCTACTTTTATCAAAGCACGGGTCTTGTCGTCCAATGGACCTGCCTTGTGGACAGCATCCCCTAAATCGGAATATGCTTTTCCGATGGCTGGGTATTTTTCCATGAATCGGGTGAACCGTTTGGGAATCTTATCTTTTGGTGTTGCCATGTTTTGCAAGTTTATTCTACAAAAATCCTTATACACTGCACACCCCGTTTCATCATTCTTTCAGATGGCAAAACGTGGTGATGAGCAATTACAAAAGAACAATTAAGGGTTTCTAACTTCTGCCTTAGGGCCTTGATAATACCACCAGTTCAGGGCCAAACATATTAAATAATAAGCAGCGAAACCGTAAAGCGCATATTCCGGTGTGCCGGCCTTGATTTGTTGCCCGAATATTTTTGGAATAATGAACGCCCCATAGGCAGCAATGGCAGCGGTCCAGCCCAACACGGGGCCAGCCTGTTCTTTATTGAAAATATTAGGGATACTCCTGAAAGTCGAGCCATTGCCGATGCCAGTGGTCAGGAACAACAACATGAAGCAGGCGAAAAAGGGCCACCAATATGTTTCGGGCGTTTCACTGCTTCTCGCCTGAACGACGAAATAGGCAACCGCCAATGTAGCAATGATCTGAACAATGGTACTACCTGCCGTCACTTTTGCACCACTATCAATTTTATCGGACAGCCAGCCCCCAACCGGGCGAATCAATGCACCGATGACCGGCCCCAGAAAAACCCATGTCAAAAAATTCGGGGCATTGGGATTGATGAATCCGGGATTCGAAGGGTCAGAATACACAAATATATCCTGACACAATTTTGGGAAAGCCGCCGAAAAGCCAATGAAAGAACCGAAGGTCATGGTATATATAATGGTCATGACCCAAGTGTGTTTGTTACTGAATATGGCAAACTGCTCGTTCAAATTGGTCTTGATTTCTCCCGGAGTAGCATATTTCATCAGCATGACCGTTAAAACAATAACCACCGGAAGCACTATCCACATATTGATTTTCAAACTGACCAACATGTATGCCCCGATGCCACCAGCCACTAGACCCAATACAATCATGTAAAGGGTTTTTCCAATACCCTGAATGGTGTTTGGCAGTTTTGGCGTACCGGTAACGACGTTGTTCATGCCAAAAAAGGCTGCTATGGCAGCTATCGTCAAAACTGGAACCCATACCCAACCTGCATTCTGGATGCCGGCAAGGGCTTCGTTGCTGACAATGTTCCCGTCCTTGTCAATCGCCGAGAAGAGGTACAGCCCAACCACCAGCGGTATCGTTTTTTGCATTACTCCAACACCGAGGTTGCCGATTCCCGCATTCAATCCCAACGAAGTACCTTGAACCCTTTTTGGAAAAAAATAACTGATGTTGCTCATTGAAGAGGAGAAATTACCGCCGCCAAAACCGGACAAGGCAGCAAGGATAGCAAATGTCATGTATGACGTGTTGACATCCTGCAAGGCAAAGCCGACTCCTATTGCAGGAATGAGTAGCAAAGCCGTACATGTAAAAATTACATTTCTACCTCCACCCAGACCAATAAGGAAGGAATTGGGAATTCTCAAAGTAGCCCCTGCCAGGCCAGCAATAGCAGGCAAAGTATAGTACAAGCTGTTGATATCTTTGAGTTTTTCAGTTATTTCTTCAGGACTCATGCCAGGTTCAATCATCCCGAAATTGTAACCAAATTCTTTCATCTTGGTGGCAATGACGCTCCACATTATCCATACGGCAAAAGCCAGCAGCAATGCCGGGATGGAAATCCAAAGATTTTTGGTAGCGATTTTTTTTCCGGTTGATTCCCAAAATTCCTTGTCCTCAACGTTCCAGTTTCGAATATTTATTGGCATGACTTTGTTGATTTAAACATTCTCAATTTTCCGCATTAACTCCGGCGATTCTTTGTGCATCATTTTCGTCACAATTCGGTGCATCCAAATCAGGCACAAGGCAGAAAGAAACAGCATGAACATCCAGCAACTCGTCCACAATCCGGTGCTTTCTAGCAAATACCCGAAAATAATCGGACAGAAGAAGCCACCTAAACCACCAAGTACTCCGACCATTCCTCCGACAACACCCACTTCCTCGGGGAAATAATCCGGGATGTGTTTGTACACACCTGCCTTCCCGACGCCCCAGATACTGCCAATGAGAATGACGAGAACCGCAAAAATCCAAACATTCGCCTGAAAGAATATGCGGGTAATTCCCTTAGCCAACAATTGCTTTTTGACCACTTTATCACCGACCTTTACAATCGGTTCTTGCCAGACTTCTTTGGTGGGAAAAATAAATATCCCCTCATCATAATCAATATTTTCAATATCCCTTTTTACCAGTTGATAAGTCTTGTCATCCACCTTTATTTCGGCGTCTGACACCGCAGTGACTGTTCCTGCACGTTTTGCCATGATGCCCCTGCCCGGGGAGTTTATTTCCATTCTTGGAATAATCAATAAAAAGCTGATAATAACCGACGAACTCAGCACCCAATACATCACTTTTCTGGCTCCCCATTTATCTGACATCCACCCGCCGAGCGCCCGTATGACCCCCGACGGAAAACTGAACAGAGCAGCAAAAATCCCCGCCGTCACCAAGGGCAAATAATATACATTTACGAAATAAGGAACGAGCCACTGAGAGAAGGCGACAAAGCAGCCAAATACGAGAAAATAATACATACCAAAACGCCAGACCCTGATATTTTTCAATGGTCTGAGCATCCCTTTCAGCGTCCGTGCGCTTGAGGAAGGCTTTTTATTTTCGGTGAAAATGAAAAACAAGATGCCCATTACCACCAAAGCAGCTGCATAAACTTTCGGCAACACCCGCCAGCCTTCAATATTGGTTGCATTATCGGTAAAATATTTCAGCAAAGTAGGTGCAAACAAGGTAGTGAGGGCAGCACCGGCATTTCCCGCACCGAATATCCCCAATGCCGTTCCCTGCTGATGTCGGGGATACCACACGGAAGAAAACGCAATTCCAATAGCAAAACTTACGCCCGCAAACCCGAACCCGAAACTGGCAGCAGCAAATTCAAAAAAACTATTTGCATAAGAAAGCAAAAACATGGGAATGGCACAGAGAATCAACAAGGATCCGTAAACAGGTTTTCCGCCAAATTTGTCGGTCAAAATGCCAGCAGGCAACCTGAACAATGCCCCGGTTAGTACGGGAATACCCATCAGCCAGCCTATTTCCACGGGGCCCCAATCAAATACCTGGTTGTCAACCAAAAAGGTGACTAATACACCATTCAGCATCCAGGCAGCAAAGCATATAGTAAATGCCAGTGTATTGAAAAACAATGCTTTATGAGATTTGAATGTCGCTTTTTCTTGCATTTATTCAACAGGTTTTTGAAAGTTGATTCGCCCTTTTTCAGGGTATTTTT
Source organism: Saprospiraceae bacterium (assembly GCA_026993525.1). Lineage (GTDB taxonomy): Bacteria > Bacteroidota > Bacteroidia > Chitinophagales > Saprospiraceae > UBA6168. Next base: position 6,425 of record JALWSS010000138.1, read on the forward strand.
TGGAATACCGGACGTAATATTTTCCGCCCGGCACTTTAATGTTATCAATTGGTATGGGGTGGTAGGTATTACAATTTTTATATTTTATTCCATCTATCTCATATTCGAATTCAATGCCTTTCCCTTTTGCAAATACTTCACAGAATCCAAGTGTCGTCCCAATAACATATTCACCTGAACTCAACATACTGCCTTCTACTTCAATCCATCTAAAAACAGGAATTGCCAATGCAAAAAAAACAATTGCGAAAACTATTCTGATGACTTTTTTTTTGCCCGAGCTTGTTTTCCATGCTTTGAGCAAATTCAACCCAATGCCAAATATCAGCAACCCAAGCAAGATGAACTTGACTGCCTGTGCTGCCATGAGTTCAAGATCAGTTACTGTTAAAAGCATTAGTTTAGTTATTCTTCGGTCGCTTCAATGACCAGGGAGTGTGGGGCTTTCTTACCTCCCTGTTGTTCCAGTACCAAATTACCTGCTGGTAAGGCCGCCATAGGTAGTCAATAGGGGGAACAAGGAAGTGAACCAGCCTCGAAAAAGGAATCAGCATAATAATCAGGAAAGCACCAACGATATGAAATTTGACAACCCAAGGCAGGGCAGCAACTGCGGTGGCATCGGGTTGTAAAGCAAAAACAGACCACAGGTAGGGGGTCAGTACGGAAGCAAACCAGGAGGAGCCCCACCGGAAATTGTACGCCACCCAAAGACCGCTAAAAACCTGTATCAAAAGCAAGCCAATAATCACATAATCCATCTTGCTCGTCACTACGGCTATTCGGGAGTTGGTTATCCTGCGGTACAGCAGATTGACAATTCCAATTAAAACAGCGACACCAAAAATAAAAGCTGTCACCTCCAATATTATCAGGCGTAAAGGATGAGCATTCCATGCCAGCACACCACTTGGGATCAGAAATGCAATCAAATGGCCAAGGAACAGAAACAAGATACCGATATGGAACGGCACTGTTCCCCAAAACAACTGCCTGCCCTCCAGAAACTGTGAGGACAGCGAGGAAAATTTGAACCCGTTTCGGTAACGCCATATTGACCCAATCACAAAAACAAACAGTGCTATATAGGGCAAGGCAATTAGGAAAAAGTTATTGAGTGCATTGAAAAGATTTTCCATTGTATCCTTTTTACAGTTGAAATAATTTTGCCAATATATTTGACAGGCTTTCAAAATTTGCCATGTCAAAATCTACGTTCCTTCCAATTTGTCCTCCGTCACGATATTCTTCAAAAAATCAGAAGACTCATCTTTCCGTTCTTCGTTTGTCAAAGTAAAATCCTGCTCCAACACTTTGAGCAACACCTCCAATGTTTTTTGATAAATGGTATAATGTTCTTTTGGTCGGTCAATGATGGTTTTGTGTTTCTTTTTATAAAACTTGTCTTTCAATTCAATCTGCTCTGGCTCAAAACCTCGTATCATCCGCCGCAAAGAGGGAGCGATAATTCTTTTGACCAATTCTTCCACAATGTAACCATCCTTCATTTTCGGCAACAGGCGCAAAACATTGGGCAGGTGGTCGGCAAGTTCCGAACCACAGTCGTTCCCTGCTTCACGATGCTCCCGATTCAGATTAACCAACAATTCTCCCCTTTTGTAATCATCACCAAACATCACATACCCTAAGTCCAGCGTTGTAACTGCCTGCACATCAAATGAGCGGATGAACAGTTCCTGTTGTGTGATCAAGTTTGCTTCTGAAATAAAGTTGGTAAAAGAGGAAAGCAGCTTTGCGGCTTCCGGGTATTGCTCGTCCAGACAGGATTGGACTTCCCTAACCTTCTCATTAAAACCCTCTCCTGGATAATCAAACAGGTTAGCAATCAACGAGTAATGCTTTATTGAGTTTTTCATTTTACAAGTTTCAATTTTAGAGTTTACGGTTTGGCATTTCTAAAGCCCCCTCTCAGCTTTTTCTTTGAAACCAAAACCAACACTACCTTTTGTGTCGCCCGTAAATTCGAGCATCTCTAATGCCTGTTCCCGATGGGCAGGCGGAATGACGAAACGCTCATCAAATTTGGCAAGGGAAGTCAGTTTGTAAATTTCTTCGGCAGTTTCAACATCCATTCCCGCCCCCCTCATAGTGGCCTCCACTTTTTCCTCGGCAAGGTCACCGACCGTTACATTTCTCCGGTGGATACGCACTGCCATCAGTTTTTTCAACACCACTTTTACTTTTTCTTCATCACCTGCGGCAAACAGGTTCGCTATGTACTTCAGTGGAAAGCGGGCTTGGTCAATCGTACCCCACAGGTCTTCGGTACTCGTATCGTACAACCAGCTATCATTCCAGAATTTTGCGATAGGATCCAGTTTTTCACCTTGCGATTTATCCTGTTCTCCCAGCGAAGCCATAACGGGGAGCAATGGCGGGACATAAAAGAGCATCGGCAAGGTTCGAAATTCCGGATGCAGTGGCAACGCCAATCCCCACTTCTTGACAAATTTGTAAGTCGGGGAATATTGCGCTGCTTTGATAGTGGAATCAGCAACACCATTTTCCTTTGCCGCCTGAATCACACGGGGGTCGAAGGGGTCGAGCAACATGTTCAATTGACGGTCAATGAGTTTGCCTCCGTCATCAGAAGCCACGCTTTCAATTTGGTCAGCATCGTACAATATAACACCCAAATACCGAATCCTCCCCACGCAGGAATGCATACAAGCAGGCGCATAACCCGCTTCAAGTCGAGGGTAGCAAAGGATACATTTTTCGGATTTGCCCGTGTGCCAGTTGTAATAGGATTTTTTGTAAGGACAAGCGGTGACGCACATCCTCCATGCCCGGCAAACCTGCTGATTTATCAATACTACTCCGTCTTCCCCTCTCTTGTAAATTGCACCCGACGGACAAGAAGCCACGCAAGCCGGATTGAGGCAATGGTTGCAGATTCTGGGCAGGTAGAAAAACGCCATCCTTTCCAGTTGGAACATTGCCTCCTGTTCCGCTGGAGACAAGTCCTGAAGGTTGGGGTCTTTCCTCGCATAGTCGGGTGTACCGCTGAGGTCGTCGTCCCAGTTGGGCCCCATTTTGATGTCAATGGGTTTTCCTGTAATCAGGGAAACGGGACGTGCCGTGGGCTGGTCTTTCATAGCCGGTGACTCGATGAGGTCAAGGTATCTGTAGGTGAACGGCTCGTAGTAGTCGTCAATGACGGGCAGGTTCGGGTTGTGGAAAATATTTAGCAAGCCCTTTTTCTTGCCTGCCCCTTTCAGATTAATGGTTCCGTTGTTTTTTTCCCAGCCGCCTTTGTAAATGTCCTGGTCTTCCCATTTGGTGGGATACCCGGTTCCCGGCTTGGTCTCCACATTGTTCCACCACTGGTACTCGACGCCTTTGCGGTCTGTCCAGATGTTTTTGCAGGCTATTGAACAGGTATGGCAGCCGATACATTTATCGAGGTGAAAAACCATTGAAATTTGGGCACGTACATTCATGATATATTTATTAAGCTGTTACATTCAAACCTGCATCCCCACCGCTTTTGGAAACAGGATATTGTTTTCCAAATGAATATGCTGATGCAGGTCATCTTGAAATTCTTTCAGTTTGGCGTAAAGCACTTTGAACGTATTGCAGGCACCTTCTGGTAGTTGATATTGATTGCTCAATGCAGCAATTTCCTTGAATATTTCACCAGAGGTGTCATGCTCGTTTTCCATCATCCTGATTGGGTTCTGTACCGTTCCAAATGGTGGATTGGGAATCGGCAAGCCTTTCCTTTTGGCTTCCACCATCATTTTGATGAAAGGAAAAAGAATCTGTTCTTCCTTTTGGAGATGTACGGGCAGGTCCTTCGCCACTTCATTGAACAGGTCTCTGATTTTGACTGTTTCCGTGTAATGATGCCCGTGTACCCTTGCCACTTTTTCGGCATATTGAACAATGAGGGGGATGTTTTCCTTCACATAAGTATGGTGCTTCTCAACGATGTAATCCACCAAAACATCCAGTTCCCAATTGTTAAAATCATGCGATTCCGGGATGTCATTGCCCAACGCTAACAGTTCGGCTTCGATATGCGCATAATCAATGCTTTTCCTCCTGCATATCTCAGCCAGGCTGACTCCGCCACCACAACAAAAATCTATTCCGTGCTTTTTGAAAACATCGGCTGCTTTGTAGTTTTCGGCAACTACTTCTGCTACTGTTTTTGATGCGGTTATTTTCATAATTTTCTTTTTTACTCTTAATTACCAAACCAGTTTCTCCATTTTTTTTACTATCACATGCGTGTCCCGGTTTGGTGCTATTGGTCCCCAATAATTAAAATGATAAGCAAACTGCCCATAACCACCGGCCAGGAAATTGGGTTTCAGGTGGACACGGGTAAAACTGTTGTGACCACCTGCCCGTTTATTGCCCCTCACTTGTGATTTCGGGATGCCCACCGTGCGTTCCGGCACGTGATAGACGATGCACACACCTCTTGGTATCCTCGCACTCACCACCGCACGGGTGCAATACACGCCGTGGTCATTGTAAACTTCCACCCAATCGTTGTCTTTGATACCGAGTTCTTCGGCATCCTGCTCGTTAATCCAGCAGGGTTCGCAACCCCTCGAAAGGGTCAGCATCCGCAGGTTTTCCATGTAGGTGGAATGGATGTGCCATTTGCCATGAGGCGTGAGACAATTCAAAATTTTGGCTTCGCCGTTTTTCAAAGTATCCCTCAAATCACCGTAGGCTTCGGGTTTGGGGGAAGGCTTGTAGGTAGGTAAATTCTCGCCGTAAGCGATATACAATTCATGGTCGAGATAAAGATGTTGCCGTCCGGTGAGGGTTCTCCAAGGCACGAGGCGTTCTACATTATAAGTGTAAGGTGCATATGCCCTGCCCCCGTTCATTAGGCCCGACCAGAGTGGGGAAGTATTGTACCGTCTTGGTTGCGCCAAAAGGTCGGCGTAGCGGATTTTGACGTCTTCGCTGCCTTCGGCGAGGTCGGCGAGTTTCATACCCGTTTTCTTTTCTGCATTTTTATATGCCCGCACCGTCAGTTTTCCATTTGTCAGGGTGGACAATTGCAGCACTGCATTTGCCGCCCATTCGTCTTCCTTGATGGAGGGACGAACCGTTCCGTTTGATTTCTCAACAGGGAAGTGGTTGGAATCGAGCATTTCATCGAAAGCATCTTCACACCTGAAATGATTGCCATGTGCACCCAAGCCGTTTTTGCGAATATTGTCACCTAGTGAAATGTACTTGTCGTAAATCTTGGTGTAATCCCGGTCCACCACGGCAATTTTGTGCATGGTTTTTCCGGGAATAGCTTCACATTCGCCTTTGTACCAATCTTTGATTTCGGGCTGTGCAATTTCACCCGGAGAGTCGTGAGCGATGGGTGCGATAACAACATCTTTTTGCGGCTTATTGAAATATTTTTCAGCCATTTCACTCGTCACCCTTGCAATTTGTTTGAAAATATCCCAATCCGTTTTCGATTCCCAAACGGGGGCAATGGCTTGGCCGAGCGGATGAATGAACGAGTGAAGGTCGGTACTGTTGAGATCAGCTTTTTCATACCACGAAGCTGCCGGAAGCACAATGTCGGAATAAAGGGCAGAGGAGTCCATTCGGAAATTGAGATCAACAATCAAATCCATTTTTCCAAGCGGTGCATGTTCGTGCCACTTGACCTCTTTGGTGTGTTCTTCTGCTTCTTCGGCAATAGAATTGTGATGCGTACCGAGGTAATGTTTCAACGCATACTCATGCCCTTTCATACTGCCCATAATGGCATTTCCCCGCCAGATATACCACACTTTCGGATGGTTTTCGGGGGCTTCGGGATCACCCACAGCATATTTCAATTCCTTGGATTTCAATTTTTCCAAGACATAATCCTTGATTTCCTCATTATTCGATGCACCTTTTTGCATTGCCTCTTTACTCAATTCCAAAGAGTTTTGGTGGAATTGGGGGTAAAATGGCATCCACCCCATTCGGACTGCCTGGAAGATAGTATCCGCTGTGTGTTGGCGCGTCCATTTATTGTCAGGGACAGTATTGTATTTTGAAAACTGCCCGTCATAACGATATTGACAGGTATTGATATAATGCCAAATCGGAGCTTGTTGGAGCCGAATCGCACCTTGCCAATCTTTGCCAAAAGCAATGGTTCCCCATGAGTCCATCGGTGCGAGTTTTTCCTGCCCCACATAATGGTTCATACCACCGCCGTTTCTGCCGATACAGCCCGTGAACATCATTGAAACGATAGCCGAACGATACATCAAATTGGCGTGATACCAATGGTTGATGCCTGCCCCGACAATGACCATACACTTGCCCCCAGTGACATTGGCGGTATTTGCCCATTCTTTGGCAAATTGAGTGACGGTATTCGCACTTACGCCCGTAAAAATTTCTTGCCATGCGGGGGTATAGGCTGCATCCTTATCATTATAATCCGTCGGATAATCACCTTCCAAACCTCTGCCCACGCCGTATTGTGCCATGCACAAATCATAAACCGTTGTGACGGGGATTTTGCCATTTACCGTATCAATGTATTTTACTGGAACGCCTCGTTTTCGATGATTACCCAATCCGAATTCAGTAAATTCAACTTGTAAGACTTCATCACTTTTATTCAAAAAAGTAAGTAAAGGATTGTATTTCTCATCGGTCACGCCATCCTCCAATTTCATGTTCCAGTTTCCGCCCTCTTTGTCCCAACGGAAACCTGAACTTCCTTTCGGCACGATGAATTTCCCATTGTCTTCGTCAATATTGAGGAATTTCCAATCGCCGTTTTCAATGTCTTTGTACTGAGCCAGTTCATTTGCCCGAACTAATCTGCCCTGCTTGTACACATCACCGTCTTTTTCCAATTTCACCAAATACGGACTGTCGGTGTATTGTTTTGTATATTCCAAAAAGTAAGGCGTTTGCTTTTCGTGGTGCCATTCCTTCAAAATAATATGTGTGACTGCCATCCAGAAAGCACCGTCGCTACCCGCATGGAGCGGCACCCATTGGTCAGCATATTTGCAGACTTGGCTGAAATCGGGTGCAAAAACTACGGTTTTAGTACCATTGTGCCGTGATTCGGCGAAGAAATGGCAATCAGGAGTACGAGTCATATTCAAACAAGCCCCCATGTCAGCAATCATTTTGGCGTTGTACCAATCGGCACTTTCGCACACATCCGTTTGCTCGCCCCAGATTTCGGGGAAGGCTGTCGGAAGGTCACAATACCAATCGTAAAAACTCAAATTGACACCTCCGAACAATTGTAAAAACCGCCCCCCGGCTGCATAACTCATCATGGACATGGCAGGAATCGGAGAGAATCCAACCACTCGGTCCGGACCGTATTTCTTAGCCGTATAAATATTGGACACCGCCATGATTTCCAAAACCGTATCCCAACTCACTCTCCGGAAACCACCCTTCCCACGGGCTTGCTGGTAACTTTTACGGGCGTCCTCATTGTTTTGGAGGTTTTCCCATGCCTTCATCGGGTCGCCCCCGGCGTTGAGTTTTTCCCTTTGATATGCATCAAGCAGTGCACCCCGAATCAACGGATACTTAATCCTCAGAGGGCTGTATAGGTACCAGGAATAGGAAATCCCCCTCTGGCATCCACGGGGTTCGTATGGAGGAAGTGAACTTTCCAAGAGTGGGTAATCCAACTGCTGTGTTTCCCAAACGACGATGCCGTCCTTTACGTGGATTTGCCAAGAGCAGCCACCCGTACAGTTCACGCCATGCGTACTGCGCACGATGCGGTCGTGCTGGAAACGGTTGCGGTAAAATTCTTCCCATTTGCGGGTTTGCGGGGAGATTATATCTTCTATCCAACTCATGCTCTTACTGTATTTTAAGTGAAAAATTGGGATCAAACAGTTGACAACTTTCAATCAGCGATTTAATTGAAAGACTTTATTTGGCGTTTGTATATATCGTAGTTGACACTCTTACTTTTCCTGCTATACCAAAGCCCGCCATATAAAACAAGCAAGCCCATAGCTCCCAGAATGCCAAACAGTATGTAACCGGACGCCATTAAATTGCTTGGTTGTTTGACATTTTTCAGGAAAACCAGCAAATCGTGAATTTCCCCTTCTGTCAAGTCATGCCCCTCAAAAGCCTGGGCCATTACCGGGAAAGGAGGGTTTTGCAAAATGGCCTTCACCCCTGCCTCGCCCAAGTTGTCAAACGAAGCACCCACATCTTTGCCCGAAAAACTGTTTTCGGCAAGAAAAATATTGCTCTGGCTATTGTGGCAGGAGATGCAGGAGGGGCCGCCGTTGGCAAACCTGACCCGTCCTTCAAACAGGTTTTTGCCATTTTCGAGGTCTTCAGGTGTGGCATCCTCAATGACGGAAACCGGTTCAGCTGTGCCGACACCTCCGTCGGAATTGGCAGCGATATAGCCCAAAATTGACTTTATCTCCGTATCGGTAATCATGGGGTCGGGCATGATGACCTGGTTGAATTCTTCAAAGAGTGCCATAGCATCCGGGTCACCACTTTTAATCATGGTCTGGGAGGAGTGGATGAATTTGAGCAGCCACTCTTCCGACCGCCGTTCGTGAACATTGGCAAGGTCGGGGCCAACCAGTCTGCCACTTCCGATGGTATGACAAATGCCGCACTTCAATTTGAACAAATCCGCTGCTTCGGCGTCGCTTTGTGCAATAGCCGGGGCTTCAATCAACAAACCAAGTATGGCAAGAAGGAAAAATATTTTATTCATGATTGTACCTCTCATTTATGTGTGATTCCAAGGTTTTTCAGCATTGATGACTTCTGAAAAAGGTCAACACCAGACTTAGACCTACCTCCCTTCGATAAAACAATTTCAGTTTATATCCCTGGTGCTGAACAACTCCGGCTTTAATGCCAGCATCATCCAGCCCCACGAACTGGTTTTGTCCATGCTCCCTCCTTTGATTTGTTCCGTGGTGGCATTGGAAAAGTAAAATGACAGACCTACATTGAAGGTAGCGTAAGACGCAATCTTGTACCCGAACACGGCATCTATTTCGCCCCCCAGGTTGCTGTCAAGCATTTCTCCTGGATTCGACAAATCGGCAACGTCATTGGCTAACAGAAACTGGTGGTAGAAAAATTTCAAAGAGGACTCGTTGCCAACATTGAAATTGGCATTGAAGTAATAATCTTGCAAACCACCGCCACCCGTATCTGCCGGGATGTTCAGGAAATAATCCATCCACCCGTAAAACTTGTGGTTGGTGGCGTAAAGGGTATTAAAAGCCTGAAAGTCCTTGTCGTTCGGGTCATCACCGGAGACGAAATCAAGCCCGGCAGCCAGGGTTGTTTTACCGATTTTGTACGAAGCCCTTACATTAAACAAGTATGCGGCTATGCTTGCGTTGGTTTTTGTCTTGCCACCTTGCCAATAAGCACTTCCTTCAAAGCTCAAATGGCCCGTTTTATAGGCCAGCAGCGTCCCTAAGGTATATCGCCACGACAAGTCGTGAACGGTATCATTTTTCTCATAAGCATCCGTTGCCAAAATTCCGCTCCAGGAGAACTTGTCGGATTTTTTTTCTGCGTGCAAAAAGGTGAGTACTTTGTAATTGTCTGTGCGGTAATCGGTAGTAAAGATATTTTCGCCCGATTGGTTGAATGCCCCACCCAAGTCGAGTTTCAGCCCTTCCTTCTCATACTTAAACATCAGGGCATCGTGGCTTCTTGCCTGCTGCGCCCAATTCACGTTTCCCAACAGCCGATGCCCGTCATAGGCGATTTCCTGCCGCCCCGCTTTAATGGCGAGGTTTTCGGAAAGTGCCAATTGCCCCCAGGCTTCGTGTAAACCGAAACTGGGGTCTTTTGCCAATTGCCTTTCCATACCCCATACCCGAATATCCTGGGGGGAGATGAACAATTTCAGTTTGTCATTTCTGAAGGCGAGGTTGAGCCTTGTGCGTTGGGAGACAAAAAAAGCAGGGTCGGAGTCAACGGATTTTGGAATCCTGTACCCGCTCCGGAATTCCGATCGTGGTATGAGCTGCGCGGAAATGGTGAATTGGGAGAACAGTTGTGAAAAGCTGCCCATTATCATCAAGGTGGCAAGTAGAATTATAGCCGAATTTCTCATGTAAAAACTCCTTTAAACCCTTGATTTTGTACCCTAAAGGGAACCTCTGAATACATCTTCGAAGATTTCCTTAGGAGCCGTAAAGGAGCAGGGAATGATCTTGAAAATAAATGTTCTATAACACAAGGAGAATATGTTCTACAACATATTTTGGCAGGAGTGTTGATTCAGGACGGATTCAATATATTTTACACTGAAAATTAAAAGTTATATAAGTAAAATAGCCAGCTATTGAAAAGTTGAGAACCCTGGACAACACATGCAATGGCATCGCGCTCATCTTCCCCAAACACTTATCTCATTTAAGGCATTCAGGTCGTTGATTTTTATATTTCTTTTGTCAATTTCAACTACATTTTCTTTGGCAAAAGAAGAAAGGACCCGGATGGCATTGGCAGTGGTCATGTTGGCAAGGGCTGCCAGGTCTGCCCGTTTCAACGAAACGTTGAGCACCCCGTCATCAGGAGATTGGCCATAAACGTCATGGGCTATCAATAAGGCATCTGCCAAACGGGCACGGACATGTTTTTGGGTAAGGTTGAGCAAACGCCCTTCCAGTTCATTCAGTTCCCTGGCAAGGATACGGATGACCCTTAAGGCAAGGTTGGCATTGTTGCGGATGGTCTTGAAAAAATTGTCCTTGTTGATAATACAAACTGAGGAAGGTTCAAGTGCTACCGCAGAAGACAAGAAATACTTTTCTTCCATCAGTGCCCGGAATCCTATGAAATCAACCGGCTTTTTCAGCGCCACAATCTGTTCCGTTCCGTTCATCCCCATTCTTGAAATTTTCACCTTTCCCTGATAAAGACAAAGCAGTCCTACCGGTCTGGTACCGGCTTTATAAATGGTCTCCCCTGCTTTATAGGACACTTTGTACTTATTCTCATTCAAGATTATCAGTTCATCACAACTCAATTCACTAAAGAGGGAATGCACTTTTTTGGAACAGCAAAGGCAGTCGTGCATTTCCGTATCTAACAATGTAGAACAGTTATTATGTGGTACAGGCATGTCAAATACTTTTTATCCTCCAAATGAAGTCATGCAAGGGTCCCCTGGTATCTCCCATTTTGGGGTTGTCTGGTTTTCAAATGCTTTCAACCTGTTGTGCAAGGCATGCTTCCGGGCAATACATTCCTGAATGAGCGGGCGGATGATTACCGCCTTTCCAGGAGCGGCAATATATCAATTTCATCTTTAGTAATAATGCAATTCCTGAGTTTTCCATCAGTGGTCAGACGGATGCAGCTTCAGGTGTTCCAAAACGGTTTGGTCATCGTATTGTGTGCCGCAAACGCAATCCGAAAGCCAACCATCCAATAACTTTTGGCAGTGCTGTGGGTATTGTCTTCCAGCTTTTCGACAGGAAAAACTGCCTTGGTTTTGTCAAATATCTCTTTGTACGAATTTGTCCGCCAGACACGGGTTGCCACCAAAGGGCCTCACCTGCCCAAATGATGAAAATGACAGGGCTGGAATACCCTAATGCAGGGTTGAACAAAACCCGGGGCCAAGTCGAGTATGAAGTCAGATCTGGGGCAGGAATAGCGCTACCACCTGCTGCTGCCTTTCTGATACTCAGGCCGGATACTCTACATAGTTTCTCGGTGTCTCGTACAGGCGGACTTTCAGCTCGTATTTGTCGGGGAGTTGTTTGCGCAGTATGTTCCAGATCACATAGCAGATGTTTTCAGAGGTGGGGTTGAGTCTGGTGAATTCAGGCACGTCGGTGTTCAGGTTTTTGTGGTCGAATCGCTGTTCGATGTGCTCATAAATGATGTCTTTGAGGATTTTGAGGTCAATCAGGAAGCCTGTTTCGGGATCTACTTCTCCGGTCAGTTTCACTTCCAGTTCGTAGTTGTGGCCGTGGTAACTGGGGTTGTTGCACAGCCCGAAGACCTCCCGGTTTTTCTCTTCTGACCAGTTGGGATTGTGCAGCCGGTGGGCGGCGTTGAAGTGGGCTCTTCTGAAAACGGATACTCTCATATTGCTTTAACGGATTTCATTGCGACGAAAACAAGTGAAGTGCATTTGGGTTTCAGACAGTACAAAAACAGCGGAAATCCGCTGAAATGTCCTCGCCAACACCTGGCAAAGCACTGAAAACATGGCCTTAAGTCAAGATTGCGACAAAATAATTGAAGTTGGTAATTTAGGTGCTGAGAAGATTATTTGCCACCTTTGTGCATCAACCCAAATCTTACCTGCTGTTTCATTCACCATCACAAGCATATTGACGAAGAAATAGAGGTGCTCCCGGAAATTTGGGACACCCTTAGATTTTTGAACTAACACTCTTCACACATCCAAAATTCTTACGTATGACTAAGTTTTTTACCCTTTTAATGTTTTTGGCAGTTTCTGCTTTCGCAAGTGCCCAGACCATTGTGCTGGAAGAAGACTTCGAAGGTTCAGGAACGCCAACAGGCTGGACCCAAATGACCAATGCCTCCGATGGCGGCTGGCTGTTTGGCAGTGCTGCAAGCCTTTCCAGCAGTTCCTTCCCCATCCCATCCAATGGCAGCAACATTGCCGCCACCAACGACGATGGTTGCAACTGCAACAAAAGTTCAGACCGCCTTATTACGCCAACGATGGACTTGTCTGCCTACACAGTAGTTTTGCTGAAGTTTGACATGTTTTACGGCGCCCTGAATTATCAAGGGGTTGATGAAACAGCCACCATTGAGTACACAACTGATGGAGGTACAACCTGGACCGTTATTGAAACTTTGCCAGGCAACATTGATGGCTGGCAAAATGGGTACCTGGTTGACATTTCGGCGCTTGCCGGTCAGTCAAACGTCCAGATTGCCTTCAATTACAACGACGGTGGCGGTTGGCTCTACGGCTGTGCAATTGACAACATACTCGTTCAGGCTCCGGCTGACTTTGACATTGCCATCACCAGACTGGACGTGCCACGCTATGCACCATTTGGCGACAATGTGACCATCAGTGGTGAGATCACCAACTTTGGCGCACAAACCATCACCTCATTTGATGTGACATGGAGCGATGGAATCAACACCTACACTGACAACATCACCGGTGTTGATGTGCCATTCCTCGGTTCCACAACATTTACCCACAGCACCATGCTTCCACTGCCGCAGGCTGTGACGTATGATTACACCGTAACAGCTGACAACCCTAACGGCAATGCAGACAGCAACCCCGCTGACAACCAGTTGGGTGGCCAGGTGTCAGGTGTTACCTACATTCCGAATAAGAAGTCTGTTGCCGAAGAGGGAACAGGAACCTGGTGCGGATGGTGCCCCCGTGGTACGGACTGGATGGAGTACATGACCGTTAACTATCCGGATGACTTCATTGGCATTGCCGTTCACAACGGCGATCCCATGGTTGTGTCCGCCTATGACAACGGAATGGGTTTCATGGGTTTTCCCAATGCCCGTTACGATCGCATTTTCGATCTGGACCCGAGCGAACTGGAAGATGCCCTGCCCAACTTTGCAAGCCGCATCGCACCCGTTGCCCCTGGTATCGAAGCCAGCCTTGACGTAGCCACCATGACCCTTACCGCCGATGCAAGTGCCGAGTTCGTCACCCAACTGGACGATCTGAACCTGCGTCTTGCCGTGGTACTTTCAGAAGATCAGGTGCACGGAACTTCAGGCGCCTACGGCCAGTCCAACTACTACGCCGGCCAGGGCGACCCACTTCCGGGATATGGCTACGACTGGGGCAGCCTGCCAGGCACTGTTCCTGCCAGTGAAATGTACTACGACCACGTTGGACGTGCTTTGCTCGGAGGCTTCAACGGACAAACCGGTAGTGTGCCAACTTCCGTAATGGCAGGGCAGGTAGCTGACTACCAGTTCAACATGCCCGACTTCAACAAAAACTGGAATCCTTACAACATGCACGCCGTCGTGATGGTGCTGGACGGAAGCACCGGCGAAATACTCAATGCAGAAAAAACTGAAGTTGAGGTTGTTTGCCCGGCAGACTTCGGTGCGCAAATAGAGGTGATTGATTCTGCTCCAACCGGCCCCGGCGCCATCAACGTGACAGGGCCGAACCCAACTTTTGGTTTTGGTGACTACACCTACCTCTGGAGCACCGGAGAAACCACCAAAGACCTGGCGGATGTGCTTCCCGGCACTTACACCCTCACCATTACCGACAAAATCGGTTGTTCGCAAACGATTGACGTGGTAGTGGGTGGTGTTACCGGCACCCAGGAAATTGAATCGTTGACCACCATGGCGCTGTCACCCAACCCGGCTTCCAACCTTAGCATTCTGAACCTCGAATTCAACGAGACTGTGAATGCCACCGTGGAAGTGCTCAACACACTTGGACAACAGCTCTACGCCGCTCAGTACAGCAACATCACCGGAGGCAAGTACGAACTCGACCTCAGCACCTTCAGCAATGGTACTTACTTCGTAAAAGTTACCGTTGACGGTCAGACCAGCGTTCGCCGACTGATGGTGAGCAAGTAAGCATTGTTTTCCGGGCCCTGCCCGTAAAGAAAAGCCACGACCGTCACTGATGGTCGTGGCTTTCTCTTTTTTCAAAAAACTTACAAACGGATTCAACAGTCAGAACCCCTCCCATTTATCGAGCACTTCAAGGGCATGTCGGTACCCGATTTCTACGATCTCGTCAAAGCGTTTCCACTCCATCAGTCCTATTTGGCTGACATCGGGATTGAAATAAAGCCCCACCACCGGACGAAAGCGACGAGCCTGAACATCGCTGGCCACCGTACAGCTTTGCATGATGGTGGACATGAGTGATGGAATCTTGATCCTGGATTTACTGCTGCCCAGGCGATTGATCAGCACCTCCCAGATATTGGGCAATTTTTCAATTGCCAATAGTTCTTCGCTTTGAACTTCGAGATCTACCGCCGCTATTTTCTTCACGCCCAAAGAATACATCACATCAATGGGAAGGTTGTTGAAAATGCCACCGTCAACATGAACACAACCCCTTTCCAGAACCGGTGGAAAAATTCCCGGCAGAGATATGCTGCACCTGACAGCCCTGGCCAAAGAGCCGCTCCGGTGAATAACCGGAACCGAATGGGTTAAATTGGTGGAGACGCAATAGAAATTCAACCAGCAATCTTCAATACCGGTAGTGCCGAAGACCTGTTGGAGCAATTTGTCCATTTTGCGTCCTTTCATCAGGGCGATGAAAGGCAGCATGTTAAGGTCTGTCACCGGAGTGGGATTGTTCAGGAAGTAATCACGGGCCATTGACTTGAGGTCTTCCGGATTTGTACCAATGGCTATCAAGCCAGCTATCACCGAGCCGATGCTTGTTCCTCCGACCAGATCCGGTGCTATTCCTGCCTCCGCCAGCGCCTGATACACACCAATGTGGGCCAGGCCCTTGGCACCACCACCAGACAATACCAGTCCAAGGGGATTGCCGGACAGGAACCTTGCGAGGCGATCGAGGTCTTCCTGGTTTTCGGAGCGAATGTGATGGTGAAATTTGAAGTCGTTCCCTTCGAGCAGTTTGCTGGTATCTGAGGGGAGTGCTTTTGTAGAATCGTGAAGGACAACCAGCGTTTTACCAACCGCAACGGAGCCATTTTTTTCGTTCAGCAGAAGTTTTGCCGTTGGGTGGGAAAGCCCCCGCCTGCTATCACAGACAAACAGTATCTCATCCGCCTGGCGCAGGCATTTTTCTGTCCATGTTGTTTTTTCTTCGTCAACGAGGTAGATCAAAAAGTCATTGACGGCCTCCATTTTGTCCAGCCAAACCGCAATTTTCTGTTCGGCTGAACCCTGAGAGGCCAGGGCCTTCGTAATTCCCTTTTGCCGGAGGTTTTCCCCAACAATGGTGGAACTGAGCAACAGGCAGTTGCCATGTTGGGAAAGAGACTGATGAAAACGCCTGGCGAAGCCCTCCATGTCAATTCCCGGCGAGCCCGGAACAAGGCACATATTGACCACCTTGTAGGCCACTTTTTCATGCACGTTGACTTTTCTCAGGCGCTGGATTACCACCCTTGTAATGTTGAATACCACATCGGGAAACTTTTTAACAAGGACCTGAAACGATTCATTGGATATCTTCAACAACAGGCTGTCCCTTACGGCTGCGATGCTTGCACTGCGCGGTTCGCCGGTCAACAATGCCATCTCTCCAACCGTTTCACCCCGGGTTATTTCCCCCAAAACTTCCCGTTTTCCTCCGGCTTTTTGGATCAGCGCATGCAGCCGGCCGCTGAGCAACACATAAAGATCGGTGTTTTTCTCTCCCTGATGAAACAGTATCTCCCCTGCCCGAAGCTCCTTCCACTCCGAGTGCTCCAGTACTACTTCAAGGGAAGCCGGGTCGTTCAACCCGAACAGTCTGCCAAGGGATTCACGAACCAGCTCACCGTATGTGTCAATGAGATTGATCCCTCCGGACATTTCTCCTGCTTCTTTTATTGATAAAAATAAATTTTCGGAAAGAATGGCGAAAATAGTAAAACATGGCTTTTCAACCGTAAAAAGTGGCATAAGGCAAACTTTACCCGGGCCAACAATCCGGTGTCATTCCGATTTGCCATTGCCTGACATCTCTGTTAAGAAAGCACTAAGCCCCTTGCAAGCCGGGCCAAATATTGGCATCTTGCAGCCATTCCGGCTTTCTTAGGAAATTTTGAACTACTTTTGTTGTCCGAAACCGGCAATACCGTTAAACAGAAAAAGCATGAAGCAAACTTTACTTTTATTTTCTTTTCTCATTTCTTCGCTGACCATGTTTGGTCAGTTCGATTTGGAGATTTACCCATCCAATCCGGCTGATTATTCTTTTCAGGTTGACCTGAGCGATTTTTGGGCAGAACCCATCGCCCACGCCAGTGTCACCAACAAATCAACCACTATCCTGAACCTCAGGTGGGAGCGTGAAGTGATCGATGCCCCTGAAGAGTGGGAATACCGCATTTGCGATACCATTGCCTGCTATCCCACCAGTGTATCTTCCAACGTCGTTATCGGTGGTCAGCCCAACGCCCCGGTTCCTCTCGGACAAGACCAACACACCCTGATGGATGTTCACGTTTTGCCGCGCGGAGTTGCCGGCTGCGGTGAAATTGCGGTTCACCTTTCTGATGCTACTGATCCCAACAATGTCATCGAGACAATCACCTACAACATCTGCATAGACCCCCTGACGGCTGTCAACGATCAGTTTGACCGCAGCCAACTGAGGATTTTTCCGAACCCTACGGCCAACTTCATTTCATTGACGAAGAACACCGTCGTTCGTCAATTGTGGATTCACAACATCCTTGGCAAAAGGGTGAAAACTTTCAACACCAGCTACAACGGCCGTTACGACCTCACCGACCTGCCCGACGGCCTCTACCTCGTAAGCATGGTTGACGCCGAGGGAAAAGTGATCAAAACCGTGCGGGTCAGCAAGCGCAGCATCAGAGCCTGATACTTTGAGCTGCAAATGCAAAAAAGCCCTTCCATACCGGAGGGGCTTTTTTTATTGGGTGCCTCCAGCTCAGTGTTCGATCCAGACTTTGCAGCCTTCTGTGCAATTGGTGCAGATGTCAATTTGATCACGCCCTCTCAGTATTGAGGAACGAAAACGCTGATAAGCCTGCCCTGACCAGATTTCCCCGAAGGACTGGCTTTTAAGATCGCCAAGTTGGTGGGTGGCATCTTTGTCGAAACAGCAAGGCACCACCTTCCCATCCCAGGTGATGACGCAGGAATGCCACATTTTCCAGCAGTGGTTCAGCAGTTTGTTTTTGACGGCCCAGGTGCCATCGGGCCTTTGGTAGTACCTCGAATACTTTGGGTTTTCCGGGATGAGCGGATTGCCGTGAGCATAGTCGTAAACCTGGGCTGTTTTCAACTTCACCTCATCCACTCCGATTTCCCTGGCCAGGCGGTACACCTCGTCCACCTGGTGTTCATTGGGCCGTACCACCAGAAACTGAAAGATGATGTGCGGGGTTTTGGATTTCAACCGGCGCTTCCATTTCACCACGTTCCGTGCCCCTTGCAGCACTTTTTCCAGATTGCCCTCCCGCCGGTATTGTTCGTACACCTGCTGGGTGGTGCCATCCAGCGAGATGATGAGCCGGCTGAGTCCTGACTCAATGGTTTTTCTGGCGTTTTCATCGTTCAGAAAATGGCCGTTGGTGCTGGTGATGGTGTAGATGCCTTTGCGGCTGGCCTGCGCAACCATGTCCGGAAATTCCGGGTTGATGTAAGGCTCCCCCTGGAAATAGAAGATCAGGAACACCAGGTCTTTGGCCATCTGGCCCAGGGTGTGCCGGAAGGAATCGCTCTTCAAATTGCCCGTAGGGCGAGTAAAGGCCCTCAGACCGCTGGGGCATTCGGGGCAGCGCAGGTTGCAGGCCGTTGTCGGTTCCAGGGAGATGCTCATGGGCAGGCCCCAAACGATCGGCTTGCCCAGCCAACGGGTCAGGTGGTAGGAACTGACCAACTTGAGGACGTTCACCAGCTTTCTGAAGGTCAGTTTGCGCACCAGGTTCAGGCTATCGTGCAGATAGAAACTCATGGGGTAAAGATCGTTTTTCCGAAGGGCAGAAAAAACAGGCAAGGCCCATTGGCGGAATAATCTGAACTTTGCCTTCGGTAAACCGGACTCATCAAAACCGAAAGCGAGTAGGCCCATGGTCAGCGAATCAATCATTGAAAGGGTGTTGGAAAGATTTGAACAGGATGCTGCCCTTTACGAGGAAGCTGCCCGGCATTTTGGCAGGCAGCAACCCGAGTTGTTGCAGTACATACTCAGTGTGCCTGAAGGTGTGCTGACACCGGAGGAAGGCGAATACCTGCTGTACCTGGCCATCATCATCTGGCAGTCGGTGTGTGATGCCCGTGGCAGCGGAAAACAGCATGGCGGCAAGGCCATTGAAGCAGCCGAAGAAAAGAACTGGGAGCTTTGGGAGTCCGGTTCTGGAAATTTCAACCAGAGGCTGGATGTATTTTTTGAAAAGACCGACCAGGAAGACCTGCTGGCCTTTGTGGAGGACTCGCTGACACTGGACGAGGAGGATGAAGAAAGCAACCCGCCGGTGACAAAGGAAGGTGCCGAGCCCGTGTTTATTGCCCTGAAAACACTGATTGACCTGCTGACCAACCAGCGGAGTTAGGCTTCGAGGTCCCAGCCATGTTGCCGCCAGTCATCTTCGTTGTCAACGTCGCTGAGGGTGGGCAGGAGGGCATAAGACAATCCCATCCTATCAGCTTTCCGGAGGGTTTGTTCCAAAACTTCACCGGTGCTCCAATGGATGTTTTCAAAAAGTTCCTTACAGGGTGTTTTCATGCCAATAAGGTAATAGCCACCATCTTTTGCCGGTCCCAGTACCAGGTCTTTTTCATTCAGTTTCTGAAATGCGCTTTTCAGCAAAGATGCCGTCAACCCCGGTATATCGCTCCCCACCAGCACGGCGCGTCGGTTTTCCGAAAGCACTTGCTCAAAAGCATGGTGCATGCGCTGGCCGATATCATCACCTTGCTGGATTCGGGGCAGGTACAGGTCCGCCGGCCATTCCGCTGCTGATCCGCTCTCGTGGCTGAAATAGGCGTAGCGCCTCAGGGGCAACTTTTCTGCTGTTTGGCGCAGCCGAAGCAGCAAGGCCCTGTAGATTCTCAGGGCCATGGCCCCACCGACGGTGGCTGCCAGGCGGGTCTTGACTTTTCCGAAGGTGGGGTTCTTCACAAACAGGATCAGCGCCTCGTCATTCATCGGAAAAGGTTGTATTTCAGAATGCAGTAAATGGCCTGCACTCCGTCTTTCCAGTTGATTTTCTTGCCCTCTTCGTAGGTGCGTCCGTAATAGGAAATGCCAACTTCGTAAATCCTGACACCCGGCACCCTGGCCACTTTGGCGGTAACTTCGGGTTCAAAGCCGAAGCGCTGCTCCTCCAAATCCAGGCCCTGGATGATCTCCCTCCTGAAGAGCTTGTAGCAGGTCTCCATGTCTGTCAGGTTCAGGTTGGTGAAGGCATTGGAGACAAAGGTGAGAAACCGGTTGCCGATGGAGTGCCAGAAAAAAAGGATGCGGTGGGGCTTGCCCCCCATGAACCTGCTGCCGTAAACAACGTCAGCATGGTCTTCCAGAATGGGCTGCAACAAAATGCTGAACTCCCGGGGATCGTACTCGAGGTCGGCATCCTGTACAATCACAAAATCGCCAAGCGCCTCTTTGATTCCGGTATGGAGTGCTGCTCCTTTCCCTTTGTTGCGCCGGTGCGAGAAGATGCGCAGGTCAAGGCCCGGATTTTCAGCTTTGAATTTTTCGAGTTCAGTAAGCGTCCCGTCTGCCGAGCAATCGTTCACAACAATGACCTCGCGCTGCATGCCAGCGGGCAGTTGGGCTTCAAAAACCTTGCTGAGAATGGTACGGATGGTCCGTTCTTCGTTGTAAGCGGGTATGATGACGGTAAGCTTCAAGGCCGGTACGTTTCCATGAAAATAATCGCAAAGAAACGAAGCGGTCTTTAATTGCCGCAGAATTCCCGGAGTCTAAGTTGAAACGGCGACATTTCAGCAGCCCTGTTGAGGGTCCTTCTGTTTCTGTTGCGGCTTTGTATGCTCAAAACGAAGTGGTTTGGGCGGCGATCCCGATCCCGTCCCGAAATTCTTCGGGATCCGGGATTCGGGACCCAAACTCCCCATCCACACTGGGCGGGAGTGATGAATTATTCCCAAACCACTTCGAATCGGGTATACAACTGTTCAGGAAAAGCATTGTTCTCAACGCCGGCTAACATTTCAACTGCACGGATGACAAACATCTCCTTCATGCCGGCGATATTAGATAAATAACTATCTTTCCCGCCGAAAGAGAACCAGGGAAAAGGCCCTTCTAAAACCCGGCAACCATGGCTACAATCAGACAAAAACAAGCCGCAGAAATGATCAGGCGCCATTTTGGCACCATGCTCCAGCAAGAGGGCTCCTACATTTACGGAACTACCCCCTTTGTCACCGTTACCGAAGTACAGATAACTCCTGATTTTAGCCAGGCCAGGATATACCTCAGTGTTTTCAACACGGAAAACAAGCAGGAGGTCATTCTTCAGATGGAAGACAACTACTACCGGCTGAAACAATCATTGGCCGCCAGGATTGGCAAGAAGATCCGCAGAATGCCGGAGCTGAAATTTTTCCTGGACGATACGGTTGACGAAATGTACCGGGTGGAGGAATTGTTGAACAGAATCGGAATGCCGGCAAATAAGGCTTCCGACGGGGAAGAAGAATAGCTTATGGTCAACATACCCTGAGCAACAGCGGTTAAAAAAAACAACGGGAATCAATCAGTAATACTCATGCAAAAGCCGATCACGCTTTCCATTTTTCTTATTCTTTTCGTCGCAATATCGTGCAAACAAAAGCCCAAAGGCGGCCCCATACAAAACACCTGGTGGCAACTGACATCCTACACTGCCAACAACAAAACGATGCACATCAGCCCCGACCGGGCCATCACCCTCCATTTTGACGAAGAAAACGCCAACGGCAAAGCCCCGTGCAACAGCTTTTTCGCCAACTACCGCCCCGATGATGTGTATCTGAAATTTACCAACCTGGCCTCAACTGAACGCTATTGCGAAGCGCAGGAACTCGAGAACGCTTTTCTCGACCTCCTTCGGCAAACGACCGGTTATTCGGCCGATGAAAAGGAACTGACCTTGCTGTCAGAAAAAGGTGCGCTACAATTCAGGTCACTGTCAAAGACAGAGATTCAGGGCTTTCTGACAAAAGAAAAGCAGGAACGGCTGTTGGCGCTGTTCGACACCATTGCAACAACACCCCCGCTTCATCTCTACCCCATCATCGAAGTTGACAACGCAAATGGCTATCCCTATTCAGGCCAGTTGATTGATACTTCACTTTACGCCGCTTTTGAAAATACCAGTTCCGACGTTTGGTTCGAATCAGGCGGGCGGGTTTATGCCATCGGAAAATACGAGGACTTCTACCTGTGCAGGATCCCCGGCAGGTACGTCTCTTCTGACATCGCCCTTTATGTTTTCAGCAACGGCGAACTAAGGCGGGCAGAAACCGTGGCCTGGGCCTGGTGCGATGAGGGTTGGTGCAACCAACAGGACGCCTGGCTGCAAGACCTCAACCGGGATGGAAAAACTGACATCATACAGCACTACCAACTCAGAGACAATACCGGCAAAGTGAAAGAAGAACGCATGTCCGTGCTGGTGCAAACAGAAGAAGGCATTTTTGAGGAGGATGCAAGCTTCACACCTGACCCGGCGCTGTTTCCGCTTGAACAGCTTTAGCATCAGAACCAACAGGATGGCACTGCATGTACAGCACCCGCCCGCCGGAAACAACTGCTGCCTCCATCCGGTATGATTTATTGTAAAATTAGCCCGTATCGCTGTGCCAATCAGCCATAGTGCCTTAATTTGGCGCTCAGGAAACGCAGCTGACCAAGGTTGCTGACTACAATTCCAAATGGCTTTCCACCCCCTTGCGGGCTGCCCTGCCCAATGTTTAGAGGTCATCGTTTCAAACATCCCGTACATATCAAACTGTCTGTGAACAGTTAACAGGAGCAATTTTGTTGCACCTACTGACTGACAAAGCTTATTATCCAGACACTAAAATTGCCGTGTGGAGTAGTGCGGCGAAAAACAAAAGTACATGCGTCTCAATTTGATCTGCATTGCTATTGTCCTGATTACCGGTTGTCAAAAAGGTCCTGTTTCAGTAAGTGGTGTCATGGTGCCACTGGAGTTATTGGAAGCTTCCCGAAACCAGGGAGTTGACTACACCGGCCTGCTGGCCAAAGCATTGAAAAACGATGAATCAGCCCTCAAAGAGCTCATCGCATTTGAAGAGTTCCGGGATAGTACCGTTTCCAGCCAACACGCCCTGGTGCTGTTGACCGTGCTGGAACGACTCGGCGATGAATCCTTTGCCCGCCAATTGGAGCAACTGCCGCAAGACTACCGGAAGCAAGCCTGGGAAAAGCTGGACGAAGCCCTCTCACAGCAAGGAAAGTCCTTGCGCGATGCAGCACCTGTGACCTGGAAAACCCTCATTCACAAAGGGGAGGTGATGAATTTCCTCGGCTTGTACAAAGCCGGCGACCTGCAAGGCACGTTTTTACTGTGTGGACAGGACGATGCACGCTATGTCACCTACGACGAAACCGGGGCTCTCCAGCGCAATTACATCCGCATTCTGAGAAACCCCTACCCCGGCCAGAGCATCGTGGCGGAACTCAACGGCTACATGCTGCCCTTTTTCGGCAACTTGTCATTGCCCGACGGATACAAAGGCTTCATCGTCATCACGGAAATTGTGAAGATAGAGGCCAAAAATTTCAGAAACACCTGCATTCCCTTTGACTTGTGGGCCCTCGGAAATGAACCGTTCTGGCAAGCCCAGGTGTCAGAAAATGAAGGGGTGATTGAATTTCACGAGCTGGGTGTAGAAAGAACCTTGAATTTCCCCTTCGTCCCAATGGTCAAAACTGACTCCTCCATGGTTTATTCTTCGGTAAATCCCGGCACCGGAGACAACATTGAACTTCAGGTTGTTGAAGCGCCCTGTGGAGACACCATGTCGGAAAACAAGTTCCGTTTCAATGTGAAGGTCAAAGTGAACGGAAAAGAATTCCAGGGCTGCGGACTGACCTACGAAGACCTGCACCCTCCGAAAACCGAAGATGAAAAACCCGGGGAGGGGTAAACAAAAAAGGCCTGCCGGAAGCTGTTGGCAGGCCTTTTTGCTTTGTCACCGCATTCAGGATCAGTTGCGGACTACACTCATTCGTTTTCCATTTTTGTACTGCACGATGAAGGCATCTGAAAAGTCCTTGTAGGAGCGGATATTTTTCAAATCCCCAACCGCATCGGCAACGGTGGAATACCCCCCTATCATGACCCTGTAAAGGCCTTTTTCTTCGAAAAATTCCGACTCCAGCGGGCCGTATTTTTTCACTTCGTCAAAACGGGGGTGATCCAGTTTCAATTTGGAAAGTGCGATGATCTGAATCTTGTAACCGGTACCTGCATCCTCGCCAGGTGCAGCCATTCCGGCTTCCTCCTCTTTTGGTTTCGCCGGTGATGAATCCGTCACAGCCTCTTTTTCTTCTTTCACAACGGGAGGAGCCGGTTCTTTGGTGGGCTGTGTTACCGGCGGGGTGCTGGTTTTGGGTTTCTTCACCACCGGATCGGCAGGTTTCTCCTTTGCAGTCACAGGTTCACTGCCACCGATCATTTGCGCCTCATTCATGTAAATGGGGGCGCCAAAGTCGGTATAGATTGCAAAGTCGTAGGTATCAAACTCATACGTTTGGGTAGCGTATCCTTCCTTGATGGCTTCCAAAAGGTACTTTTTGGACGGTTCCACAGAGAAGTTGTAAGCGCCGTTTTCAGAAACTTCTTTGGAAATGAATCGCCGCTGTCCGGTGCTCATGATCTCGTACAATGCAATCTCCACATTGCTCAGTTGACTTCCGGTGCGGCGGTTGTAAACCTCACCTTTGGCAAACCACTGGCGGGTCGGAGTCAGGTATTCAAACTCGAAGATATCTTCGTCGGTGGTGGTCAGTTTTTCCGTTCCGAATTTCCTGTTGGAAACGAAAAAACCTCCTTTCCCTGTTGAGGTTTTGACGAAGAAAAAGTCATCAGCGGGAGAGTTGATCGGAGTGCCGACATTTTTGGCACGCTGCCAGTTGGAGCGGGCACCCTTCGACTTCATGATGTCGAAGCCACCGATGCTGACCTGCCCGTTGGAGGCAAAATACAGCACACCTTCCATGGCGTCGTAGTACGGTGTGATCTCGTCACCACGGGTGTTGATGGTAGTGCCGGCATTGATGGGCAGGGTAAAATCGTTGGCGTTGCTGTTGATTTCGCGGGTGGAATACCAGATGTCCATTCCGCCGTTGCCGCCGCTTTTGTTGGAAGCGAAATACAGAATTTCGGTATTGCCATCGTGAACAACCCAGGGATGGGTGGTGCTGACACCCGGTTCATTGATGTAATCGGGGAGTTTTTGCGGAGCTGCCCAGGTTTTGCCCACGCGCTGTGTTACATAGATCTGGCAGCGGGTGGTCATGCCACCCCAGGCTTCTTCATTGTCGCAAATGGTAAAGTAGAATCGCCTGGTATCCGGGGTAAGGGTTCCGTTGCAGAAGTGCATGTCCTCGATGGCAGGAAAATTCTCGATAGGGGTGGCTTTGGCCCATTCTCCATTGACTTTCAGGCTGCGGTAGATCTCTGCCCGTTGTCCCATTGTGGAAGAGAAGTAGAGCACTTCTTCGCCGAACGGGAACGGCGAGAATTCTGTTTCAGGAGTATTGACATTACTGCCGATGTGATCAACCCGGATGCTGGCATCGTCTCCTTTACTGGCCATTTGAGCTGCCAGCTCGCAGCCCCGGATCTCATTCTGAACGATGATAGACACCACCCCTTTGTCGTCTCCTTTGTAGTTGCTCAGGAAGTTGACCAACTCGCTGCTTGCCGCCTCGTACTGGCCGTTTTGTTTCAGCACACGGGCATACTTCAAACCGATCATTGGCCAGGTGGCATTGTCGTCCTTTATGTGCTGCCAGCAGTCGGCGGCATTGGCGTAATCTCTCACCAGGTAGAAGCTTTCGCCTGCCTTGTAGATGAGTTCCTTCTTTTTGGTCTTCTTTTTCCAGGCTGAACGGAAATGCTCACCGGCTTCTTCATACTGGGCATTGTTGTAAAGGTTCTCGCCCAGTTTGGCGTGTTTCTTCCAGCTCAATTTGTCCTGGGCCTGCAGGCTGAGTGCCATCATCAGGCACAGAATTGTGGATACGAAAATGGGATACTTAAAACGCATAGCAATTGGGATTGATGGTTGTTTATGCTCACGGAGTTCCGCTGGTAGAAGGTAGTTGTTTTAAAAGTTGTTCAACCACCCCCGGAAAATAACGGTGCTCCAGCTGTCTTACTTTCTTCGCAATGTCATCAGGTGTATCGCCCAGGTCAAGGGCACAGGTGGCCTGAAAAACGATGTCTCCTTCGTCGTAGTGTTCGTTCACATAGTGTATGGTGATGCCGCTGTGGGGCTCTCCGGCCTCACAAACTGCCCGGTGCACATTCATTCCGTACATGCCCTTGCCTCCGTATTTTGGAAGAAGCGCCGGATGAATGTTGACCATCCTCCGTTCAAAGGCTTTGACCAGATAAGGCGGAACCAGCCATAAAAACCCCGCCAACACCACAAAATCAATGCCGTACCTATTAAGTGTATTTAATATATCTCTTTCTTCGTAAAAACTTTGGCGGGTAATGATCTCCGTCGGCACATTGAATTTGGCAGCCCGGTCCAGCACTTTTGCTCCGGGTTTACTACAAACAATCAGGCTTACGCAGATTTCCGGATTGTGTTCAAAATGTTGCATGATTTTTTCGGCATTGGTGCCGGAACCTGCGGCAAAAATTGCGATGTTCTTCATTGTTGTTGTATTGTTCATGACCCGAATTGCTTTGTTTACGCAGCAATGTCAGACCAGCTCTTTGGTAACGGTTGTTTTGAAAGTTTTGACAACATCCGGCATCAATACCCCACTGCCGCCATTCTTTGGCAGAAGAAGTAATTTCTCTTGAGGTACTGCAAATCAACTGTATGTTCAAAATACTGAAGGATGTCTGCATTGTGGTGCTGCCAATGCAATGTTGAACAAATTACAAGCCTCACTACATGGCAAAAATCAGAGAGTGCCTATCTTTGCCGACCCTTTTGCTCCAAGGATAAAGGCCACATTCTACATTCTTGCAATAGTTTCATCCCACAAACGAACACAAGTTATATCCCTGAACGAAAACGAATCAAAGAACCGCACTTGCAACAATTGGGGTAAACAAAACACTCAGTAAAGTCACAATGAAGGGAGCTATGTCTATACCTCCAAAACAAAGTGAAAATGGAACTTGAATTACGTCAACAATTTGGCACCTCCACAGGAGTAGTTGTGATACCGGTAGCAAAGCAAGGGGATTTCAAAGACATCCTCAGCTTCGTTGCCTCAATAACGGGCATCTCAGAGGCATTGATCACAGAAGACTTCAAAGGAGAGCTCAAGGAAACTGCTCACTTTTTCTTCCAGGATGCCAACCGTACCAACCGGCTGATCCTTCTGGGGCTTGGTGAAAATCCGGGATTCAAAGAATTTGTTCTTGCCTTCCGAAACCTTTTTTTCCGGAACGGAGAAAAACTTTCAAAAGGCATCACCCTCGACCTGCAACAATCAACAACCGGGGCGCCTTACCAGTTGCTCGAAGCTGCCGTCAACGGCATGGTACTGGGCCCATACGACGCAGGAAAATTCAAGACGGAAAAGAACGGGAAGAAATCCATTGACTGGGAGGCATTCACCCTCGAGGTGATCATTGCCGGAACCCGTCCCGATAGCTTGGGAGGCGAAGAAAATGAATTAAAGCAAGCCGTTCGCAAAAGCCGGATCATTGCCGAAGCACAATGGCAAATGATGGACCTCGTAAATGCCCCCGCCAACAAAAAACCACCGCAACACCTGGCTGCCTGGGCCATCGAATCGGGCAAAAAGTATGGCTATGAGGTAAAAGTTTACGAGCTGAAAGCGCTCGAAAAAATGGGCATGGAAGCCCTCCTCGCCGTCAACCGGGGTAGCGAACACCCGCCGGTACTCATTGTGATGGAGTACAAACCAAAAGCCGGTTCCGCAAAAAAGATAGGCCTGGTAGGCAAAGGGGTCACCTTCGATACCGGAGGTTTGTCGCTGAAGCCCTCCGGCAACATGCACCACATGAAGTCGGACATGGGCGGTGCGGCCGCAGTTTTGGGCACCATGGAAGCCGCTGCCCGGCTCAAACTTCCGGTACATCTGATCGGTGTGGTGCCGTCCACTGAAAATTCCGTTGATGCCAACAGTACCAAACCGGGCGATGTGATCGGCTCCTACTCCGGCAAAACCATCGAGGTCATTGACACAGATGCCGAAGGCCGCCTGATACTGGCCGATGCGCTGAACTACACCGTTAAAAACTACCAGCCGGATTATCTCCTCGACCTTGCAACGCTGACCGGCTCCTGCATCCGCACCCTGGGCACACAGGCAGGAGGCCTGTTCAGCAACAACGATGCGCTGGCCAAAACCCTGCTCGACATCGGCATGCAAACCGGGGAACGCCTGTGGCAACTACCCATCTGGGAAGACTACTTCCAGGAAATGAAATCGGACGTGGCAGACATCAAGAACCTGAGCTCAACACCGGCAGCCGGGGCCATCACCGCCGCAAAATTTCTGGAATACTTTACAGAAAAACACACCGCCTGGGCACACATGGACATTGCCGGAGTGGCATTTGGAAGTTCTGAATTCACTTCGCAAAAAAGTGCAACCGGCTTTGGCATTCGCCTGTTGGTGGAGTTTCTGGAAAAGGTCTGAGCCCAGCCTCCGTTCCTATTTCCCTTCTCCAAATTTTCGCTTCGGATAACAGAGGTAATACTTTACAGACGGCCTGGTTTGCAACCCGAAATCGGTAACCTCCGACATGGGTAGTATCTTGCCGCTTTTGTACAGTATCTTGATCTCATCTTTGGAGGTGGAATAGGCGTGGTTGGTTTCCACCCCGTGAAATACGAGGTAGTCCAGCCATTCTTCCGGGTATCCCTTCCGGCGGATTTCTTCTCTTTTTTCTGATAAATACGATGCGTCAAACGGATCGTTCTGTAGCTCGATCCGGAACAGCCTACGGTGCAAAGTGCTTTCTGCCAGAAAGCGCAGCAAATGGTCCTCCTGCTCTGAGAAGTTTTTCAACGCAACAAAAATGTCGTAATCATCGAGGCGGGAAAAATGGGAAAGGGCTTCGCCATTGCTTCGGAAATCCTCCGGTGTCAGGTCCCGGTACAGAAACCAGGCCAGGCTTCTGGTGACATCCAGCGGATGACCCGCCATGGCCAGCTCTTTGGCCCGCAGCAGGGTCTTCACCAGCATTTGTTCAGCGGCCAGCACGGTTTTGTGCAGGTAAACCTGCCAGTACATCAGGCGCCTGGCAATGAGGAACTTCTCGATGGAGTAAATACCCTTTTCCTCCACCACCAGTTCATCGTCTTTTACAGCCAGCATTTTGATGATGCGGTCAAAGCCGATCACCCCTTCCGACACCCCGGTGAAGTAGCTGTCCCGATTGAGGTAGTCCATCCGGTCCATGTCCAACTGACCGGAGATGAGCTGGTGCAAAAAGCTTCGGTGGTACTCGTTGTTGAAGATCCGGATGGCCAGGTCCAGTGCGCCGCTGAACTCCCTGTTCAGCTCTTCCATGAAACAGAGCGACAGCTCCTCATGGGAAATGTTGATGAGGGTATGCTCCAGGGTGTGCGAAAAAGGCCCGTGCCCGATGTCGTGCAGCAAAATGGCAATGCAGACCGCCAGGGCTTCCTCCTCAGATATCACTGTTCCTTTGCTTCGCAAAACATCAATGGCCTGCCCCATCAGGTGCAAAGCACCCAGGGCATGGTGAAAACGGGTGTGCAACGCTCCGGGATAAACGTAATGCGTGAGGCTGACCTGCTTGATGCGGCGCAAGCGCTGGAACCAGGGATGCTCGATGAGATCGAAGAGCAGTTCGTGAGGAATGCTCACAAAGCCGTAAACGGGATCGTTGAAAATCTTTCTTTTGTTCATGTATGTTGCGCAGGTGCCGGGGCGGTAAAATTCACCGGATCATACCGGTGTCAGATCAGCTCCGCAAAGATCGCAACATAATAGATGCCTGCCAAAACAAATACAACACCGGCCACCCACCGCATGACCAGCTCGATCTGTTTTACACGATTGTACAACAAGCCCACTTTCTCCGTTGCAAAAGCAAGGAAGTAGGTGAAAATAATCACCGGCAAGCCCGTGCCAATTGCAAAAACAATGGGCAGGTACAAACCGGAAGGACTTGAAATGGACATCGGAACGAGCATCCCGAAAAAGAGCGCCCCACTGTAAGGGCAGAAGGCAAGAGCAAACAACAATCCAAGTGCAAATGCCCCGAGCAAGCCTCTGTCTTTGAATTTGTCGGACAGCCTGGAACTCAAGGTTCCACCTGACTGAAAATTCAGAGGAATTACATTCAGTAAGATCAACCCAATGATGATCAACAATGGCCCCAGGTATTTTTCACCGTTCTGACTAAAGAAACGTTGCAGGTGAAATTTGTTGGCACCAAAAAACAACACCAACCCAATTGCAGAATAACTCACAGCCCTGCCCAAAGAATAGAGGACCCCGCTCAACAAAACTTCCCGCTTTCGGCTGATTGACTTGGCAATGTATGCCGTAGCAGTGATATTGGTGGCTAAAGGGCAGGGACTTATCGCTGTCATCAGGCCCAAGGCAAATGCTGACAATATGGGTATATTGTATTGCTCTACCAGTTGCTGAAGAAAATCCATTTACAGCATTTTAAGTTGCTCTTCAATTTTCTGTTTCAACTCGTTGGCAAATTCCTCCTCATCAAAAGCCTTCATAAATGCAAAATTGGTGAGGTCAATATGATGCTCTTTACCATCTTTGATGACATTCAAAAACAAGGCTGTTCCGGCTGCTTCAAAACGCTCAGCTATTTTGGCATTTTCCTCTTCGTCAACATTGATTGTCTGAAAAGTGATCAGGCCTTTTTTCATTTCATCACTGAACTCTTGCTTTAAAAGTTTGGTAGTGTTATCTTCAATTTTCAGGCAAGTTTTACACCGGTGTGTCGAGTGAAAATCAATCACTTCAATTTTTCCACCAGGCTGATTCGTAGCCATGGTCTTACTGTGATCTTCCTGGGCCTGGCAAGATTGAAACAACACAAAAAAGAAGGCGGACAACACAAGAAACTGTTTCATCATTTCAGATTTTAAATTTGCAGGAATATGAAAAAGAATCCAGCTCTGTTTTCACCTGGAACAACTGCCGGCGTCTTTGTTCAAAATATCCGTTTTTACAAAATCGTTTCTCAGCACCGGATTCCAGGAAAAGGAATCCAGAATTTCAATGTCAAAATTTTCATTTGGGTCAGTACTCAGCAAATATTCAGAAAAATCATCTTCCAGATTTTTCAATTCATCCAGTTCGCAGGCAGAGAGTTGTTGTTTTACGGCAAGTTTTCCCAGTTTGTCAATCCGGGCAGGTTTCACACCGGCTTTCAATTTCACTGCAATGGCATTTCCGTTGTCAATTCGCTGTATCACAAATAAGCTGCTAATGCTATCTGTAACATAAAAGGTGCTGAATTGCATACGACCGCCTGTGAGATAAGCCGCTGCATCAGTAAGACAGGGAGAAGGTTTGGAAACAACACGCGTATTTGTCCGGTCAACTATTCCGTCGGGGTATAGTTTTTCCAAACCTTCCTTCAGGCCTAAAAATCCAACTACCAAACCATCACACAGATGCCCATGAAACGCCTCCAGATCATCCAGGGTGATATTGTGCGTCAACCCCAATCGCCCCTTTGAAAAGTCGGTGTCATTGACCCTTACAAATAACTCATTCATGTGACTATCTTTCTTCACACAAGAACTCAATCCAATCAATGCCAGCAATAAAAGTAACCTCATAATAAAACATTAAAAATATAGCCCGACAAAATGATACAAACCGTTACAACTGAAAAGAAAATACCAATCAGTTTTAAAGTCATCACTTTTTTCAGCAACATAGCCTCCGGCAATGACAAGCCCACAACACCCATCATAAATGCAATGGCCGTACCGATAGATACACCTTTGTGAACCAGCACCTGTACCACTGGCAATATACCGGAAGCATTGCTATACATGGGCACAGCCAAAACTGTGGCAAGTGGAACAGCCAGCCAATTATCCTTGCTCAGATATTTTTCAAAAAATCCCTCGGGAATATATCCATGCATGAAACCTCCAATTGCAATTCCGACCAGAACGTATGGCACCACTCCTTTGAGAATCTTGAACACTTCATTCCGGATTACGGGAAGTCGTTGAAGAAAGGGTGTTTGCTCAGCCTGAAACTCCTCCTCTTCCCTTGCAGCCTGGGCCAATACTTCTTTTACCCACGGAGTCAGGAATCGCTCCAGCCTTAACTTGCTCAATATAGCTCCGGAAGTCATTCCTAAAATCACTCCACTGGATACATAAATGATGGTCATTTTCAACCCAAATAATCCGACGAAAAGACCAATGGCAACTTCATTGACCAACGGTGAGGTAACTAAAAAAGCAAACGTCACTCCCAGGGGTATGCCCCCTCTGACAAAACCAATAAACAGAGGAACAGAGGAACAGGAACAAAAGGGTGTGACTACACCAAACGCCGATGCCATGAAAAATTCCAGGCCATACAACTTGTTTCGGGAAAGAAAATTCCGAACCTTGTCAACCGGGAAATAGCTGTTTATAACACCCATAAATGAAATGACCAGGACCAGCAACAACAATATCTTCACACTGTCATAAATGAAAAAATTTACAGCTTCGGCAAGCCTGGTTTCCGGCTCCAGTGAAAAAATACCATAGGTCAGCCAATCGGCCATTTCCTGTATCCATTCAAACATGGCTGTAAATTTTAAGCCTGTAGAAGCTGTTCTATTTCAGATTTTGTCGGAACCCTTCCCTTGATGACCACTTCGTCTCCCAAAACCACTGCAGGAGTTGACATCACGTTGTACTTCATGATATCCATGATGTCTTCCACTTTTTCCACATTCATTTCAAGACCTTTTTCATTGATTACTTCTTCCACAATGGCAATGGTCTTCTTGCACTTCGGGCATCCTGTACCCAACACTTTTACATTCTTCATGATTTGCATGTTTTATAGTTTATCGCAAATGAACGATAAGGTTGGATCAAAAAAAAGTGACAATGGTCACTTTAAGGAATCAAACATGTCATTGAAGGCCTCCTGAGCCAATTTCCAGTTCTCCCTGTTGATGCAATACCTTGTTTTCGGTGGAGAGATTTCGCCCTGGATCAAACCCGCTTCTTTCAACTCTTTGAGGTGCTGCGAAATGGTGGACTGGGCGATGGGCAAAACATCCACCAAATCCCCTGTATAACAACAACTTTGGTTGTTGAGCAACTGGAGGATTTGGATCCTGGTTGGATGAGAAAGTGCTTTTGCGAAGCGAGCCAACCTTTCAATATCAATCCTGGAGAATGGTTGCGAAGCGAGTTCTTTCATAGCAGATGAATTTCAATGTTAACACCAATATCTCCGGCTGGTTGAGCCAGTGCTATTTGCTGTTCAGGATCAACTCCGCCAGATCGTACACCAATACTTCGTCCTGCTTGTCTTTGGCTTTCACCCCGTCAGAGATCATGGTGAGGCAGAAGGGGCAATTGGAAGCTACCACAGCGGCCCCGGTTTCCAGTGCTTCTTCGGCCCGTTCCACGTTGATTCGTTTATCGCCGGGCTCGTCCTCTTTCCACATCTGTGCGCCACCGGCCCCGCAACAGAGGCCTTTGGTCCGGCAGCGTTTCATTTCAACGAGGTCGGCATCCAGTGCTTCCAGCAATGCCCGGGGAGCCTCGTATTCTCCGTTCACCCGCCCCAGGTAGCAGGAATCGTGGTAGGTGATCTTCTTTCCCCTGAAGCTGCCGCCCTCCACTTTCAGCCGGCCTTCTTTCAGAAGCTGAAGTAGAAACTGCGTGTGGTGCACCACCTCGTAATTGCCACCCAGCACCGGATACTCATTCTTCAGGGTGTTGAAACAATGCGGGCAGGCCGTCACTATTTTTTTCACCCCGTACATATTCAATACGGCCACGTTTTGCTGCGCCAGCATTTGGAACAGAAACTCGTTGCCGGCCCGGCGGGCGGGGTCACCTGTGCAGCTTTCTTCCTGTCCCAGAATGGCAAAATCCACCCCGGCGTTTTGCAAGAGCTCAGCAAAGGCCCGGGTCACCCGTTGGGCGCGATCGTCAAAACTGCCAGCGCAACCAACCCAGAAGAGCACTTCCGGTTGGCGACCTTCGGCGGCCAGTTCGGCCATGGTGGGTATGCGGTTCATATCGGTGGTTTTTCTTTTTGATTTTCTTCGTCAAAATTTCGGTTACTGGTTCCAGGCATCGCGTGGGCTACTCATGGCCCAGGCGCTCTGGCTATTTTCCAGGCTGTTGAACAGCGGCAGCCAGTCGGATGGCCCGGAAGACTCAACCAGTATCTCATAACGGCGTAATTGCAGAATGATATCCAGCGGATTGATCAACACCGGGCAGGCCTCCACACAGGCGTTGCAGGTGGTGCAGGCATGGATCTCCTCCCGGCTGATGTAGTCAAACAGCGATTTGCCGTCGTCGTAACCCAGCCTGTTGGGCAGTGGAGTTTGCGGATTCTCGGGGAAGCACTTCGGGTCCTTGCTGTCAATGTTTTTGGACACCTCCTCCAGCCGGTCCCGCACATCCATCATGATCTTCCGAGGCGACAGCTTTTTCCCGGTGATATTGGCCGGACATTCGGCGGTGCAGCGGCCACATTCCGTGCAAGTATATGCCGCCAGCAGCTCACGCCAGCTGAGGTGAAACACGTCGCCGGCGCCGAACAGGGGCATGGTCTCTTCCTGCGGCTCTGTCGATGAGGCAGCCGCTTCCGGGTTCATCATCGCTGCCACTTCTTTTTGTATCTCGGGCATGTTCTTCATCTGGCCCCGTGGCGTCAGGCGGGCGAACCAGGTGTTGGGGAAGGCCAGCAAGATGTGCAGGTGCTTCGAGATGGGCAGGTAGTTCAGAAACGCATAAACCACCAGCACGTGCAGCCACCAGCCAAAGCGCTCAATGACCATCAGTGTGCCTGTTTCCAGTCCGCCGAACAGGGCAGGCCCCAGCCAGCTGCTCACCGCAAAATCACCGGTTGGGTGATAGCCCTCCGCCCCCAGAGACTGCAATACCTTGTCAGCGCCGTTCATGCTGAAAATGCCGATGATGAGCAGGATCTCACCGTATAGGATCAGGTTGGCGTCTGTGAATGGCCAGCCTTTCATTTCCGGCTTGTGGAAGCGGGGCACCTTCAGCAAATTGCGACGGGCAAGAAAAACAAGCGTGGCCACAAAAGCCAGCAGGCTCAGAATTTCAATAAAGCTGATCAGAAAGGTGTAAAAGCCGCCCAGCGGCTCAGCAAAAATGCGGTGGTGCCCGGTGACGCCATCCACCAGGATCTCGATCAGTTCGATTTGCGTCAGCAAAAAGGCAACGTAAATGAACAGGTGGAAAATGGCCGGTATCCAGTTCTTGAACATCTTCTTCTGGCCAAACGCCACCAGCAGCATGTTGCGCCAACGCCGGGACTTTGGCCCCCCGATGGCTTCATCCTGGCCCAGCAATACGTTGCGCCTGATGCGCCTGTATTGCACGAAGGCCAATCCAAACGCCGCAATCGTTACGACGACAAAAACAATGGGCTGTATCATAAAAGCTCATTTAGAGTATCCGCAAAAGTGCAGCGGCTAAAATAGTCCTTTCACGGTAGAAAAGACATTGGAGGAAAAAAGGAATGAAACTCCCGGGAAAGTGTTGAGAGGGGTTGGGAGGGCTACCGATTACTCATAAATCCCCATCACATCGGGAAGTGCCTCTGCAACCCGACTTCATTGAATGTGAAAAAAAATCCTTCTTATGCCCTGGTGCCCTGGCTGTGCTAATAAGCCGTGGCGACATCAGCCATCTTGTAACCCGCTGTTTAAACGGCGGGAATCTTGCCAGTACCCCTACACACATCCAACTTCTATTCAAAACATCACATCAGGAATAGCTTTAGCACCAAATCCGGGATGTGCCTTGAAATGGATGCTGATGCTCTGTAAAGATGTTTGATGTGATTGGGGGGTAATCCGCTAACCCCTTGTTGAAACAAGGGGTTTCAAGATGTTTGATGGGGGTGGAGAATGCTTTTTCAAGCATCGGTTACTTCATGAGTCAGAGCTCTCAGAACCGGAATGATGGATTTGTGGGTAATCGATAGGGTTGGGAGGGGTTGAGAGGGGTTCAAGGCCAGTCGTGGCATCTCTGGACAACTCCAATATTAAATAGCCTTTTTACAGTGCATTCATTTCTGATCATCTGAGCCTCTCATCAGAAGCTCGATGGTCTTCATGGGGAGAAACATTTTTCCACTGTCCGGTAACTGGATGAATCCGAATCGCTGGTAAAAACTGACCGCCTCTGTATCGATCGGATCAACCACAACCGTCATGGATCCAATGACTCCTGATGCCTCAAAAGCTCTTTTCAGGGAATCGATCAGCAATAATTTTCCCAGGCCCTGGCCTTTGTATCTTTCATCGACTGCCAATCGCCCCAGCAGGGTTACGGGAAGCGAATAATAGGCCCTTGGTAACTTCTTTCGGATTTTCTCGGGAATTTGTTCTCTCGTAATACCGGCATTGGACAAAGTGTAATAACCTTTAATTTCATTTTTTTCATTGCTGAGTACAAAGCAAGCGGCCAGTTTCCTCTTGATATCTTGTCCAACTTGTTTCTGAATGTAGTTATCAAGCGATGGAATTCCACAGGTAAAGTCTGCTCTTCTGTGTTCTGGATTGAGAGGTTCTGTTAAATACCTGTCCATTCAGAGCAATTTATTGTATTCCTCAAAGGCAGCTTTTAATTCTTCATTGGGTTCTTTCCCTTCCATTATGTAATCGAAAAAGATCTTTTGGTCATTTTTCGATGCTATGATTTGATTGTGTTTCTCCACAATTTCTTCTGCCTTCAATTGAGCCGCCCTCAATATGAACTCCGTCAGACTTCTAAATCCGCCTAATTTGGCGGCATATTCAAATAGCTCTTTTTGTTCTTTGGTTAATCTTGCATCAAATCTGGTCATTTCAACACTTTTCATAATTGCTCAATTTGAGTGAAGGTCTAAAAGTACGCCTTATTCCCGTACACAACAAACCTTGCTGACATTAGTTTTCAAGCATTCTTCGCAACCAAACACCCTAATAATTGTCAGATCCACCGCCATACCGCCTTTCCGACTCACTGCAGCAGCACCGCTACCCGGGGTTCCTGCTCAGGTGGCCTTTTCTCATTGGGCTTCTGCATAAGTGGAACTGGCTGGTACACCCCCGCAACAGGGTCGTCAGGCGTGCTTTTCATCGTCGCCTGCGGCAACTGGAAGCCGGTGCCCGGGTGCTGGATGCCGGCTTTGGCGACGGGCAACACCTGTTCGGAGCTGTGAGGAAATTCCCGGAGTTGCACTTTACGGGAGTGGACAAAATGGACGGGCACATTTGCTTCGCAAAACGCTACTTCTCCCGGTGGCCCGGGGGTGAACAGCCCAAACTGATCAACGCGAGAATTGAGACCATGACCTGGGAGGAGCAATACGAC
This sequence comes from Saprospiraceae bacterium, assembly GCA_026993525.1. Taxonomy (GTDB): domain Bacteria; phylum Bacteroidota; class Bacteroidia; order Chitinophagales; family Saprospiraceae; genus UBA6168. The sequence continues at coordinate 43,835 of JALWSS010000138.1, forward strand.
CTGGCCCTCTGTTGCGGAACGCTTCAATACCTGGAAAACGACGAGGCAGGCTTGCACGCCCTCTGCAAGGCCCTGAAACCTTCCGGCACGTTGCTGCTCTATGTACCGATCAACAACAGGCGAATGATGCCCTGGTATGGCCGGCTGAAAAAGCGATTCGGCCATTACGACGAAAAGCAAAAGAAGAAGAAGGCCTGGACCATTGACACCCTTCGGGAAAAATGCCGGGCTGCCGGATTTGAAATTAGTTCTCAACGATTGGCCAACGGCCCGGCGGGCATCCTGGCCAACGAATGGTACAACACCTGGCTGATGCTGGCGGGCAATGCGGGCACCCTTTCGTGGCTTTTGCTGCCGCTTGCTTTGCCGCTGGTGTTACCGGCTCTGCCGATGCAATGGCTGGACGACATTTTGCCGAAGGAAAAGGGAAATGGCGTGCTGATGGAACTTCAAAAATCCTGAGGGGGCCATTCGTTCTGAAGGTGTTCTTCAATGTGGCACATCACGGCGGCCGTGGGGTTGATCGAGCGGGCTGCCGGCAGCATGGCCGTGGAAAAGTGCCAGAGGTTGGCGATGGCGTTCACTTTGCCGGTCATGGAAAGCACCTCACCCACCGGCAGGCAACCGACGGGGTGGTACACGTCTTCCACTTTGTTGCCGGGAACGGCCGGGTCGTATTTGGCGGTGTAATTGAGCTTGTTTCTTTGCAATATGGCCTCCACCCGGCTGCGCACGTCGGCAATGGCCTTTTTATCTTCTTCGCATATTTCCCAGTTGATTTTGAGCGCCGGCTCGCCGTACCTGTCTGGTTGCAGTGTCAGTTCCAGCGAGTTGCTGTTGGGCACTGCCTGCTCCATGTCCAGCTGAACGCTCCACTGCTCCGGATGCACCCAGAGCCGCTTTTTCACCAGCATGCCCCAGGCAAAACGGAAGAGAAATCCCGCCCCCTGCAACAAGTCTCTGAGGCCGATTTTCGTGCTCATTTTCCCGAAGAGCATTTCTTTCAGGAACCTGAAGGCCCGGATGTCTTTGTTGAATACGAAGTGGACAAAGCCCACCATGCCATTGCCGGCAACGGCGACCAGGCGTTTGGTCACCAGGCTGCCATTCACCACCCTGGGAGTGAAATCTATGCCGTCCAATTGCGGCCGGGCACCATGTACCACGAACAGTTCGGTGGATATGTGATCGCCAAAGTTTTTGCCGATGGGCATGTTCCGGAGCGGGGGATAACTGGATTGAACCTTCAGCAACAGCCTGCATGATTCCAATGCTCCGGTGGTGAGGTAAAACCGATCGGCGGGCAGGGTTTCGGTCAGGCCATCTGCTGTTTTCAGCACCACTGCATTTACCTGGCCCTCCTCCATTTGAAAGCCGACGATCCGGCGCCCGGTAATGAGTCGAATCCGCTTGCGCAGCGGTTTCACCAGTCGTTTATACAGGTTCCGGTGGCTGTATTTCAGCCAGATGCCGGTTTTGAGCTTTGTTGACAACTCGCTGTGGGCAACATCCGGATTGAATTCAATGGAGCGGGCTGTGTTGCCGAGCAATTGCTCCAAAACGGTGCGGCGGTGCCTTTGGTTGATGCGGATGATCTCCGACCAGGTGGGGTCGTTTTGCGGATTGTCTCTTTCGTCAAAAAAAAGCACCTGCCCACCCCACCGGGCCGAGGTGCCACCCAGCCCGAAATAGCGCCCGTGACTCGCAACGTGGGTGTTGCCGGCATCGGCGGCCACGCCCATCTCCTCCTCGTTGCGTATCCTGCGCCCGCCCATTTCCACAGCAATGATTTCCACAGCATCACCGTGAAGGTCCAGCAGCCGCCGGATGAGGTAGGAGCCCAGGGTGCCACAACCGATTATGCAGAGGCTTGGTTTGACGCCGGACTCCCGAATCAAGTCCGGGACGGCGCCCGCGGGGCCTCGAGTGGGTGGGGTCTTTCGTTTTTTGACTGTTTTTTTCATTCAAATCTGATGGAGACACTGGCGGGTCCCGGGGGTTGCCATTTCGGACCGTTTTTCAGCAGCCGGATGGCTTCTTCATCGCAGCCGCTTCCGAGGCTTTTTACGACGGTAATGTCAGAAGGTTTTCCATCTTCGCCAACCTTAAAGCGGAGGCTTACCACCCCGGTGATTCCTTTTGAGCGGGCCTCATCCGGATACTTCAATTTCCGGCGCAGGTAGCGCTCCCACTTTTTCCAGCCGCCTTTAGGTTCGGGGCTGTGGCCAGGCACTACCTGTGATGCCGAAGCAATTCTTTTGGTTTTTTTGGCTGCTTTCATTCCGGTTACCACCACTTCGCTCAATTCGTCCGCGGCCGGTTGCAAGCGAACTGTTATCGCCCTTTCCTGATTTACAAGCACTTCCTCTGTTTGGTACCCTGTGTATGAAACCAGCAAGCGAGCATTTTTTTCCGGAACGGAAACGGTGAAACTGCCATCCACATCGGTCACCGTTCCTGCATCGGTGCCCATTACCTGAACAGCAGCGGCGATGAGCGGGTCACCGGAATCAGCATCCAGTACCCTGCCTTTTATTTCGATTTCAACAGGAGCATTCAGAGTAACCATTTCTCCGGTGCTGAGGGCAGGGGCGGCAGTGTCGGTCTGGTCTTCAACATTGGCAGCCGCCGGTGGCAGCAAGGTTGTTTCAGGAGTGCGTCTTGCCGGAGCCCCGGCATTGTCAGCGATGGATTCATCAGGCATAGGTTCGTCAGCAGCGGCATTTTGGGTGTCCTCATTTACCGAAGGAGGTATTGTTGATTCTGTCAACGCCTCATCCTCAATTCTTAGAGCCTCATGTTCCGAAGGAAAAAATTCTTCTGCTTCATTTGTTTTCAGGTCTGTTTCCTTCCGGATTTGTTCTGTTAATGTTTCTTCGGCTTGCGCCAATTCCGCCCCATCCGGGCTGAGCAGTGGGGTCAGCAGCCACCAGGCCGCCGCCAGTGCCAGCACTGCTGCCGCCACCCGTGGCAGGTAGATCAAAAGTGGTGTGCGCTTTTTCTTTTGTCGGAACAACCGCTCGCGGATATTGTCCAGGTGCCATTGGTGGTCATCGTCGGGAAACTCCCGGTAGCCCTCGATGGCTTCTGCCAGAAACTCATCCGAACGGGCGCGGGTTTCCATTTCCGCCTCATCGTGGTGAGTGGCGTCGCCGCTGAGCCATTTTCTCAGCAGGTCCAACCAGCCGTGTTCATTTGCAGTTTCTTTCATTCCCGGTCTGTCAATTGATCCATTGATTTTATTCCTTTCTTTTCGAGGCACAGGCGCAGGTTCCTGCGTCCGTTTTGAATGTGCGAGCGAACCATTCCCAGAGGCAGGTTCAATTCCCCGGCGATTTCTTTGTAGCTGGCTTCGCCAAAATAGAATTGCCGGATACAATCGAGTTGGCGGGGGGGCAGCTTTTCGAGGCAGTCCTTCAACGGGCCCGCTTGTCCGTTTTCCGGGGCGCCGCTTTGTGGATGCGCTGCTTCAGCAGATTGCACAAGCATGGCCAGCATGGAAGGAGCCATGTCTTCAAAAGCGATTCGCAGGGGTTCTTTTTTGCGCAATTGCATGAGGCAATGGTTCCTGGCCACGGTGTGCAGCCAGGGTTTGAAATCCCGCACTTCGTGCTTGCGGAGCTTGTGCACCAGCTCTTCGAAAATGGCCATGACGGCATCTTCGGCCTTCACCTGGTTCTTGAAATACTTCAGGCAAACACCGTAAACCAACTCTATGTAGCGCTCGTAAAGCATGCCGAGGTGGTTGACATCAGCTTCCTCCCGGTACAGGCGTACCAGTTCCTCATCGGTGTAAGTTTTCTCATGTCTTTTAAAAAACCTCAGCATTTGCGGGGAAAAAATGGAATTCGCTCGCAAAATATGGAAAATGCGGGAGCTGTGTTTTGGACTTTTTTTCGCCGGCCGTGTGTACTGTTTTGCGGTGGGTGCATCTGAGAGGAGTCAAACCTTTTTTCACAAATCAAATTGCACCCGTCATGAAAACAACATTTTTGGCAACCGTGGCCCTCCTCCTCACCGCATTTTCCCTTTCGCTGCCGCAACAACTGCACAAACTCACCGGCACCGTTTACGACGAAACAGGCAACCCGCTGATTGCTGTCAACGTGCTGGTCAAAGGCACCTCGATGGGCACCATCACCGACATTGACGGCACCTTTGAACTGATGGTGGCAGACCCCTGCGCCACACTCGAATTCTCTTACACCGGTTTCAAAACCAAAGCGGTCAGCAATGTTTGCGAAGGCAACCCTGTAAGTGTAATTCTCGAAACAAACCAGGAGGCACTGACCGAAGTGGTGGTAACCGGCAAAAAAGTCAGAACGAGAACAAAGCAAATCACTACCGCAATGGCCATCCTGCCGGCAGGTTGTGCGGCCGATCATTTTTCCTCGCCTTCCGGCAATGCCTACCTGGAAACCGAACCCAACTGGAACACCGAAGATTACGACCACATCGTGGAGAACCGCTTTCTGGCAGTGCGCGACAATCCACTCTCCACCTTTTCCATTGACGTGGATGCGGCTTCGTACAGCAACGTCCGCCGCTTCATCAAAAACGGGCAAATGCCGCCCCCCGACGCCGTGCGAATCGAAGAAATGGTCAATTACTTCAATTACGACTTCCCCCGGCCGGAAGCCAACAGCGAAATGCCCTTCACCGTAAGCACTGAACTGAACGAATGCCCCTGGAAGCCGGAGCACAAGCTCATGCTCATTGGTCTTCAGGGCAAGGTGCTGACACCCGAAAACCTGCCGCCGGCCAACCTGGTCTTCCTGATTGATGTTTCGGGCAGCATGCAGGCTCCCAACAAGCTGCCATTGGTAAAGGCTTCACTGAAACTGTTGGTGAACCAACTCCGCCCACAAGACCGCGTGGCCATGGTGGTGTATGCCGGAGCAGCCGGGCTGGTGCTTCCTTCCACCCCCGGCAACGACCGCCAGAAAATCGTCAGCGCCATTGATGCACTGGAAGCAGGTGGCTCTACCGCAGGGGCTGCAGGCATCAAACTGGCCTATCAAACCGCCCGTGAAAATTTTGCCGAAGGAGGAAATAACCGCGTGATCCTGGCAACGGATGGGGATTTCAACATCGGCGTGAGCAGCGATGGCGAGCTGGTCCGTATCATCGAAAAAGAAAGGGAGTCGGGCATTTTCCTGACGGTGCTCGGCTACGGCATGGGCAACTACAAGGACAATAAAATGCAAAAGCTGGCCGACAGCGGAAACGGCAACCACTATTACATAGATGACATTAGCGAGAGCAAAAAAGTGCTGGTGGAAGAGTTTGGCGGAACCATGTACACCATCGCCAAAGACGTAAAGTTGCAATTGGAATTCAACCCCGCCAGGGTACAGGGCTATCGCCTGATCGGTTACGAAAACCGGATGTTGCGAAGCGAAGATTTTAAAGATGACAAAAAAGACGCCGGGGAAATGGGTAGCGGCCACAGGGTAACGGCACTTTACGAGATCATTCCTGCCGGTGTGAAAACAGACCTGCTGGCCGATATCGATGAGCTGAAATACCAGCAAACGTCCCCCTCAAAAGGAGCCGCAGGCTCTGATGAATTGCTGACCGTAAAGGTGCGCTGGAAAGCCCCCGAAGGCAAAAAGAGCCGGCAAAGGGATTTTCCCGTACTGGATTCCACCGGCAAAAACAGTAGCGAAAACTTCCGCTTCGCAGCTGCCGTGGCCGAGTTCGGCATGTTGCTCCGCAACTCCGAATTCAAAGGCAATGCAACCTACGCCAGCGCCGCCAAACTGGCCCGCAGTGCCACCGGCAATGACCCCAACGGCTACCGCAACGAACTGGTCAGAATGATTGAAACCGTAGATGCCCTGACCTCACCGCTGGCAACGGAAAAGTGAGGAAATGAGGAATTGAGGAACTGAGGAACTGAGGAACTGAGGAAGTGAGGAACTGAGGAATTGAGGAACTGAGCCCCGTGCCGATAATAATCGGCATCGGGGGAAGAACTGATCCGCCAGCCGGCGGATGAGGAACTGAGGGCACTTTTCGAAGTGCCCTCAGTCGTTGTGAGAGGTTAGGTCAGTGCTTCCCTCAACCCCTCTCAACTTCTCTGAACTTCTCTCAACGGAAACCGGTGTAGACGTTGCGGTGCAACGTCTCTACTAGAACATCACTCCTATCCGCAAGATGAGGTGGTTGGTGTAACCTTTGGAATCATCGTCGGCAACGTCTCTGGTTACATCGGTGAAAATGCGCTGGTAGTTGATACCGCCCACCAAAGAAGCGTTGGGGCTGAGTTCGTACTCCACGCCACCGCCGAGGCCCCAGGAAAGTGCCAGTGCGCCGACTTCTTTTTTGATGATGATCTTGTCTTCGTTAATACCGGCCTGCATAATGGCACCACGAGCCTGAGAACGGAAACCCAGGGTGATGACCGGGATTTCTGCCCAGTATCTGAGGTAACCAAAAGAGTTGGTTCTGAACTTGAGGCCGAAGGGAATTTCGACGTACTGGATGCCGTATTTCAAATCAACGCCGGGGAAGAAGGTAGGGTCAACGCCCTGTGGCAATTCGGAGCGTGTCCAGATCTGGCCACCCTGCTCGTGGCGCAAGGTGCCACCACTGTTGAAAGCGAATCCAAGGCCAGTGATAAAGGCATAATTCTCCTGGAAATACATTTCTGCAACCATTCCCAGTTTTAGTCCGAGGTTGGTGCCGTTGCTGTTGATCAGGTTGTCATCGGTGCCCATGAACGAAAAACTGGGGCTGACCTGGAAACCCAGCCTCAGATCAGTGGTTTGAGCCTGGAGCGCAGCTCCGAGGAAGAAGCAAAATGTGGCAATTGCAACAATTCTTTTCATCAGTATTCGAGTTAGTTTTTGTGGTTATCCGCAATGACTACGGGGCTTTGTTCAAGTGTACTGCCGTCATGCCTGATTCGGCTACTTTTGCGACCTGATTCCGGGACACGGATCAGTCATTTGGAAAAAGAATCCAATTCACCTCACAAGAAAATCATCAGCATGTTCCTAAAACACCTGATAAACGTGAAAAACCTTCTGTTTCTTTTGCTGATCCTGATTGCACTGACGCAGGCATGTGAGTGCGGCAAAGGTAAAGATATTCCCGACGTGAGCGGCGTTGAAGCGGATGTGGAAATAAAGCGTTTCGAGCAGGACCTGTTCAATGCCGATACCCTTCGTTTTGGAGAGGCCTTGCAAAGGCTGGAGCAGCAGTACCCTGAATTCAGCGACATCTTTTTCAACCAGATCATGGGCGCCAACGATCCGGGAATTGCGCCCGAAGGCGCCGAAGCATACATCAAAGGTTTTGTTGTGGACGAACGGGTACGAAAGCTTTACGATACGGTGCAGACCGTGTTTCCGGACCTTGCCTGGTTTGAAAAGGACATGGAGCAGGCCATCAAATTTTACCGTTACTATTTTCCGGAACAAACCCCGCCAAAGGAGGTGGTCACTTACCTGTCAGAGTACACCATTGCGGGGTTCCTGTACGGGGAAAATGACATTGCCGTAGGTCTGGATTTCTTTTTGGGAGAAGACTACCCCTACCTGCTTTACAACCCCGGCAATCCCAATTTCTCCAATTATCTCACCCGGACCTACAACAAGGACCATTTGGTGATGCGCTGTGTGAAAATGCTGGTGCAGGACCTCCTCGGAGAAGCTAAGGGCAGCCGGATGATTGACCACATGATCCACAACGGGAAGGAGCTTTACCTAATGGAAAAGCTGCTGCCCCATGCGCCTGATACGGTGATTTTCGAATTCTCAAAACCGCAGATGGATTGGTGCCGCGACAACGAGGCCAATCTGTGGGCTTATTTTCTGACGGAAAACCTGCTTTATTCAACCGATTGGGGCAGCTTCAGAAAATACGTCGAATACAGCCCGAACTCCCCGGGAATGCCCGATGAGGCACCGGGAAGAACCGGGTCCTACCTTGGTTACAAGATTGTTGAAGCCTACATGGAGCGCAACCCGCAAACCACGCTCCAGGAGTTGATCACAATGGATGACGCCCAGGCCATCGTAGAAGGGGCCAGGTTCAAGCCTTCGCGATAGTGTAGGGTGTAGGGTTAAGAGTGTAGAGTTTGGGAGCGTGTTAGCCCTTGCATCCCTCATCCCTAAATTTGAGATTTCAGTAGCTGGAATTTAAAACAAGTTTCTTCGTGTATATCCTATCCTTGCCCATCAGCTTCAACAAATAAACACCGTCTGGCAGTTTCGGAAGTTTGATCTTTTGTTGAGTTTGTTCAAGAGGAAAACCAGTCAGTATTAATTTGCCATTGACATCAAAAAGGCTTGCCTTTTTATATTCCATTTCTGGTGATTGTGTTATGACAATAAAATCTCCAGCCGGATTCGGATAAATGTTGACAGGTGAGATTCCTTCATCTACTCCATTCGTTCCCAATG